>NZ_JBNCLD010000004.1:0-399159 GCF_049844505.1 Micromonospora sp. DT229 | reverse complement strand
GCCGGTGGGTCGTCGAGCAGACCAACGGCACCCTAATGCTGCACCGCCGTCTGGTCCGCGAGTACGAGAGCCGACCCGCCTCCGCGGTGTCCCGCACCTGGTGGGCCTCGACGGCGAACCTCATCCGCCGGCTGACCGGCACCGCCACCGCGTCATGGCGCGACCCGCAGCGGCAGCGGTGACCCCGCCGTCGCTGCTGACCCTGCTCACCGAACGCGAGACCGCCGCCGGCCTGGCCGTCGAGCGGCTCCGCGCCCAGATCGCGTCCCTCGACGAGCAGCTCACCGCAGCCGAGACCGAGATGGCCGAACTCGCCATCACCCGCAGAACGCTCCTGAGCCTGGGCGGCCCCCTCGATGCGGCGGCACCCGCTGACCCGACCGTCGCCAGCCCCGCCTACCAGCAGATCCTCGCCGTGTTCCACGCTGCCACCGCGCCGATGCGCGCCAAGGACATCTGCCACGCCCTGGGCACCGGCACCGCCGCGAAGGACACGGAAGGACTACGCGCCAAACTCAAGCGGCTCGTCGCCCGCCAGATCCTCACCGAAACCGAGGCCGGACTGTTCACCCTCGCCCCGCCGGCGACCTCCGCGTAACCCCGACCACCAGGGCCTCTAGCGAACGGTCAAACCCAGTTCGGACATAGGCTCCCGAACCACCCTCTGAGGATGTCGCTGTAGTCGAGCGAGCCGCCGCGGCGCCAGGCGATGATCTCGTCGGCCCGTCGGACGTACTCATGGAAGCCGGCATGGCTCGCGGCGGTCAGCGCGTCGGGCAGGTCGTGCCATTGGGCGGCGACGAACCCTTCGGTCTGCCGTGGGGTGGCGTTCGTGTCGGTGGTGGCGAACAGGAACCAGTCGACGGTCTTCTGCGCTGGCGTGCCGTCGTGGTCGGTGAAGCGGTACGCCTCCTGTCCGAGGTAGGCGACGTAGCGCATGTCGTGGAGTCCGGCCTCTTCCGATACTTCCCGGGCGGCGGCGATCAGGGGTGACTCGCCCGGCTCGATGCGCCCTTTCGGGGCGACCACCTGACGCTCACCGGTGGCGCGGATCTGCTCCAACAGCAGCATTCGTGGACGGTCCAGGTCAGCGCAGACGACGATCGCGCCGGCGGAGGCGTACAGCCGTGTCATGAGAGTTCCGTTCTCGTGATGGAGGGGCAGGTCGCGGCGTAGACGGTGTCGAGCGTGGCCGTGAAGTGGGCGAGGTCGTGGCGATTGTCGATCCAGTGATCGGTGATCTGCCGCCAGCGGGACAGTTGCTCGTTCACACGCTTCCGGGCGTCTTTGGCCTTGACGAGAGCGCGGGCCGCAGCGTGGTCGTCGTTGATGGCAGCCGTCAGGCGTTTCACGCCGCCGACCCTCGCCAACCAGCGTCTGGTCATGATCAGCGGGGACAGACTCGGGACTCCCGCTGGACACGGATCCGGCAGATCCTCCGCGCTTGTTCGCCGGCGCGGCCGGCCCGCCTGCGCTACCGGGTTGGTACAGAGGGCGGTATTGGCCAATGTGGAGCGGCCGAGCACGATCAGGAAATCGCTCCACCGATGCCCGCGCGTCGACCAACGGAGGTATTCGATTCAACGCGGTGTGCCGTCCACCGCCGGACAGCGATGCGGCGGCACGCGGGCCAGGCCCAAGCGGAGCGAAACCGAGAACCCGCGCCGTATACCGAACGGAGAACTTCGTGCGTACACCATCGCTACTGCGGCGGGCGGCCGTGGCCGTCACGCTGTCCCTGACCTTCCTCGGCGGTGTCACCTTGACCGCGCAGCCGGCCGCGGCCGTCATCGGCGGGACACCCGCCGCGCATTTGCGCGGTCAGGTGCAAATCTTCGTCAACCTCGGATACGAGTGCACCGGTACGCTCATCTCCCCCAACTGGGTCTTGACGGCGCGGCACTGTTTCGACAACACGGGCGGCAACGTCAACAACGCCCTGGTCGTCGCGGGTGACCGCACGCTGACCAGGGGCCAGGCCATGAGCATCGCCGGGATCTACCGGCATCCGACCCAGGACGCGATGCTCCTCAACCTGTGGCAGAACGTCCCGAACGCGGCCAACCTCGTCGTTGGGTACTCACGGGAATACCTGGCGCCCGGCGCCAACGTTTCCATCAGCGGGTGGGGATTGATGACCCGTGGCGGTAACACCCCCGCACCTGTCCTGCAGGTCTGCACCATGCGAGTCAGGGCGAACAGCGTGCACCACGACCAAGTGGGCGCAGGCAACAGTGCCTATCAACTGGTAGCTACCAACTACGGAACGACCGGGCCCGACTCCGGAGTCACGGGGCGCGGAGATTCAGGGGCGGGAGTTATGTACAACAACCGGGTGCACGGCGTCCTCATCACCGGCAATGCCGTGGACATGTCGTACGCCCTCCAGACCCACACCATCGCGGGGTGGATCCAACAGAAGAGCAGAGTTCAGCCGTCGTGAAGGGCTCCGGCGTCCGGCCACCTCGGCCGGACGCCGGTGCTTGTTCAGTGTCCGTTTGGCCCGACCGGGCGGAGTCAGCGGGCGGGGATCCAGGCGTGTAGGAATCCTGGTCTTGCCCGGGTGTGCCTCGTAGAGGTAGCCGACCACCCGGCCGCGGTCATCGATAGCGTGCACACGGGCCTCGACGACGGGGAGTCTCTACGCGAGTTCGCACAGCACCACCTCTGCTGATCTTGCTTGTTTGGGCTGGTAGGGGGTCTTGTCGCGGATGCAGGCCCAGAGGACGTTGAGGCGTTGTCTGGACAGGGCGGCGGTGGCTTGGCGGTGGGTCTTACTCTCAGCTCTCTTCTTGTCGTAGTAGGCGCGGGATCGTGGGCAGTGGGTCAGGGCGGTGAAGCTGGACATGCTGAACACCCGGCGTAGGCCCCGGTGGTAGCGGTGCGGCCGGATCTGGTGACCCTGCCTGCGGCCGGAGTCGCGGGAGATCGGCGCGAGCCCGGCGTGGGCGGCGAGTGCGGCGGCGCTGGGGTAGGTGGTGAGGGTGCCGGCGTGGGCGAGGAACTCGGCGGCGAGGGTGGTGCCGATGCCGGGCAGGCTGGTGACGATCTCTCCCAGCTCGTGCTCGGCGACAATCACGGCGATGGTTTCTTCGATGGCGGTGATGCGGTCGTTGACCGCTTCCAGGTCGGTGGCCATCTGCGCCACGATCCCGGCCACGGTGGCCTCTCCGGCGACGGCGATGGTCTGCGTCCGGGCGGCGGTGAGGACTTTGGCGGTGAGTGCCCTGGCGGCCCGGGCGCCGTGCTGGCGCAGGTAGTCCAGGATGCGGGCTTCACCGGCGCGGCGCAGTCCGGCGGGTGTCTGCCACTGCGCGAGGAGCCGCAGCGCGCCCTTGCTGCGCAGGTTCAGCGTCTTCTCGAGCGCTGGGCTGATCATGGCCAGCAGGTCCTGGATGCGGGCGGTAAGGCGGACCCGGTCGGCGACCAGGTCGAGGCGGCGGGAGACGAGCAGCTTCAACTGCTGCTGCACCCCGTCGGCGAGGGTGAGGGTCGGTAGGTCGCCGCGCATGCGCAGGGTCTGGGCGATGACGTAGGCGTCATGGGCGTCGGTCTTGCGTTCGCCGTGGAACGCCTCCGCCATCCGTGAGGTGACCGTGCCGCTGACGTAGCGGACGTCGGCGTCCCGGTCGAGCAGGACCGCCAACAGCAGCGCCGCTGGTCCGCCGCGTAGGTCGACGGCCCAGCGGATCGGCTTGCGGCGTTTGCCGAGCCGTCCGGCGATGCCGGAGATGGCCTGCTGGTCGTTCGGAATCTTCTCGGACACCACCACGGTGCCGTCGTCGTCAATGACGCACACGTGGTGGTGGGTCTTGTCGACGTCGACGCCGGCCCACAGGCTGCCCATCGGGCATCACCCTCGTCGGTTGTCTGGTCAAGGGGCGTGGACCCGCCGCGGTTCAGTAGCCACAACTTCGGAAAGGGCGATCGGTCGCAAGTCTCCATCCAGTGCTGATACAGCGGTCGTCAGCGAGGGTCGGGGCGTCCTACTCCTAGCTGGCCATGACATCGGCAGCACACACCCAGACAGTCACCCGACCCTCCGGGTCCACCCCGTCAAACGACACAGTTCTATGTCCGGTTGCGGGTCCCGACGGACACCCGGAGCCCAAGCCGCCGCTGTCAGGGACGTCGCGCCGGGGACGCCGAGCGGCCTACGATCTTGCGCGCCTCGGTGATGGTCACCGGTGGCGAACCATGCGTCAGGTGTCGAGGCCTGCGAGGTTGAGGCGTTCGAGCAGGCTGGGCTTGCGGGCGTGCACTGCCCGTAGCTCGGTCAGCCGCTGTTGGAACAGCCCGCTGTCTCCGTCGCGTTCGGCGAGGTCGCGCAGGTCGACGAGGAGTTGAACGGCGCTGTCGTACTCGCGGGGTCTCTTCGTGGCGATGAGTTCGTCGACCCGCTGCCAGGCGGCGGGTTGGTCGACTGCGAGGGTGTCGAGGTGCCGTTGCCGGGCGGTTGCGGCGGACCGTTCGCGGCGAATCCGGTCGCGTTCGCGCTGCTCGGCGTCCCGTCGTTCCCGCTGGGCGCGCAGGTCCGCAGCGGTGGCGAGCAGTTTCCCGGCGGTGCGGAGGGCTGCCGGGGCCGGGGTATCGGTGCGGTGTGCGTCGCGGTAGCGGCGCAGCAGTCGGTTGCGTAGGTGGCTGTCGCCGCTGGTGATCAGGTCGGTCAGGATGGTGTCCTTGTCCCTTGCGGGCAGTCCGATGACCCAGGTGCGTAGTTGCGCGGCGGTCGGTTCGCCGGAGGCGTCCGGCGTCGACCCGGCCGCTGCGGCCGCGATCAGGTCGGGGTCGATGCGCAGGAATTCGGCGGCGGCGGTGAGGGGCGCGTCGAGGGCGCCCAGTCCGGCCGGGACGGGTGGTTCGGGCTCGTCGTCGGCGATGTCCTCGGACTGTACGCAGCGCAGCCAGGCCAGGTAGAGCAGGCGCAGGTCGCCCGCGGCGAGGCTGGCCCGGACCGGGATGATGGAGGTGAGCAGACCGTGGCCGTCGAGCTCCCACTCGTCGACGCCGTCCTCGTCCCCGTCATGCAGGTCGATGATGACGTGCGTGCCAGCGGTCCACATGGCCGCGCTGTCACCCTGGCAGTACTGGGCCACCGTGGCGGGGTCCAGCACGTGTTTCGGTAGCCGCAGCATGAGCTGGCGGGTGCCCCAGTTCGCCAGGTACAGGTGCGCGTCGAAGTACCGTTCCATCAGCGTGCGCGGGTCGCCCTTGAAGTTGCCCCACTCGTAGGTGTTGACGAAGCTGGTGGCGGTGATGTCGGCCCGGGTCGACAGCGACCGCAACTCGGCCCGCTCCCGGCCGGTGAGGGGCCGGTCGACGGCGGTGAACTCGTAGTACTGGTACTCGCTCACCGTGGCCTACCTTCCGGCCCAGTGCCGGTAGGCGTCGATCCACGCGGCGCCGTCTGGTGCCGGACTGGGTAGCGGCAGGTCGAGCAGACCGATCCTCTGCCGGTGGTGGCCCCGGACACAGACCGCGACAATGTTGTCCTCGGTCAGGTCGATCTTCCGCACGGTGGCCTCGACGCCGAGGACGGTGGTGGTGAACGGCACCGCCAGATGCTCCTCGATCATGGCGAACAGGCCAGCGCGCTCGTCCTGGTAACCGTCCGTGTCGACGGTGGCTTCCTCGATCATCGCCTCCAGCGTGGCGTTGCCCTTCGATGCCATCGACGGAGGATAGCGGACCGGTATCGGGGTGTTCGGAGCCTGATGCGCGAGGATGGTCGGCATGGGTTCGGTGGCCGAGTTCGTCGATCTTCGGCGGGAGGTGGAGCGGTTACGGGCGGAGAACGCCCGGCTGGGACGTCTGCTGGAGCTGCGCGGTGCGGACACGTCTGCGGCACCGGAGCAGTTGTCCGCGCCGGTGGAGCCGCCGGGGCTGGTCACCATGGCCTCGCCGACCCGGGACAAGCTGGCGTTGTTCGCCGACCGGTTCAGGGCCCGGGCTGACGTGTACGCCGTGCGGTGGGACAACGCCCGTACCGGCGCTGCCGGGTGGATGCCCGCGGTCGCCGGCGGTTGGCGTAAGGGTATGGACCGGCGGGGTGCCACCCACCTGCCCCGCACGACGGAGGTCGTCGCGGCGCATCTGGTCGGCGACGTGTTCATGGGCCTGTACCCACTGATGCCCGGCAATACCTGCCACTTCGTCGTGGCCGACTTCGACGGGCCGACGGCGATGCTCGACGCCCTCGCCTACGCGAAGGCGGCACGAGCCAGCGCGGTGCCGGCCGCGTTGGAGATCTCCCAGTCAGGCCGCGGAGCCCACGTGTGGGTCTTCTTCACCGGCGCGGTCCCGGCAGCGACCGCGCGCGCCGTGGGCACGGTCCTGCTGCGTGAGGCGATGGTGCTGCGCGGATCGATGGACCTGCGCTCGTACGACCGGCTGTTCCCCAACCAGGACGTGCTGCCCGAGGGTGGCTTCGGCAACCTCATCGCCGCACCCCTGCAGGGCCGCCGCCGCAAGGACGGGCTGACCACCTTCCTCGACCTCGGCACGCTCGAGCCGTACGCCGACCAGTGGGCGTTCCTGTCGACGCTGGACCGGCTCAGTCCCGGCGACGCCGAACACGTCGCCCGGCAGGCCAAACAAGCAGTCACCGGTGCCGACGTCGCCACGATGAGCCGGTCCGCCGCGACCCAGGTCCACCCTTCGCTTCCTCCGGTGGTCCACGCGGAGGCCGGTGCCGGGCTGAGCATCGACGCCAGACAGCTCACCCCCGCCGCACTGGCGACGTTCAAGCACGCCGCCGCCATGGCCAACCCGAAGTTCTACGAGCTGCAACGACTCCGCAAGTCCACCTGGGACACCCCACGCTTCATCCAGGGCTACGACCTCACCCTCGACGACCGCCTCGTCCTCCCGCGGGGCCTGCGGCACACCATCACCACGATCGTCGAACACGCCGGGTCACGGCTGGCCGTCACGGACGTACGAAACCCCGGGACCGAGATCGACACCTCGTTCACCGCCGAACTCACCAGCAAGCAGGCCACCGCGGTCGGCGCACTTCTCGCCCACGACGACGGAATCCTGGTCGCCCCACCCGGCTCCGGCAAGACCGTCATGGCCTGCGCCGTGATCGCCGAACGCAACACCTCCACCCTCGTCCTCGTCGACCGCAAAGCCCTCGCCGACCAATGGCGCACCCGCATCCAACAGTTCCTCGACATCAAGCCCGGCCAACTCGGCGGCGGCCGACGCAAGCTCACCGGCACCGTGGACATCGCGCTGCTGCCCTCCCTCGCGCGGCACGACGACGTCGCCACCCTGACCCAGGCGTACGGGCACGTCATCGTCGACGAATGCCACCACCTCGGCGCCGCCGCGTACGAGCACTCGGTCAAACGGATCGCCGCGCAGTTCTGGCTCGGCCTCACCGCCACACCCACCCGACGCGACGGCCTCGGCCAACTCGTCACCTGGCAACTCGGACCCGTCCGCCACACCCTGACCGACGAAGAACAAGGCACCCTCGAGGCCGCGATGCACACCGACACCGGACCCCGTCGAGCGCTGTTCATCCACGAGACCCCATTCCAGCCCGGCGACATCGACCTGGACGCGCCCGGAGCACTCGCCGAGGTGCACCGAAGGCTGGCCCTCGACGAACCCCGCAACACCCAGATCGCCGACGACGTCGCCGCGGCCCTGACCTGCGGCCGCAACTGTCTCGTCCTGACCCGCCGGGTCGCCCAGGTCGAGGCACTCACCGCTCTGCTCGCCGCACGCGGACACCAGCCGCTCGTGCTCCAAGGCACGATGAGCACCAGCGAACGGCGGACCATCGTTGACCGGCTCGACGGCGCCAAGGCCGGTGAGGGCCTGCTCGTCATCGGCACCACACCGTTCATCGGTGAAGGCTTCGACGCCCCCGCCCTCGACACCCTCTTCCTCGCCGGCCCGATCTCCTACGACGGCCTACTCGTCCAATGCGCCGGCCGCGTCATCCGCGCCGCGCCCGGCAAGGACCTCGCCGAGGTCCACGACTACCACGACCCAGCCACCCCCATCCTCGCCGCCTCGCTCCCACGCCGCATGCCCGGATACCGGACACTCGGCTTCACCAAAACATGAGCACATCCCATAGCGATCACCATCACTGGCCCACCGGTTAAAGAGATTGACAGAAGCCAAGCGTGCTGGGCCTAACATGGCAGGCTAAGGGCCATGGGCCGGTTCTCGGAGGACGAGCTGCAGGCGGTTGTCTCCCGGTACGAGGCGACGCGGGCGCAGGCGTTGACCGAGCGGGACGAGCAGCTGCGGGCGTTCCACGCGGCCGGCTGGCGGCCGGTGGATCTGCAGCGGGTCACCGGGTACAGCCGGGAGACGATCCGTCAGGCGCTCCGACCTGAAGTCCGACGGGCGACCAACATCAGCCGGCGCAGGACATCACCTCAGCCGCCGGCGGACTACCGGCCCTACGGTGACCGGAAGCCCTACGTGGTTGCCGAAACCCTCACCGAACTACACGGCCCGACCGACGGCACGGTGACGCTCCCGCATCACCTCGACTGGTCCGGGCACGCCGAGTACGACCTGACCCAGCCCGCACGCCTGGCCAGCATGTACAAGGCGGTGCTCACCGAAGCCAGCACCGTCGAGGACCTGAACACCTGGCTCAATGCCGACCTGCTGCGGCGGCTCTGGCCCACCCTGTGGCTGCCACCCCAGCTCCGCCAGCACTGGGAGGACGCCTTCCCCGAACTCGCCGCGACCCGCAGCAACGCGACGTAGCGGTGGACCCCTTCCACGAACCGCCCCGTTCGCCTGGCCCGCAGATCGAACATCAAATGACTGCGTATCGAACGCTTCGGGTGCCGCAAATCGAAAGCAAGGGCCTCGCAGATCGGAAATGCGGCGGTTGGCGCGTTGGCATGGCGACCAGCGGGTCGAGCTGCTTGTTCTGGAACCCGACTGCGATGAGTACTACTACCGGAAGTATCGGATCTATTCGGCAGTCTCTCTTTCTGTCGAAGCCGGCGTGGACGAGTACTGGGCGGCGATTGGTTATGAGCCGCTCGGCGATACCTATGCGTCGATGGCAATCACGGCGAACGTTGTCGCTGTTACTGGAGCGTCTAGAGGATGGGGCTGCTGGGGCGAAAGGGAGTCCGAAGTAGCGGTTTTCAGTGGCTTCCCTGATTCCTCCACCCGAAGGGAATGGCGTGCCCGGTTTGGTCCATTCCTGGAGGTGTCCGATGCATTGGATTCTTATTTTCCATGGACCTACAAAGGTCGCGCTGCGCCGGATGGCTACGCTGCTACGCTGACTGCCAACTATGGCCCCGTGTCTGGTCAATCTTGATGTGATCACGAAGGCCGTCTGCATCGCTGGGAGAAGATTCTTCCGGCGGTTACACCTGCGCCGCTGACGATAACTAGATCTCACTGAGGGTGATGAAGTGTTGTCGTTGGCTGTAGGGTTCCGCTTGGGTTGCCGTCACGGTTGCCGTCACACGCCTCTAGCTGATGTCGATGTATCGATGAATGGTGGTGCGGCCGGTATGGCGACGGAAGCGGCGGTCCAGTGGCGTGCGCGTAGCGGTGCGGCGTTGATCCCCGGAACCACTTGCCGCGGGTGATCGGTGAAGGGATCGTCACGGTTTCGGCATGGTCGACGGGCGCTGGCTCGGGAGTTGGGGTGCTCGGTGTTGGTGGGCGTGCGCGGGGGGCCGGAACGGCTGTAGCGCGTGCGCGCTGCCCGGCGTCAGCCGGGCGTACTTGATCCTAGAGCAGTTTTGAGCCAGTCGGATCTTGGTCGGGGGCCTTGACCGGCTGGCTTACTCTCATGGTCAGGAGGTCCTGGATGCGGGCGGTGATGCGGACCCGGTCGGCAACCAGGTCGAGGCGGCGGGAGACGAGCAGCTTCAGTTGCTGCTGTACCCCGTCTGCGAGGGTGAGGGTCGGTAGATCGGTGCGCATGCGTAAGGTCTGGGCGATGACGTAGGCGTCATGGGCGTCGGTCTTGCGTTCGCCGTGGAACGCCTCCGCCATCCGTGAGGTGACGGTGCCGCTGACGTAGCGAACGTCCGCGCCCCGGTCGAACAGGACCGCCAGCAGCAGTGACGCCGGTCCGCCGCGCAGGTCGACGGCCCAGCGGACCGGCTTACGACGCTTGCCGAGCCGCCCAACGATGCCGGAGATGGACTGCTGGTCAGGGGCGTGGACCCGCCGCGGTTCAGTAGTCACAACTTCGAAAAGGGCGATCGGTCGCAAGTCTCCATCCAGTGCTGATACACGACAGAGCTCGATTCGTGGTTGCTCTTCGTGCCGGATGGGAGGTGGTGGACTCCTGGACAGATGACCAGTGAACGAGCTGCTTGCCGCGGCGGAGCCCCGTCGCCGCGCGTGCGACCGGGCGGTCGGCGGGGCGCCGATACCCCCCCCGTCCGGACGGTTGTACCGGCGGCCGCTCATCCGTCCTGGCCGCCCGGTGCTGGTGCGGACGCCACCATCGCGGCGAGGAGCGTGGCCACCGGCACGGTGGCGAACCCGACCCGGTTATCGCTGGCCCCGTACGGCAGCCACAGCTCGCCGTCGTGGACGAGCGTGCCGCAGGAGTAGACGACGTTGGGGACGTAACCGTCCTGCTCAGCCTCGTCGGGCGCCAGGAGCGCACCGGGCAGCCGCGCGATCACCCGTTCCGGTCGGCGGAGGTCGAGCAGGAGCGCGCCGATAGCGTACCGGCGCATCGGGCCGACGCCGTGGGTGAGGACAAGCCAGCCGGCGTCGGTCTCGATGGGCGATCCGCAGTTGCCGACCTGGATCAGTTCCCAGCTGTCCCGGGGGGCGTGCAGCGGCACCGGCTCCTGCCACCGGTTCTCACCGTCCAAGCGGGTCAGGCCGATGGTCTCGCCGTCGGCGCGGCACAGGGCGAGGTGCCGGCCGCCGACGGTACGGGGGAACAGCGCGACGCCCTTGTTGCGGACGCCCGGCCCACGCATCGGGGTGATCTCGAAGCGGCGCAGGTCGCTGCTGGCCAAGGCGCGGGTGGCGATGCTCCGGCCGTCGTAGGCGGTGTAGGTGGCCCGGTACACCGGTCCGGACTCGTCGGTGAACCTGATGAACCGGGCGTCCTCCATGCCGTTGCTCTCCGCCGGAACAGCCGGCCAGAGCACCCGTTGGTGCAGGGCGGTGCCGGCGGGGAAGGTCGTGGCGTAAGTGGCGGCGTTGGTGCGGCGTACGTGTTCGAGGGTGTCCGGTCCGGTGCTGCGGGAGAGCAGGTCCGGTGGCAGATCGCCGAGTACGCGATCGAAGGTCCCCTCGTCGTAGCGTTCGGGCAGGGCGTCCAGCACGGTGGCGGTGATCTCGTTGTCGCAGTCCACCTCGGTCAGCCCGGCGGCCAGGAGGTCGCGGCGGTGCCGTGCGGCCGTCCGCTGCCCGACGACCAGCGGGCCCGAGCGGTCGACGACGGTGAGTCGGCGTCCGGGTCCGAGGACGGCGGTGGCAAACCCGATGGACGACAGGTGTCCCTCGCCGATCTGGCGCAGGCTGATCGCGACGCGCACCTGCCCGGCGTCCAGACCGTCCTGGTCCGGGTGGATCATCATGGACGGGTTGCACAGCGCGGCGGCCTCGACCGCGTACTCGTGGCTGAAGTAGGCGCCGATCAGAAGTCGGGTGGTGGGGGGCAGGTCCCGGGCCCGGGCGATGCGGTGCCGGACGAGGTCGTAGTGGTGGTGAAACGTGTCCTCCAGGTCGCGGTGTCGGGTACCGAAGCGGTCGAAGGTTTCCCTCAGCAGCCGGCCGGTCTCCTCGTCGTCGAGGTCCGCGACACGGTCGATGAGCGCCCTCGCGCGGCTGCGTACCAGGGCGGCGTCCTCACCCGGGACGAAGAGCTTGATGACGACCCGGCGTGGATCCGGGGCGAGGGTGGTGCCGTGCCGGACGGCCAGGGTGCCGGTCACGACCACCGCCGCGCGTGCTGCAGGGTGGAGATCAGCGCGAGGGTCGACTCGGCGCCCTGGTTGAGGTTCGGCCCGTACGCGGTCAGCCCGTCGTAGGCGCCGCCGGTCGCCGGATCCCACATCCGCGTGCCGACGTCGTTCTCGCCGAGGAACCACCCCACCGCCTGCCGTACCCCGTCCTCCCAGCCGGGGTCGCCGGTGACCGTGGCGGCGGTGGCGCAGGCGTCGGCGAAGGCCGCGACCTCGATCGGTTGCTGGTCGTGGCGCAGCCGCGCCTCGCCGCGCTGCCACCCGCCGGCGGGTACGACCGACAGCCGTCCGTCGCGCAGTTGGACCTCACGAAGCCAGGCCAACATCCGTAGCCCGTCGCCGAGGGGTGGACCGCCGTGGCGCAGCTGGCTGGCGGCGATGACGACCTCCGCGAGGGCCGCGCTGGCGTAGGTCAGCCCTTGCCGCGGCCAGGGCCACCGCGGGTCAGAGCCCGGACCGCCGATCGTCGTGGCGGCGTCCGTCAGCAGCGCCGCTGCGGCGGTGTGGGCCGGGTGGCGGCGAAGCACCTCGACCGCGCCGAGCCCGGCGAAGGCCATCGCGTGCGGCGCCGGGGAGCGCCGGTTGGCGCCCCGGCTGAAGGCGACGAGTGCCTCCTCCCGGATCCAGGCGGCGGGACTGCGGGCGGCGGCGGTGCCCAGCCCCCACAGCGCTCGGCCCCACCAGTCGCCGAGGCCGGCCTCGTCGGTCCAGCGCCGATCGTGACCGAGCCGGTTGTGGAAGGCGCCGCTGGCGTCTTGGGCGTGGGTCAGGAAGGCGAGGTAGCGCTCGGCGAGCCGGAGCACCTCCTTGGCCGGCTCCGGTTCGCGGCTGGTGACGACCAGGCCACGGGCGACGTCGTCGGTGCAGTAGCCGTGCTCGCGCCGGACGATGGCGTGCCGGGCGTGCTCGAACAGCCCTGTGTCGTCACTCAACCGGCTCAGATGCGCGAAGCTCGGTCGGGGCGCGGGCTGCCCGCGACCGCCGCCGGGTGTGCTGGGAAGGCCGGTGGTCGCTGTCACGCCGATGCCGCACTGACCGCGGGAAGGCGGGCGGCGACGAGCCGTTCGGCGAGCGTGCCGTAGCGGGCCGCCACCGCCGGCCAGCGCAGGTCCGCAGCGAGCGGCCGGACGCGGCCGGCCAGCCGGGCCGCCAGGCCCGGTTCGCTGAGGATCCGCCGGATCGCGCCGGCCAGCGCCGCCGGATCCCGATGGGGTACGACTAGACCGGGGCCGCCGGTGAGCAGCTCGACAGCATGAGGGAAGGCCGTGGCCACGACGGGCACCCCGGCGGCCACCGCCTCGATGAGCACCCCGGAGGTGACCTGTTCGCGGGAGTCGTAGGGCAGCACCACCACATCGGCGGAGCGGATCAGCCGGCCGAGGGCGGCCTGGTCGTGGTAGACGTCCTGGAAGTCCACGGCGTGTGCGACGCCGAGTTGCGCGCCGAGCCGGTGCAGTCCCGCACGATACGCCTCCCCGTGGTGCTCGATCACCTTCGGATGGGTCCGGCCCGCGACAGTGTAGGTGGGTGTCGGGTCGAGGTCCTGCAACTGCGCGAGGGCCCGCAACGCCCACTCGACGCCCTTGCCGGGACCGAGCAGTCCCCAGGTCAGCAGGTGTGGGCGGGTACGCCGGTCAGCGGGTACGCCGACGTGCTCGGCCGCGCCGTGCGGGATGACCGTCACCTTGTCCGCACGTACGGTGTAGCCGACGAGCAGCCGGTCGCGAGCCGTGTCGGTCATCGTGACGACCGCTGCGGCGGCGGTGACGATCTGCTCCAGCAGGGACTTCTGCCGGACGGAGGGCCGGCGGAGCACGGTGTGCAGGACCACGATGCTCGGCACAGTGAGCCGGCGCAGCAGCGGCAGGACGTCCTCGCCGTCGGCGCCGGGGTAGATGCCGTACTCGTGCTGGACGACGGCCACGTCGAAGGCGTTCAGGGCCGCCGCAGCGTCCCGCCAGCCGGCCTGGGTACGCGTCGACCAGGTGTGCACGACCCCGGGTCCGGCCCGCAGGTCGTCGCCGCGGTCGGTGACCCGGACAATGCCGCCGCGCGTACCGTCGGCGCTCAGGTGGGCGGCGAGGGAAGAGTTGAAGGTGGCCAGTCCGCACCGCGTCGGCGGGTGCGTGCTGAGGAATCCGTAGCTGGGCATGGATGTCGGGCCTTCCGGTTGTCGGCCGCCTCCTGAGATGCAGGGGCGGCCTCACGCGGTGACGGCGCACGCCGGCGGGCGTGTGTGGCCGTCGGAACGGATTCGTAGGCGGTGGCCGTGTTCAGCGGTGCGATCGACGGGTGAGGTGGTCGTAGACGGCCAGGTAGTCGGTGACCATCCGGTCCACGCCGAAGCGCTGCCGGGCCTGGGCCCGGCAGCCGGCCCGGTCCAGCCCACCGGCCTGGGTGACGGCGTCGACGGCCTGATCGACGGTCTGCACGAGGAACCCCGTCACCCCCTCGTCGACGACCTCCGGCATCGATCCCCGCGCGTACGCGACGACCGGCGTGCCGCAGACCATCGACTCCACCACCGACAGTCCGAACGGCTCGTCGAAGGCGATCGGGTGCAGCAGGGCGGTACTCGCGCCCAGCACCTCCGCACGCCGTCGAGGGCCGACCGACCCGAGGAAGACGACCTGGTCGCCGTCGATGTGCGGGGCCACCTGTTCGGCGAAGTACCGCTCGTCCTGCACGATGCCGCAGATGGTCAGCGGCCGGCCGGTGCGGCGGGCGATCTCGATGGCAGTGTGGGTGCCCTTGTCGGGATGGATCCGGCCGAAGGCGGCCAGTCCTGGGCCGGCGTCGCGGGTGAACGGCAGCCCGGTGAGGTCGACACCATGGTGCACCGTGGCGACGTAGTCGAGTTCGGCGCTCCGGTCGGCGTCGGAGATCGACACATAGGACGAGCGGGCCCGGGCGTACGCGGGGAGGATCCCCGTACCGGAGAAGCCGTGCACGGTGGTGAGCAGCGGAGCGCGGCAGTGTTCGGCGAAGGCCAGCGGCAGCCAGTCGAGATGGTTGTGCACCAGGTCGAACTGCCCGGAGCGGGCCATCACGTGGGAGACGTGCATCGCCTCCCACACCCGGCCGTCCATGCTCGGGTCGTCGGCGTAACCGCGGGGGCACACACCGTCGAGGGCTGCGGAGGTGACCGAATCCAGCGTCGCGAAGAGGGTCACGTCCACGCCGCGGGTGACCAGCCCTTCGGCGAGCAGCCCGGTCACCTGCTCCCAGGGACCGTAGTGGTGCGGGGGTGTCCGCCAAGCGACCGGTCCGAGCAGGGCGATCCTCACGGGGACGGCGCGTCGGCGAGATCGGCCGGATCGAGACGCAGGGTGGCGAGCAGCCCCACGTGCCTGGCGGGATCCACCCGCTCCGGCAGTTCCCGCTCGACCCAGTCGGCCCTGACCTGCTGGCCGCGGTGCCGAAGGACTTTGATGATCCGGTCCCTGGCGATGCTCATCGAATGCTCCCTGGCTCGGCCTGACGTGGTCATGGTCATCTCGCAGAGGTGGACTGGCGGGCGCGTTCCTGTACCGGTACCAGCGCGTCGAGGGGGTCGGTGTCTTCGCCGAGGGTGTGTTCGATGAAGCCGTACTCGGCCGGGTGCTGGGTAGCGGTGAACAGGGTGCGGTCCAGTCGGATCCGGCCGGTCCGGCGATCCGATTCGTACTTGTTGCGTGTTCCCTTGGAAATCTCGATGGTGACGTCGAACTCCATGCGGTTGCTCTGCTCCTCGGACCTTCAGTCGGCGGCCGGCTGTGGTCTGGTCGGTGATGGCTTCGGGGTCCGGGACCTCGAACCGAGGTCCCGGACCCCGCGCTTGCCGACCCGGGCCGGTTGGAGCGTTCAGGTCCGGGCCGGCGCTGTGGGGTGTCGATCGGGTTGAAGGTGGCCGCCTTCGGTCTCCCAGACGGCCGTATCGTCACCGTGTCGCACCAACGGTCGTGAGCGAGGGCTGGGCGGTATGGACAGGATGTCGGCGGCACGGGTGGTGGTGGCGGGGCGGGTGGCCGCGAGCATGGCCGCGGTCGCCGCGGCGTACGTGGTCTCGGGCGCTATCACGGCCAGGTCGATCCGCAGGTCCCGCCGGCCTGTGATGATCACCAGCTCGGCACCGAGGGTGGCGAACCAGCCCACTCGCACCACGGTGCCGCCGACGCCGATCCGGCACGGATGCCTGTCCCAGGCCGCAGGCTGCAGCATGATCCGTTCGATCCCGCCACCACGCTGTGCGGTCAGCGCCGTGACCAGGCTGCACAACTCGATGACCGGGTCGCGTGAGGCGGGCCACCAGCCGCCGTCGATCATCGCGCGGCTGGACGGCGGGTCGGCCAGCCGCAGGCGTGCCGTAGGCGGCTCACCGGTGCAGACCCACGTCATGCGGTCCTCAGCCGAGCGGACCATCAGTTCCGTCCCTCCGGTATGTCGGCGCCCGGGTCGGTGTCAGCGGGGCCTGGACGGGTGATGGTGGTGGAGGGGGCGGTGCGGTGGCTGCGGGTCGACAGCCGCAGTTGGAGGCGCCGCATGGTGACGTGAACGGTCACCAGTAGTACGCCGAACACCGCGGCGAGCAGTAGCGCGACTCCCATGGGCAGTTGCCCCTGCGCGCCGAAGAAGTACACCTCGGTGCGTTGACCGTTCTGCAGGATGAAGATCAATAGCAGGAGCAGCACCACGGCGGATGCTGCGAACGCGACCAGGGAACTCTCGACGCGGACACGCGGCACAGGACGGGGCCGGTCGTTGACCCTGGGGCCTGACTGCACGTTGGTGGAGTGGGTGGAGTCGGTGAACCGGGTCATTGTGGACCTCATCTCGACGGTGGCGCGCGATGTACGCGATCCGGAGCCGTCGGGGTCCAGGACGACATCCTCAGCCTACTCTCCGACTGGCTGATCGGTACGCCGGAGATGTCGGATCTACCAATCCGGACGAACACGTGCCGCCGCATCCAGATCGACGAGGTGCGCGAGCGCACCGGCATCTCAGCGCTCGCTGGCATCCGGCCCACACCGTGCGGTCCAGGAGGGCACCTCAGCTCGTGCCTGGGCGGCACGGCAGCTCAACGCGTCGCGACCGGAGGTACGGGGGATCCGGTGTCGTTCAGGTGGCGCAGTACCTCGGTCCAGGAGCGGACCAGCGTGGTTTCGCGGTAGTCGATGTCATGCTCGGCGCAGAACCGCCTGACCAGTGGTCGGGCGCGGCGTAGGTGGGGACACGGCATGCTCGGGAACAGGTGGTGTTCGATCTGGTAGTTCAGGCCGCCGAGCATGATGTCGAGGAACCTTCCGCCGCGGACGTTGCGGGAGGTGAGGACCTGCCGCCGGAGGTAGTCGAGGTTGTCGTCGGCGTCAAGGACGGGCATGCCCTTGTGGTTCGGGGCGAAGGAGCAGCCGAGGTAGAGGCCGAGCAGGCCCTGGTTGACGAGGATGAACGTGACCGCCTGTGCCGGGTTCAGCACCAGGAACACGGCGGTGAGGTAGCCGCCCAGGTGCAGGGCCAGCAGTCCGGCTTCGACGGGTCGGCGGGCGATGCGGCGCGGGCCGAGGACCGCCTTCACGCTGTTGACGTGCAGGTGCAGGCCCTCCAGCAGGAGCAACGGGAAGAACAGATATGCCTGGTAGCGCACGAGCAGCGCACCGAGTCCACGTCGACGGCGAGCCTGGTCGGCGGTGAAGGCCAGGGGCGCCACGGTGATGTCGGGGTCCTTGCCTTCGGTGTTGGGGTGGGCGTGGTGCCGGTTGTGCTTGTCCACCCACCAGCCGTAGCTGAGCCCGGTCAGGAGGTTGCCGTGCACGATGCCGATCAGGTCGTTGCCCCGGCGCGATCTGGCGATCTGCCGGTGCCCCGCGTCGTGGCCGATGAACCCGGCCTGCGCGAAGACCACCGCCAGAGCCGCCGCGACGCCGAGCTGCCACCACGATTCACCCAACCGGACGAACAGGGCGCACAGTCCGGCGAAGGCCGTGAGGACGAGGCCGATCCGCACCGCGTAGTAGCCTCGCCGTCGCCCGAGCAGACCTGCCGCTCGGACCAGCCGGGACAGGTTCGCGTAGTCGCTGCCACGCTGCCTGTCGATGCCGAGGCTGGTATCGCTCATGATGGCTGCTCCCGCTGATCCTTGTCCGTCTGCCTGTCTCACCGGCGGCTCGACCAACCGGTCGGACTGGCCATGAGCTGTTGAGGCATCCGCCACGGGACCGGGCTCCGGCGGGCACGCCGCACCAGGCCGCATGCTTCCTCCCCGGTCGGCCCCGAGGTGGCCGGCTCCGATGCCTCTTCACCTCGAGTTTTCGTCATTCACCCGACCCGTCGCAGCGGATTGGCTCAATAGCCCCGGAGCACGGGGTCGCCGCGGTGGGAGGCGTGGGCCTGGCGAAGGGTCCGAGCAGAGCGCGCCTCACGGGGACGGCTCGCCCGCGAGATCGGCCGGATCCAGATGCAGGATGGCGAGCAGCCCGGCGTGCTCTTCGAGGTCCACCCGCTCCGGTAGCTCGCGCTCGACCCAGTCGGCCCTGACCTGCTGGCCGCGTTGACGAAGAACGCTGACGATCTTCTGCCTGGCGATGTTCATCGGATGCTCCCTGGTAAGGCCGTCCGGAAGGGTCGTGCTACCGGCCACTGCGAACACGCTGGTCCCGGTCGACTACCGGTCACCGGAGCATCTCGGCTCTCAGCTGGGTCAAAGAGTGCTTCAGCAGCCGGGAGACGTGCATCTGTGACAGCCCGACCCGGGTGGCGATCTGTGCCTGGGTCAGATCACCGTAGAACCGCATGGTCAGGATCCGACGTTCACGTAGCGGAAGCGCCGTGAGGAGCAGTCGGAGGGTGAGGTGGTCGTCCACCGCTGCGTATCCCGGATCGGCGGTGCCGATGTGCGCGTGCTGCTCGATGCCGGTACCCCCGGGCCGTGGCTCGTTCAACGACTGCGGGCGATAGACATCGGAGGCGGCGACAGCGGCCACGAGCTGGGCGGCGGTCACTTCCAGGTGGTCGGCGAGCTCCCCTGCAGTCGGTTCGCGACCGTGCTGCTGCCCGAGCTTGCCCCGGGCCTCGGGCACCCGGGCGCCCAGTTCCTGCATTGCTCGCGGCACCCGGATCGTCCAGGCCGAATCGCGGAAGTGCCGTCGGATGCTGCCGAGGATGGTCGGGATGGCGTAGCTGAAGAACGGCACACCCCGGTTGGTGTCGTATCCGTCGACGGCTTTGATCAGGCCGAGCGTGCCGACCTGCGCCAGGTCGTCGTAGGGCTCTCCGCGGCCGGTGTAGCGGCGGGCCAGTCGAATGGCCATCGGCAGGTTCGCCTCGATGATCTGGGTTCGCAGCCGTGCGCGGTCGGGATCGTCGACGTTCAGGGCTGCGCGTCGACGCAACAGTTGTTCGCTGGCCCCTGTTTCCGGGCTCAGCGTCGGAGGGGACAAAGCGGCCGTGGGTGTCACGATGGTGGTGACCATTGTTCTACGCCCCTAACGGGCTGGTGGCGGCGAGACTGGCGGCCACCGGGGACCCGGGCGACACCGTCACCGTACGCCTTCGTCTCCCCGACCGACACCCCTGAAGCCTTCGGGAACCGACTCGGCGGTGGAGCCGGTCGTCAGCCGGGCCGGTTGGTGACCGGTCCCGGCGCGAGCTGCTCGGAGCCGTCGACGATCGCCTGGGACAGGTCGGACAGTCGCCGGTTGCGGCTGCGGGCGCCGTCGCGCAGTATCGCGAAGGCTTGGCCCACGTCCACCTGTAGGCGTTCGGCGATGATTCCCTTGGCCTGCTCGATCAGGACACGGCTGTTCAGGGCGGTCTGTAGCTGCTCGGTGAGGATGTCACGCTGATAGATGGCGCGGTGTTGCAGCAGTCCGATGGTGGCCACATCGGCGAGCGCCTGACCGATGCGGAGCTTGTCCTCATCGATGGCCCCTGGCCGGACGTCGAAGAGGTTCAGCGCGCCGATCACCTCGGAGCGCAGGCGCATGGGCAGGGCGTGCACCGCGACGAAGCCGACCTCGGCCGCGGCGGCGGTGAACCGCGGCCATCGGGCAGTGGCCAGGGTCAGGTCGGCGACCGACACCGGTTGCCCGGTATGGAAGCAGTCGAGGCAGGGCCCCTGGTCGGTCTGGAGCTGGAACAGCTCCAGCAGTCGGGTGCGTTCGGAGGAGGCGGCGACCACCTGCAGCGTGCCGCGCTGGTCGGTCAGGAGCAGCCCGGCCGCCGACACACCCAGCAGCTCGACACATCTCTCGGTCAGCACGTGCAGGAACTCGATCACGTCGAAATCGTCGATGAGAGTGTCGGCCATCTCCACGAAAACGTCGGCCAGCGGGGTCTCGGCCATGTCAGTCACCTCGTCAATCAGTGGTACCGCCGGTTGCCCGACGGCATGATCCATAACGCGCCGACTTGGCGTCGCTCGCTAGTTCACCCATGTCGATCACCAGGTGTCCCGGCTGGTCCGAGACGCAGGCGCCCGGCGACGACGTCCGCTGCCACATCCCGGAGGCGCCGGTCCTGGGAGTACGCACAGGCGCGCAACCGGATGAGCGCCACCGCCGCGGACACTCCCAACTGGACCGTGATCATTCCGGTCGCCTGGTGCACCTCGGGGTGGTGCAGGCCGGTCCGCTCGGGCCACTGATCGTCCCGGTCCGCCCCGTGGCGTGTCGCGTCGTCCAGCAGCATCGCGCATGCCGTGTCCGCCAGAACCAGTGCGTCGGCCAGTTGCTCCGCCCCGAGGTCACCGGCGCAGGCCCGGTAGAGGTCCAGGACACCGAGGCGGATCCCGCCCACCCGTAGCGGCAACGCGAACACCGCGCCGGCCCCGGCGAGCACCGCGGCTGGCGCGAACACCGGCCAGCGGTTCCGGCACTCCGGCACGGTCAGATCGCCGACCAGGACAGGTCCACCGGTGGTCGCGTCCACGCACGGCCCCTCACCGAGGGTGAGGGTCAGGTCTTCCAGCTCCGACGCGGTCCGGTCCGTGGCGTACATCAGTTCGCGTGGGGTGGCGTCGAGGATAACCGCGACGGCGGCGGAATCGACGCCCGCGACCGACACCGCCGCCGCGCAGACATGATCGACCGCGACGGCTTCGCCCCGGGCGGCGTCGACGAGAACAGCCCACAGCCGCAGGTGACGATCGGCGGTCATCGGACCGCCGCGCCCCGGGCTGTCCCTGTCCACTGCTGACTCCGCCCCGGATCAGTCGAACGGACGCGCTGCCGTACGGCGCCGAGGTCTTGGGCGACGGTCACACCGTACTCCCGCCGACGCCACCGCGCGACCGGCGGCCCCACCGGACCGCGGCGGCGTCGGCGGCTGCCGATCCGGTCGCGGAGGCGTACGCTTGCGGTGTCGCTCGGGACCCCGGTGGCTGACAGTTCGCCGTCGGCGGACGCACCCCACCGATCGAGGTCACCGTGTTGGCCACCCGCCACACCACATCCGCCGGTCAGGTCGCCGGATCTCCGTCGCGTTCCTGGCCAGGCACCTCCCTCGCGCCGGCACGCCGGACCGCGGCAGCCCGTCGCAGGCCCGCCCTCATCCAGGCACGCCAGCGCACCACGGCTTCCAGGCGCGCCAGATCCTCATCGAAAGGCGGCGGTTCGTGATGACCGCACCCCGGAACAGTCATGTTCGATTCTTCCCGCCAGACGGCCGCGGCGGCACCGATGCTTCTCGTGCGACGCCTCGGCGACCGTCGCCGAAGCGCTCCCGGATCGGCGGCGTGTGGGTCGCCGCCGTGGTGTTCGCGTTCGTGCTCCTGCTGCTCCTGATCTTCGTCCTGCAGAACGGACAACGCGCCGAGGTGTCGTTCCTCGGCGCACACGGCACCCTGCCGATGGGGGTGGCACTGTTGCTGGCCGCCGTCTTCGGGATCCTGCTCGTCGCCCTGCCCGGCACCGCCCGGATCGTGCAGCTCAGGATGCTCGACCGCCGTCCCGCCACGCAGCCGGACGGCCGGCCCGGGCCCGACCCGACTCCCCCACCGACAACCGGCATCGCCAGCGTCCCGCTGTCGCCCCGCCCCGAGAATCAGGACGAATGAGCCGTGTCCATCACCACGCGACCAGCCACCACGATCCTCGCGCCTGGTGGCGCGGTCGTCGTTGTCGCGGCTGAGGTCCGTCAGGTCGAGGAAGGCGACGTCGACGTCGCGTACCGCTGACGGGTCGAAGCCGTTGCCGTACCGTTCGGCCCAGACGAGGTCGCGGATGGTGCCGGCGCCGATCCAGTCGTCCGGCAGGGCGGAGTACCGCACGACGCACAGCGCTCGGATCAGCCAAGGGCTGCGCTGGATCAAGTCCCGCAGTTCGTCTTCCCGCACCGTTTTCCCATGCTCGCCGCTGACCAGGATCGTGACCAAGCTGAACGCCCGCAACCGGGTCGACGCCATCCGCATCGCCACCGAAGCGGGCTGGATCTGAGCGCCTGACCGGATGGTCGCTCCGGGTCTCCGGCCCGCGTGTCCAGCCGGGACAACCTCCCGATCACCAGGGACGGCCGTCCCTGGTGATCGGGTCTGCCGCGCAAACAGACTTCGAGGCGTAACAGGCGCCCCGTCGAACCGGGGCGCGGAAAACGCCTCCTGGCGAGGCGATGAGGAATCGAGGTTCCATGCGAGTTGCAAGGAGCGTGGCGGTCCTGACCGCCGTCGTGACCGGATTGGCGACCGCCCTGGTCATGGCGCAGCCGGCAGCCGCGAGACCGTTGTGTGACGTGCCGGTGCCGCCGCCGGTCTGCGGTCCTGGGCTCCCGGAGGATCCGCCGCCGCCGCCGAGCCACATCCCGGCGCTCGCCTTCGACGGGGCACAGCAGACGGTCACCCGGGATGGGGTGAACATCTGGGGCTGGACGGCGGACGACGACGCGCCGACCACGCCGTTGACGGTGAACATCCGCATCGACGGCACCCTGGTCCGGTCCATGGTCGCCAACCAGCACCGGCCCGACGTGGCCGCCGTCTACCCGAGGTTCGGTGCGGCACACGGCTTCCAGGTGGTGCTGCCGGCCTCGGCCGCAGGACACAACGTCTGTGTGACGGCGATCAGCGTCGGCGGGGGAGCGAACAAGCAGGTCTGCCGGCAGATGGACGACATCGTCGAGTTCATGGCGTACGACATCGACTACGACCTCTCCCGGGCGCAGTTGGTCGGAACCTCACTCCAGCAGTTGGACAAGGTGACCAACCGCAACGACACGACCCTGCAACAGTCGACCGAGATCAGCGGTACGAAGTCGGTGACGGAGACCGAGGGGTGGTCGGACACCGCCGGAGTCAGGGTCTCGGTGTCGACCTCCCTCAAGGCCGGCTTCCCGATCTTCGCCGAGGGCAAGGTGACGGTCTCGGCCGAGGGGTCCTTCAGCTTCACCCAGAACGGATCCACCTCGCGTACCCGTTCGGTCTCCTGGCGGCAGCCGGTGCTGGTGCCGGCGCGATCGATCGTGGAGGCGACGGTAACGGTCACCCACGCGAACATCCGGGTGCCGTACTCCCTCAGCGGTGATTTCATCTACCGCAGCGGCGCTCGGGCCGCCGGCACCGTAGGCGGCATGTTCGCCGGCGGTAACAGCGAGAACGTCCAGGTCAACCTCAAGCAGTACAACCTGGACGGTAGCCCCGCAGCCGCACCGGCCTCGCAGCCGAAGGCCACCCTGCTCAAGATCAGCTAGGTAGGCGCCGGAGCCGACTGCCGGGGCGGTGCAGACCGCCCCGGCGGGGGGATCGGCACGGGCGTGGCAACGAGTACGACAATTCCGCGGCCCAGTGATATCGGGGGCTGGCCGCCGGAAGGGGTCGGGGCGACCGGGGGGGCGTCCCGACCCATCGTATTGTCTTATGCCCTACCCAACAGCTCGATGTACACAAAGGAGAGTGAGATGGGCCTGGTCTCGGGTGAGACGGATGAGAGCATCCTGCTGATCGCCAACGACGACACCTTCGCACACACCTACCCCGACCTGCGGCGACTGCTGGAAGAGCAGTCCGAGGGGGATCCGCTGCGCGGTGCTGTGGAGTTCTTCGACTTCACCGGTCGGCGACTGGTCCCCAGCTTCGACCAGGAGTGGCGCCTGACCGAACTCCAGCCGAGCAGTGAACCCGCAGATCCGGAGGCGGTGCTGCGCCGCCTTCAGGCGGTACTCGATCACCTCGAACGGTTCCTCAAGGCCGAGTCGGAGGCGGGAGACGACTCCAGCATCATGGGCGCCGAAGTGATGATCAAGGCCCTGCCCACGCTGAACGGCACCCTGTCCGATGCCCTCGACAAGATGCCATGGCACGAGCCTGGCAAGGGAACCTCCGGCAACTTCCTGCACAACGCCATGCACGCCGCCGGTTGGGCGCACTGACCGACATCAGCCACCAGGAGGCCCACCGTGACACCGGGTGAGGAGATCACATCTAGCCGCCGCGGCCTGCTGGCCGGTGCGGCGGTGGTGGTGGCGCTGCTGGTGCTGGCCGGCCAGCTCTACCAGCGGGACTCTCTGCTCGTCGGCCCCAGCACGCTGACCGCAGTCTTCGCCGCCGCCTTCACCGCACTCGGTGCCCTGGTACTGGCTGGGGTGCCGGGTCACCCGGTGGGTCGGCTGATGCTCGCCGCCGGCCTGGTCGCCTCGGTCGCGGTGCTGGCGCTTAGCTGGTCGTCGTGGCTGCCGCTGGCCTGGCTGGGTCAGTGGCTGTGGTGGCCGCCGTACACCCTGGTCATGCTGGCCCTGCTGGTCTTCCCGGACGGGAAGCTGCCCGGCCCGCGGTGGCGCGTCGTCGCCGCGGGCCTCATCGGCTGCGCCGTCCTGTCGACCGGCGCCTTCGCGGTCGCCGCCCTCGACGACCCACGCGGTCTGCTGCTCTCCGGCGAGTTGGCCGCCACCGGGCGGGCCCAACTGCTGGTACGCATCGCGCTGCTGGCCATCGCCGTGCAGGTGCTGTTGGTGGTGGCCGTGCTGGGGTCGCTGGTGGGGCGGTGGCGCCGGGCGACCGGTGAGGGCCGCCAGCAACTGGCCTGCCTGCTGGCGGCCGGCGCCCTGTTCCTCCTCGGCGGGGTGCTCGACACCCTCGATCTGGCCGGGGCCTGGGCGCTGATGGTGGTGGCCATCCCGGGGGCGTTGACCCTGGCCGTGCTGCGCTACCGGCTCTACCAGTTGGAACGGGTGATCAACCGGACCCTGGTCTGGCTGGTGATGAGCCTGCTGGTGATCGCCGGGTTCGTGGCCATCGTCGCCCTGCTGCGGGATCTGTTCGTCGGCGCGGACACCTCGAATTCCTCGCTGGTGGCCACCGGCCTGATCGCGATCACCTTCGAGCCGTTGCGCAACCGGGTGCAGCGGGGGGTCAACCGGTTGCTCTACGGGGACCGGGACGACCCGTACGCGATGCTGACCCGGCTGGGCAGTCTGCTGGAGCGGACCGGACAACCGCACGCGGTGCCGGCGCTGCTGGCCGACACCATCGCCAAGTCGCTGCGGGTGCCGTACGTGGCGGTCGAGGTGGACGACCCGGAGGGTGGCGATCCGCCGGGCGGCGGCGCGACGCGCTGGCCGCAGGTGGCGCACGGCACCCCGACCACCTCGGTGGAACGCTTCGACATGCTGATCCACGGCGACCGGGTAGGTCGGTTGGTGGTGGCCCATCGCCGCACGGGCGACCGGTTCACCCCGATGGAGCGCCGAATCCTCACCGACGTGGCCCGGCAGGCCACGGCGGCGGTGGCGACCGCCCGGCTGATCCGCCAGCTTCGTCAGGCCCGGGAGGGACTGGTGTTGGCCCGGGAGGAGGAGCGCCGCCGGCTACGCCGGGACCTGCACGACGGGTTGGGGCCGACCTTCGCCGGCATGTCGATGCAGGTGCGCGCGGCGAGCAAGCTCTCCACTGGTACCCCACGGCTGGGGCAGATCCTGGACAGCCTGGCGGACGACCTGCGTACCTGCACCGCCGAGGTACGCCGGTTGGTGGACCAGTTGCGGCCCGCCGCCCTGGACCAGGGTCTGGAGTCGGCGCTGCGGATGGAGTGCCGCCGTTTCGACGGCCCCCAGTTGACGACGGAGTTGCAGGTCGAGGGCGACCTGCGCAGCCTGCCTGCCGCCGTGGAGGTGGCGGCGTACCGGATAGTGGCCGAGGCGTTGTCCAATGTGGTACGTCACGCGCAGGCCAGCCGATGCCAGGTTCGGGTCTGCCGTGGCCAGGGGCTGCTGGTGGAGGTCGCCGATGACGGGGTCGGAGTGACCGGCCCGCGACCCGGCGGGGTGGGGCTGGACTCGATCCGGCACCGGGCCACGGAACTCGGCGGCAGTTGCGAGATCACCCCCGGTACCGGGGGCGGAACCCTGGTGCGGGTACGGCTGCCATGGGTCGAGGATGGGTAGCCGCCGGTGGGCGGCGGACTGTGAGGGAGCGAGCATGTCGGACCGGGCCCGGGTGCTGATCGTGGACGACCACCCGGTGGTACGCCGTGGCCTGCGCACCATGCTGGAGGGTGAGTCGTGGGTGGCGGAGGTGCAGGAGGCGGCCTCCTGCGCCGAGGCGATCGCCGCAGTCGCGCACGGAGAGGTCACCGTCGTGGCGATGGACCTTGCGCTGCCGGACGGTGACGGGATCCAGGCGACCAGCCAGATCCTGCGGCACCGGCCGGAGATCGCGGTGATCATGCTGACCATGGCGGACGAGGACGAGTTGGTCGCCCGGGCCCTGCGCATCGGCGCCCGGGGCTACCTGCTCAAGGACACCGACCCCGACCTGGTGGTCGACGCGCTGCGGACGGTGGCCGGTGGGGGTCTGGTGCTGGGGCCTGGGATCACCGTCGCCGCCCTTGGCCGGGCCCAACCGGTGGGGGACAGCCTGCCGCCGCCCTTCGACCGCCTCACCCCGCGCGAGCGGGACATCCTGGCCCACCTGGCCGCCGGTGAGGACAACGCCCAGATCGCCCGCCGGTTCGGGTTGAGCACCAAGACCATCCGCAACCAGGTCTCGGCGATCCTCGGCAAGCTCGGGGTCGGCGACCGGGTGCAGGCGGCGCTGCTGGCCCGGGACGCCGGCATCGGTGCCGACAAGCGGTCCACCTGACCCTCACATCCGGTGTCGTCGGAGTCGCTTGTCCAGCGCCACCACTGCTGCGGCGGCGACCCCGACCGCGAAGATGCGCAGCCAGACATCGCCGCCGATCGGGGCGGTGTCGAAGATCCTGTTCATCACGGGCAGATAGGTGATGGCCAGTTGGGCGACGGCCTGGATCCCCACCCCGGCCAGCACCCACCGGTTGGAGAACAGGCCGATGCGCCAGGCGGAACGCACCATCGAGCGGCAGCTGAACAGATAGAGCATCTCCACCACGACGAAGACGTTGAGGGCCGCGGTCCGTGCTTCGGCCACGCTGGCCCCCTGGTCCTGCTCCCGGACGAACACCAACCAGGAGCCGGCGACCAACAGGGCGGACACCAGGCCGATCCGGGCCACGAGGGCCCCGGTCAGCAGCGGCTGACGGGGGTCGCGGGGCGGTCGCCCCATGACCCCGACCTCCTTGGGCTCGAAGGCCAGAGTCAGGCCGAGCAGGACGGCCGTGGTCATGTTGATCCACAGGACCTGGGTGGGCAGCAGGGGAAGGGTGGTGCCCGCGACGATGGCCGCGAAGATGACGAGTCCCTCGCCCAGGTTGGTCGGCAGGGTCCAGACGATGAACTTGATCAGGTTGTCGAACACCCCGCGACCCTCTTCGACCGCGGCCTCGATGGTGGCGAAGTTGTCGTCCGTCAGCACCATGTCGGCGGCGTCCTTGGCCACCTCGGTTCCCGAACGCGCCATGGCGATCCCGATGTCGGCCTGACGCAGCGCCGGGGCGTCGTTGACCCCGTCACCGGTCACCGCCACCACATGGCCGCGCTGCTGGAGGGTCTCCACCAGACGCAGCTTCTGCTCCGGTGACACCCGGGCGAACACCACCGCGCGGTCCACCGTGTCAGCGAACTGCTCGGGCGGCAGCTCCGTCAGCTCCCGGCCGGTGAGCACCTGACCCTCGTGATCGTCGCCGAGAATGGCCAGGCGGGTGGCGATGGCGGTGGCCGTGGCCGCGTGATCCCCCGTGACCATCTTCACCCCGATTCCGGCGGTGTGACAGGCCCGCACCGCGGGAGCGGCGGCGCTCCTGGGGGGATCCAGCATGGCCTGTAGACCTGCCAGGCTCAGGGTGCCGGGCAACCCCTGTTCGTCGAAGTCGCCGGATTCGCCACGACGAACGGCCGTGGCCAGCACCCGAAGCCCTCGGCCGGACAGTTCCTCCGCCGAGCGCAGGGCCGCCTCGGCGTCCAGCGGTCGGGGCCTGCCGTCCGCGCCCAACTCCGTACGACACATCGACAGGACCTGCTCCACACTGCCCTTGACCAGCACTACCTCCTGCCCGGAGTCGGGTTCCTCGTGTCGGGTGGCCATGTACTGCCGATCGGAGCTGAAGGGGATGGTTCCGGTACGCGGCAGGGTGGTGTGCAGCCGTTCGTGGTCGATGCCCCCCTTCCCGGCGACCACCAGCATCGCCCCCTCGGTGGGGTCGCCGGTGATGGTCCACTCCCCGTTCCTCTCGCCGATCCGGGCGTCGTTGCAGCCCGACCCCGCCAGCAGGGACCAGCGCAGGGCCTCGCTGGTGGTCTGGTCGGCGGCGGCACCCGAGCTGTCCCGGAGCTCGCCCTCGGGCCGGTAGCCCGATCCGGTGACGGTGAACTCGCCGTCCGGGGTCCAGACCAACTGGACGGTCATCTGGTTCTCGGTGAGGGTGCCGGTTTTGTCGGAACAGATGACCGTGGTGCTGCCCAGGGTCTCGATCGTCGGCAGGCGGCGGACCACCGCCCGCCGCCGCGCCATCCGGGTCACCCCGATGGCCAGGGTGACGGTGACGGCCGCCGGCAGCCCCTCCGGGATCGCCCCCACCGCCAGCGCGATGGCCGCCGTGAAGGTGTCGGCCGCGTCCTGCCCCCGCAGCACCCCGACCCCGAAGGTCACCGCCGCCAGGGCGAGGATGGCCACCGTCAGCACCTTGCTGAACCAGGCGAGCTTGCGGGTCAGGGGGGTCGCCAGGGTGTCGGCCGTGCTCACCAGCCGATGGATCTGGCCCAGCTCGGTCTCGGCGCCGGTGCCCACCGTGATGCCCGCCCCGCTGCCCGCGGTGACCAGCGTGCCGGAGTAGACCATGTTGCGGCGGTCCGAGACGGCGGTGATCCCGGGCAGTTCCGCCTCGTCCTTGGGCACCGGATCCGACTCGCCGGTCAACGCGGACTCGTCCACCCGCAGCTCGGCCAGGCGGACCAGCCGCAGGTCCGCCGGCACCTTGTCGCCCGCCTCCAGGACGATCAGGTCCCCGGGAACCAGCTCCTCCGAGGAGATCATGCTTTCCTGCCCGTCCCGCACCACCCGGGCCTGGGTACGCACCATCGACCGCAGGCTGTCCAGGGCGGCCTCCGCCTTGGACTCCTGGAGGTAGCCGACCACCGCGTTGACCAGTACGACCCCGAGGATCACGCTGGCGTCGACCCACTCGTCTAGGACGGCGGTGATCACCGCAGCGGCCAGCAGCACATAGATCAGCGGGTTGTCGAACTGCCGCAGCACCCTACGGAGGAAGCCACCGCCTCCTGAGGCGGGCAGCAGGTTGGGCCCGTACCGCTCCAGCCGGCGCCCGGCCTCCTCCCGGCTCAACCCGTTCCGGGGGTCCGTCTCCAGCAGGAGCACCACCTCGTGGGAGGACATGGCGTGGTGCTCGTTCTGGCGAGTCGACTCGGCCGGCTCTGCGGAACCCAACCGTCACCTCGCATCGACATCAGACTCAGGTCGCCTGCGCCGGAGCAGGGTCATCGAGGCCCTGTCGCCTGAGTGGTTGAGAAAATCCTCGACCAACCCCAGGGCGGGCGAGCGGCAAACGCCGTAAAAAGGCCAGACCGGGTGGTCAGGGGCTGGGCAGCCGGGGGGTGGTGAGGACCTCGTCGATCAGGCCGTAGTCGCGGGCCTGCTCGGCGGTGAACCAGCGGTCCCGGTCCCAGTCTCGCTGGATCTCGGCCAGGTCCCGCCCGCTGTGCCGGGCCATCAACTCCAGCATGGTCCGCTTCACATGCAGCATGTTCTCCGCCTGGATGGTGATGTCGGAGGCGGTGCCACCCATTCCCCCCGAGGGCTGGTGCATCAGGATCCGGGTGTGCGGCAGGGCGTACCGCTTGCCGGCCGCACCCGCGCAGAGCAGGAACTGTCCCATCGACCCGGCCAGCCCCAGGGCCAGGGTGGCCACCTGGTTGGGAACGAAGTTCATGGTGTCGTAGATGGCCATGCCGGCGCTGACCGAGCCACCGGGCGAGTTGATGTACAGGTGGATGTCCCGTTCCGGGTCCTCCGCGGCGAGCAACAGGATCTGGGCGGTGATCCGGTTGGCGGACTCCTCGGTCACCTCACTGCCGAGGAAGACGATCCGTTCTCGCAGCAGTCGCTCGAACACCTGGTCGCCGAAGGCCCGCTGTCCGTCGTCCAGCATCGTGATCATCTCGTCCACCCCTCCATCGACCGGTGGGCGAGGCGACCGCCCGGAAACCGGCCACCTCAGCCTGGACCGGCGGGGGGTGGGGTTCCCAGAGCTTCTGCCCGGGGCAGATTCGCCCTCGGCAGAACCTAGGCGCGGGCGAGGTCGCGTGCCGGGCGGGACAGCCGGGGTACGCCCACGACCAGGTGACCACCCGGCCGTCGCCCTCGCCGGGGGTCCTGGCGTGCCGGCGTACGCATCAACCGGGCCGCCAGGGCGGCGGACCGCCGCCGACGGGCCCGGCCCAGTGCCCTGCCCCTGGGCCTGGTGACCGTTGCCGGGCGGCGCAGGGCACCCCGGATGAGCTGGTCGTCGAAGCCGGAGGCCTCGGAACGGTCGGCGAACACGATGATCCGCAGACCTCCGCTGAGGAACATGCTGCTCCCGCTGACCGCGTCGCCGGACCAGCCGGCCCCGAGCCAACCCACCTGCCGCAGGGTGGGGTCGTAGCCGAGTCCACCCACCTGGCGCAGGGTGGGGTCGGCGCCGAGTCGGGCGATCGGGTGCGGGGTGCCGCCGGAGGCGGGCCGGGTGGACGGCAACACAGAGCCGGCCGGCCGGGTGCCCGGCAGGTGGCCGCCGAACCCGACCGTGCCCGGGGCGGCGGAGGACGCCCTGCGCTCGACCCGGCGAAGGTCGTCCCGGACCGCTTCCAGAAGGTCGGAGAGGTAGAGGCCGAGGGCGCGGCAGACGGCCGCCAGCACCTCGGAGGAGGCCTCCTTGCGCCCCCGTTCCACCTCGGACAGGTAGGGCACGGAGACCCCGGCGGCCCGGGCCACCTCGCGGAGGGTCAGGCCCTGGCGTTGGCGTTCCCGGCGCAGGACCGCCCCGATCACCCGTCGCAGCAACGACATGCGGGCCTCACTCTCGCCGGTCCTGCGCTGACCCGTTCATCATGCCCGGCCGGCGGCCCTGATGTCGTCCCGCCGCCTGCCGGATCAGCCCCGCCGCCTGCCGCGTACCTGCTCGGGCACCTCGGCGTGCGGATCGCCGGCCAAGGGCTATGTTGTGGGCGTGCAGGCGACGGAGGCGGGGCAGGTCCCCCGGTGATCCATTTTCCCGCGCAGCGGCGGGGCCCGCTGAGCGCGCTGAGCCTACGGTTGGCCGCCGCCGTCGGGCTGGTGCTCCTCGTGGTCGCGGTGGTCTATCTCGAACGGGACCAGTACCGCGACATCAACGGCGACGGCCTGACCCTGCTGGACTGCTTCTACTACGCGGTGGTCTCGTTGTCGACCACCGGCTACGGCGACATCGTGCCGGCCACCCAGGCCGCTCGGCTGGTGAACGTCCTGCTCATCACCCCGGCCCGGGTGTTGTTCCTGATCATCCTGGTCGGCACCACCCTGGAGGTGCTGACCGAGCAGTACCGGACCGGGCGCCGTCTGCACCGGTGGGAGAGGAAATTGAAGGACCACGTCATCATCTGCGGCTACGGCACGAAGGGGCGCAGCGCGATCTCCGCACTACAGGAGAACGGGCTGGACAAGTCCCGGATCGTCGTGGTGGAACGCAACGGGTCGGCGCTGCGCCAGGCCACCTCGAACGGGTTGGTCGCCATCGAGGGCTCGGCCACCCGTTCCTCGGTGCTCAACCAGGCCCATGTGCGGACCGCCAAAGCGGTGATCATCGCGACGGACAGCGACGACGCCTCCGTGCTGGTGGCGTTGACCGTACGCCAGCTGACCGCCGGTCAGGTACGGATCATCGCCGCCGCCAGGGAGGCCGAGAACGCCCCCCTGCTCAAGCAGAGCGGCGCCCATCATGTGATCGTCTCCTCGGCCACCGCCGGTCGGCTGCTCGGCCTGTCCACCTCCGCGCCACCTCTGATCGACGTGGTGGAGGACCTGCTGACCCCCGGCCAGGGCATGGCGCTGGCCATGCGCTCGGCCGAGCGGCAGGAGGTGGGCCGCAATCCGCGGGAGCTGGACTCGCTGGTGATCGCGCTGGTCCGGCGGGGCAAGGTGGTCACCCTGGCGGACCAGGCGGGCGCGGTCGTAGAGACCGGCGACATGCTGGTCTACGTACGCGACGACCGGCCCACGGCCCACACCCTGCCCTGAACCGGTCGCTCTGGCAGCGCAGGGGCGGACCGGTTCCGGCCCGCCCCTGCCACATATCGTCCTCAGCCGACGATGGTCCAGGTGTCGCCGCTGCCCAGCAGGCCGGCCAGCTGCTGCTCCGGGGTCTCGGTGGCCGTGGCCTTGGCCTCGGCCACCTGAGCCTGCACCACACTGTCGTAGGAGGGCCGGGACACCGAGCGGAACACCCCGATGGGGGTGTTGCGCAGGTCGAATCCGGGCAGCCGGGAGAGCGCGAAGGCGTACGCCGGATCGGCCACCCCCGCGTCGTGCACGACGATCTCCTCGGTGGGGGTGCCGGCGGTCTCCCGGACCTCCAGCCCGAAACCACCCGGGGGGTGTACGACGCAGAACTGCCCGTCCTTGCCGAAGGTGATCGGCTGGCCGTGCTCCAGGCGGATCAGGTGGTCGTCCCGGATGCCCGGATCCTTGAGCTGGTCGAAGGCCCCGTCGTTGAAGATGTTGCAGTTCTGGTAGATCTCCACGAAGGCCGAGCCCTCGTGCTCGGCGGCGGCCCGCAGCACCGACTGGAGATGCTTGCGGTCGGAGTCGATGGTGCGGCCGACGAAGGTGGCCTCCGCGCCCAGCGCCAGCGAGATCGGGTTGAAGGGCGCGTCCGCCGAGCCGACCGGGGTCGACTTGGTGATCTTGCCGACCTCGGAGGTCGGGCTGTACTGCCCCTTGGTCAGGCCGTAGATCCGGTTGTTGAACAGCAGGATCTTCAGGTTGACGTTGCGGCGCAGGGCGTGGATCAGGTGGTTGCCGCCGATGGAGAGGGCGTCACCGTCACCGGTCACCACCCATACCGACAGGTCCGGACGGGAGACCGACAGGCCGGTGGCGATCGCCGGGGCCCGGCCGTGGATCGAGTGCATCCCGTAGGTGTTCATGTAGTACGGGAACCGCGACGAGCAGCCGATGCCCGAGACGAAGACGGTGTTCTCCCGGGGGATGTTCAGCTCCGGCATGAACTGCTGGACGGCCGCCAGGATGGCGTAGTCACCGCAACCGGGGCACCAGCGCACCTCCTGGTCGGACTTGAAGTCCTTGGCGGTGAGCTTCAGGGCGACGGGCTCAGACATTCTTCAGGACCTCTTCCAGCATCGTCTCCAGCTCGGCGGCGGTGAACGGCAGGCCGCGGACCTGGTTGTAGCCGATCGCGTCGACCAGGTAGCGGGCCCGGATCACCTGGGCCAACTGGCCGAGGTTCATCTCGGGGATGACCACCCGGTCGTAGGAGCGCAGCACCGAGCCCAGGTTCGCCGGCATCGGCGCCAGGTGTCGCAGGTGTGCCTGCGCGACCGGCAGGCCGCGCTGACGCAGGGCCCGGCAGGCGGCGCCGATCGGGCCGTACGTGGAACCCCAGCCGAGTACCAGCACCCGGGCGTCGCCGTCGGGATCCTCCACCTCGACGTCCGGCACCGGGATGGCCTCGATCCGGGCGGCCCGGGTACGCACCATGAAGTCGTGGTTGGCCGGGTCGTAGGAGATGTCGCCGGTCTTGTCGGCCTTCTCCAGCCCGCCGATGCGGTGCTCCAGGCCGGGGGTGCCCGGGATGGCCCACGGCCGGGCCAGGGTCTGCGGATCACGCAGGTACGGCAGGAAGGTCGTGCCGTCCTCGCCGTTGGGCGCGCTGGCGAACTCGACCCGCAGGTCGGGCAGGGACTCCACGTCCGGCAGCAGCCACGGCTCGGAACCGTTGGCGACGTAGTTGTCCGACAGCAGGATCACCGGAGTGCGGTACGTCAACGCGATCCGGGCCGCCTCCAGTGCCGCGTAGAAGCAGTCGGAGGGCGACTTCGGGGCGATCACCGCCACCGGGGCCTCACCGTGCCGGCCGAACAGCGCGATGTTCAGGTCGGCCTGCTCGGTCTTGGTCGGCATGCCGGTGGACGGGCCGGCGCGCTGCACATCGACGATGAGCAGCGGCAGCTCCAGGGCCACCGCCAGCGAGATGGTCTCGCTCTTGAGGGCCACCCCGGGGCCGCTGGTCGTGGTCACGCCCAGGGCGCCACCGTACGAGGCCCCCAGCGCGGCGCCGACTGCGGCGATCTCGTCCTCGGCCTGCATGGTGGTGACGCCCAGCCGCTTGTGCTTGCTCAGCTCGTGCAGGATGTCCGAGGCCGGGGTGATCGGGTACGCCCCGAGGAAGACCGGCAGACCGGAGCGGACCCCGGCGGCCACGATGCCCAGCGACAGGGCCGCGTTACCGGTGATGTTGCGGTAGGTGCCCGGGGGCATCTTGGCGGGCTTGACCTCGTACCGGACGGCGAAGTCCTCCGTGGTCTCGCCGAAGTTCCAGCCGGCCTTGAAGGCGGCCACGTTCGCCGCCACCAGTTCCGGCCGCTTGGCGAACTTGCGCTCCAGGAACCGCAGGGTCGAGGCGTACGGCCGCGAGTACATCCAGCTCAGCAGGCCCAGGGCGAACATGTTCTTGGCCCGCTCGGCGTCCTTTTTCGACACGTCGAGGTCGGCCAGGGCGCCGATGGTCATCGAGGTCAGCGCCACCGGGTGCACGGCGTATCCGTCGAGCGTGTCGTCGTCCAGCGGGCTGCTGGCGTACCCGACCTTGGCCAGGTTGCGCTTGGTGAACTCGTCGGTGTTGACGATGATGTCCGCACCCCGGGGCAGGTCGGCGAGGTTCGCCTTCAGCGCCGCCGGATTCATCGCCACCAGTACGTTCGGTGCGTCGCCCGGGGTCAGGATGTCGTAGTCGGCGAAGTGCACCTGGAAGCTCGACACGCCCGGCAGGGTGCCGGCGGGGGCCCGGATCTCGGCCGGGAAGTTGGGCAGGGTGGAGATGTCGTTGCCCAACTGGGCTGTCTCCGAGGTGAACCGGTCACCGGTGAGCTGCATACCGTCGCCGGAGTCGCCGGCGAATCGAATGACCACCCGGTCCAGTTGGCGGATCTGCTTGGTCACGCCCGCACCTCGCTTCGCTGCGCGCCGCGGTGCGGCGCGTCGTCCTCACCCGAGAGCCTACGTCGAATCGGCCTCGCACCTTTGCCGGAGGTCCGTCGACTGGGACTGGATTGTGCGGGTTTATGCGGCGTGTTGCGCCGTTTCGCGGCCTCTGGGTAATCCAGATCACCGCCGCGCCGTCGGTCGTGGGCCGGACCGGCGGCCGGTAGGCTGACCTCCTGTGACCGGCTATCTGGGCTCGTACGCGACGCTCGGGCTGCTGCTGCTCGTCAGCGTCCTGTTCTTTGTCGTTGCCTTCTCGGCGAACCGGGTGCTGCGGCCCGCTCGACCAGCCGATCCGCCCGGAAAGCGGGCCAGTTACGAGAGCGGGGTCGACCCGGTCGGCGGGGACTGGGCGCAGATGCAGATCCGCTACTACGTCTACGCCTACCTGTACGTGCTGTTCGCCGTCGAGGCGGTCTTCCTCTTCCCGTGGGCGTTGATCTTCGATCGTCCGGACTTCGGGTTGGTCACCGTCGTGGAGATGGCGATCTTCGTGGCCGTGCTCGCCCTGGGCCTGTTCTACGCCTGGCGGCGCCGAATCCTGCACTGGACCTGATCCGGTTCAGGCGAGCCCTCGTCGACTCAGCGCGGGTGGGCGGCTGCCCTTGATGCTGGCGACCATGTCCAGCACCCGGCGGGTCTGTAGCACCTGGTGGGCGCGGAAGACCCGGGCACCCAGCCAGGCGGAGACCGCGGTGGCGGCCAGGGTGCCCTCCAGCCGCTCGGCCACCGGCAGGTCCAGCGTCTCGCCGACGAAGTCCTTGTTCGACAGGGCCACCAGTAGGGGCCAGCCGGTGTCGGCCAGCTCGCCGAGGCGTCGGGTGATCTCCAGCGAGTGTCGGGTGTTCTTGCCGAAGTCGTGCGCCGGGTCGATGAGGATCCCGTCGGGGCGTACTCCCAGGGATACCGCCCGTTCGGCGAGCCCGGTGACGGTCGTCACCACGTCGGCCACCACGTCGGCGAAGGCGGCCCGGTGCGGGCGGGTACGCGGGCTCAACCCTCCGGCGTGCGAGCAGACCAGGCCGGCGCCGGTGCGGGCGGCCACCTGGGCCAGCGCGGGATCCGCCCCCGACCAGGTGTCGTTGAGCAGGTCCGCCCCGGCCGCCACCGCCTCCACCGCCACCTCGGCCCGCCAGGTGTCGATCGAGATCACCAGGTCGGGGAAGGCGGCCCGGACGGCGGCGATGGTGTCGACGGTACGGCGGATCTCCTCGGCGACGTCGACCTCGGCACCGGGGCCGGCCTTCACCCCGCCGATGTCGACGATCTCCGCGCCCTCGGCCACGGCCCGCTCCACGGCTCGTAGGGCGCTGTCGGCGGCGAAGGTCGCGCCCCGGTCGAAGAACGAGTCCGGGGTGCGGTTGACGATCGCCATCACCACCAGCTCGTCGGGGTCGAACGTGCGTCCACCGAGTCGCAGCACCCCGGACACGCCGCCTCCTTCACGCCGTACGCCGCCCGGCTGGCCGTTTGCCGGACACCGTGACGCTATCCGGTCGCAGGTCGCGGGGCCGCTGCGGTCCGGCGCGCCGAGTGGGGTCGCTCCGCACCGCGGAACATGCCACGATCAGTGCATGGATCAGCTTCTGCTCCTGCTGGTCGTGGCGGTCACCGTCGCGGCGGTGGTGTTCGGCGTGACGCTTGTGGCCACCGGCCGGGATCCCGGTCTGGTGCCCGCCGAGGCGGACGGGCGGGCGGTGCCCTTGCCGGGTGACCGACCATTGCGCGAGTCCGACGTCGGCGAGGCGCGCTTCGACACCGCCCTGCGTGGGTACCGGATGGCCCAGGTCGACCAGGCGATGCGCCGGGCGGCCTACGACATCGGCTATAAGACCGAGTTGATCGGGGTGCTGGAGGCCGAGGTGACCGCGTTGCGGGAGGGACGGACGGCCGAGGCCGACGCCCTGCGTACTGCCCGTGAGCAGTCCGCCAGCCTGGCCCGTGGCCCGGCCCCGGACACCGAGGCGGCGAAGGAAGGCGACACCGCCGAGAAGACCGAGGCGGTCGAGATCGACCTGGGCAAGCTCGATGCCGGGTCGACCGACCCGGCGGCGAAAGCGGACGACGAGGTCGTGAAGGCGGACGACGAGGTCGTGAAGGCGGACGACGAGGTCGCGCAGGGGGAGCCGCGGGCGTCCGTGGTGCGTGCGGAGTCGCCATGACCGACCCCGGTGCGCCGGACGAGCTTCGTGCGGCGGCCCAGCGGGGCGCCGGTGAGGTGACCGCCAGCGTCATCGTCAACGCCCCGGCCGAGCGGGTCTTCGCGGCCCTGCTCGCCTGGGAACGGCAGTCCGAGTGGATTCCCTTCACCACCGTGCGGGTGGTCGAGGGCGACGGTGGCGAGGGCAGCCTGGTGGAGGCGGTCACCACCCTGGGCCCGGCGGTACTGCGGGACCGGATGCGGGTGGTCCGGGTGGACGCGCCGTACGAGATCGGGGTGGTGCACTGCGGCACCCTGCTGCGCGGCCCGGGGGTGCTGCGCTGCACCCAGTTGGCCAGCGGACGCAGCCAGGTGGTCTGGCACGAGTGGTTCCACCTGCCGGGCGGGCCGGCCGGCCGGGTGGCCTGGCCGGTGCTCTGGCCGGGTTCCAAGTTCGGTCTGAGCAAGGCACTACGGCGGCTGGCCCGGCAGGTCGAGCAGGGCCGTCTGCCCTGATCGCGCCCGGCAGGTCGGGAGCCGATCACCCCGGGAGCCGACCGGGGCGGCGCTCTGTCGGTGGGCGGGCCTAGCCTGGTGGGGTGACTGACCTGGTGATCGGGGCCGATGGATTATCCCGCTGCGCCTGGGGCGCGGGTACGACTGACTACGCCTTCTACCACGACGAGGAGTGGGGTCGCTCGGTACGCGGCGACGACGCCCTCTACGAGCGGATGACCTTGGAGGCCTTCCAGTCCGGGCTGTCCTGGCTGACCATTCTGCGCAAGCGGCCGGCCTTCCGGCGGGCCTTCGACGACTTCCGGATCAGCGCGGTCGCCGAGTACGGCGAGGCCGAGGTGGACCGGCTGCTGGCCGACGCCGGGATCGTCCGTAACCGCGCCAAGATCGAGGCGGCGATCGCGAACGCCCGGGCCGCCCTCGAGTTGCCCGAGGGCCTGTCCGAGTTGCTCTGGTCCTTCGCGCCCCCGCCCCGCCCCCGGCCCGCCGGCTTCGCCGAGGTGCCGGCCCTGACCGAGGCCTCCACCGCGATGGCCAAGGCGCTCAAGCGGCGGGGTTTCCGATTCGTCGGCCCGACCACGGCCTACGCGCTGATGCAGGCCACCGGGATGGTCGACGATCACCTCGCGGGCTGTCACGTCGTGCCGGCCGGTTCACCCGTGATGGGATAGAGGCATGACGACCGACACCGCACCCCGGGTGGCCGGGGTGAACCCGACGGACGGTACGGGCACCTGGGCCGTGCTGCTGCCCGCCGGCCGGTACGACGCCGAGCGGCTCGTGCACCATGACACGCTGGAGCTGACCGGGCTGGCCGAGGTCGCCGCCCTGCCGAGCCCCGGTGACCAGGTCGCGGTGCTGGCCGACGAGCCGCTGCGACTGGTGGCGGTGGGCCGGGTGGCCACCCCGACCGTCCGGCCCACGGAGGATCCGGACGACCCGCAGTCCGACCCGGGGCCGCAGACCCTGGTGGTGACGTACACCCGACGGGCCTTCGACGACCCGGTGCCGGCCGACACCCTGGCCCTCGGCGGCCCGGTGACCGCCCTGGACCCCGGGGCCTTCCGGGACCTGGTCGACCGGTTGGGCCCGCCACCGCAGCGGCAGTCCTGGCTGGTCAGCCTGGACCTGCCGATCGAGGCCGACTCCCGGGCCGAGGCGGTCCGGTTGTTCTGGGCGTACGTGCAGGAACTCGGCCCCCAGGAACTGCCCGCCTTCGTCTCCCCCTACGGTGACGAGCTGGCCATGCAGGCCTTCGTGCTCGGCGCCGAGGCCAACCAGGACCCGGAAGAGGACGACTGAGGCTCAGCGGCCCTCGAAGACCGCCGGTTGCTTGTTGACGAAGGCCATGGTGGCCGCCCGGTGGTCGGCGGTGCCGCCGCAGATCGCCTGTGCCTGGGCCTCGGCCGCCAGGGCGTCGGCCAGGGTGCCGGCGTCGGCGACGGAGAGCTGACGCTTGATCGCGCCGTAGGCCACGGTCGGGCCGGCGGCGAGTCGGGCGGCGAGTTCCTGGGCGGCCGCCAGCACCCCCTCGTCGTCCTCCACCATCCGGGTGAGCAGGCCGAGTCGGCAGGCCTCCTCGGCGCGTACCGGCTCGGCGAGCATCAGCAGCTCGACGGCCTTGGCGTGGCCGACCAGCCGGGGCAGGGTCCACGAGGCGCCGGTGTCGGCGGCGAGCCCCACCTTGGCGAAGGCCATCAGGAAGCTGGTCGAGGGCCCCCCGACGCGGATGTCGGCCAGGAACGCCAGGGAGGCACCGGCCCCGGCGGCCATCCCCCGGACGGCGGCCACCACCGGCTTGGGCATGCTGGACAGCCGGGCGGCGATCGGGTTGTAGTGCACCTGGACGGTGTCCAGGGAGTTGGTGCTGCCCGATTCCAGGGTGGCCACGTGCTCGCGCAGATCCTGCCCCGCGCAGAAGGACTTCCCGGCCCCGGCCAGCACCACCGCCCGGCAACTCCGGTCGGCCTCCAGCTCGGCCAGGGTGTCCCGCAGCGCCTCCTTGAGCTCCACGTTCAGCGAGTTCATCGCGGACGGGCGGTTCAGGGTGAGGGTGACGACGGCGTCGGTGCGGTCGACGAGCAGCGCTTCGGTCACGGCTGGCGTTCCTTCTGTCGGATCATCCGGTTACCACTGTCGAGGCACTGCTCGACGTACCGGTCCGCGGCCGGCCGGAGCCGGGCCGCGTGGCGGTCGAAGAAGCTGGCCGCGGCGGTGCCGGGCCAACGTTCGGGCAGCAGCGCCGGGGGCAGCTGCGGGTCCCGGAAGAGGAAGGTACGCCACGCGTGCACCAACCGGAATCGCGCCGCGTACGCCTCCTCGTCGCCGCTGCGCGCGGTGATCCCGGTCAGCAGGGTGCGTTGCTCGGCGACGAACTGCTCGTAGGCCCGGCCGATCTCGGCCAGGTCCCAGGCCCGGCGCACCAGGCCCATCGCCCCGGGGGTGCCGGCGGCGTGCGCGGCGCTGAACCGCTCGAAGCTCACCCCCGCCTCGTCCAGCATCAGGTCGACATCCTCGCCGGGCCGGGTGGCCACCCAGATCTGCTCGTCCAGGGTGCCGTAGCCGAGGTAGCGCAGGTTGGCGGCCAGGCGCTGGCGGTCCCGTCGGGCGGAGGGTGCGTCGAGCACCAGAAGATCGAACCGGCCGTCCCAGGTGACCCGACCGGTGCGGTAGATCCGGGAGGCGGCCTCGTCGAGTCGGCGCGCCGCCTTGGATGTGATCGAATATCCGGGACCGGACAGCAGTTTGACCGGTTCGAGCCAGCCTTGTCGCACCATGCGGGACACCGCGGTCCGCACGGCCGGTGGGGCGATCCCGAGCGGCGCCAGGAGCTTGACCAGGGCAGCAACCGGTGCCCGGCCACCCCGGGGCCGAAGGTGGTCGCCGTACAGGTCGAATAGTGCCGACCGTGCCTGCATGACCGCACATTGTGACAGGCCGTCTCGGGATAAGCTAGATGCTGTTACATCAATGCTGCTTCGGTTTGGGTCCGGCGGTGTTCATCAGGGAAAATCGTTGGTCGACCCCCCGTGCAAGTTGCGGGTGGTCGTGGCGAAGTGGCTGTGGGGCAACCCACCGACCCTGATGTAGGTCTGAGGGGAGACAACATGGCGGCGATGAAGCCGCGGACGGGCGACGGTCCGCTGGAAGTCACCAAGGAGGGCCGGGGCATCGTCATGCGGGTCCCGCTGGAGGGCGGTGGCCGGCTCGTCGTCGAGATGACTCCCGACGAGGCGACGGCGCTCGGTGACGCGCTGAAGGCGGCTGCCGGCTGAGCTGGCGGGTGGTCGGCGACGATCGCTGCTGCGGACGGTTCGTCTTGGGTGCGACTTCGGTGGTCGCGCCCAGGCCCTGAGCCATCGGCTCGTCCGATGGCTCAGGGCCTTCATCCCATTATGTGGGCGATTAGGCCCACATCGTCTTCAGGAGGTACGGCTCCGCGTGCTCGCCATTCGTCTGATCGCCGAGCCGGACCAGCTCGACGCCGTAGCGCTGCCCCTTCGACCCGGTACCACCGACACCGCCTCGGCCGAACCGGTCCCGACCGCGGTGGCGTTACCCCACGGGGTCGCCGACGAGGCCACCGCGCTGGCTTCGATGACCGGGCTGACCGGACGGGCCGGTGAGGCCCACCGGCAGCTGCGACCTGGCTCGACTCCTTCCCGCCTACTGCTGGTCGGCATCGGGGAGGGCGACGAGGCGGGGTGGCGGTCTGCGGGAGCGGCCCTGGCCCGCGCCGGCAAGAATGAGACCTATCTCACAGTAATGCTGCCGGTCGATGCGACAGCGGAAGCGCTCCGTGGCCTGGTCGAGGGGCTGCTCCTGGGCTCGTACCGGTACCGGCTGGGCGCCGACACCGAGCCACCCGCCCTGACCGGGGTGGATCTGGCGGTCGCCGAGCCGGAGGCATACCAGCAGGCGGTGGAGGTGGCGCGCACCACGGCCGAGATGACCCGGCTGGCCAGGGACCTCACCAACGCCCCCTCGTCGATGAAGAACCCGCAGTGGTTCGCCGGCCAGGTGGCCGAGGCCGCCGCCGATCGACCCGGACTGCGGCTGCGGGTACGCGAGCCCGAGGAGTTGGCCGCCGAGGGCTTCGGCGGGATCCTCGCCGTCGGTGGGGGCTCGGCCAGTGGCCCCCGACTGGTCGAGCTGTCCTGGCAGCCGGCCGAGGCCAGTACCCATGTGGTCCTGATCGGCAAGGGCATCACCTTCGACACCGGCGGCATCTCGATCAAGCCGGTGCCGGCCATGAAGCTGATGCGCAAGGACATGGCCGGAGCGGCGGCCGTCATGGCGGCGACCCTCGGGGCGGCGGCCCTGCGGCTGCCCGTACGGATCACCACCCTGGCCCCGTTGGCCGAGAACATGGTCAGCGGTGCCGCCTTCCGGCCCGGCGACATCGTCCGGCACTACGGCGGGCTGACCAGCGAGACGACGAACTCCGACGCCGAAGGGCGGCTGGTGCTCGCCGACGCCCTGGCGTACGCCGTCGCCGAACTCAAGCCCGACCTGCTGATCGACCTGGCCACCCTGACCGGGGCGAACGCCGTCGCCCTGGGTATGCGTACCGGTGCCCTGTACAGCGACAACGACCAACTGGCCGAGGACATGCTGGCCGCCGTGGCCGCAGCCGGCGAGGCCGCCTGGCGGATGCCGCTGCCGGCCGACTACGTCGAGCACCTCGGCAGCGAACTGGCCGACCTGCACAGCGCACCGACCCAGGGCGCCGGTTCCGTGCTGGCCGCCCTCTACCTGCGCGAGTTCACCGGCGACCTGCGCGAGAAGTGGCTGCACATCGACATGTCGGCCCCCTCCTGGTGCGAGCGGGACGACGCGGAGCTGACCCGGGGTGCGACCGGTTGGGGAGTACGTGGCCTGCTGCGGTGGCTGGCCACCCTGTCCTGAAGGCGGTGCCCGGCGCTGAGGCCGGGCTCAGCAGCGGACCGCGGCCAGCAGGCCGTGCCCGACCGGCAACAAGGTCGGAATCCAGTGCTCCGACTCGCGGATGGCCTTGACGGTCTCACGCACCGTCACGGTCTCCGCGTCGCGGGCGGCCGGATCACCGATCCGGCCGCCGGCCAGGGCACCGTTGAGCACCAGCACCCCGCCGGGCCGCAGCAGCCGCAGGGCGGCGTCCACACAGGCCGAGAAGCCGGTGGCGTCCGCGTCGAAGAAGACCAGGTCGTACGCGCCGTCCGCGAGCCGGGGCAGGACCTCCCGGGCCCGGCCGGTGATGATCCGGGTCCGGCCGGCGACGAAGCCCGCCTCGGTGAAGATGCGTCGGGCGATGCGCTGGTGCTCCACCTCCAGGTCGATGGTGGTGAGCACCCCGTTGGCCTGCATGCCCCGCAACAGCCACACCCCGCTGACCCCGGTGCCGGTGCCGATCTCGACCACCGCACGGGCGTTGCCGGCGGCGGCCAGCAGGCGCAGGGCGGCACCTGCCCCGGGGGTGACCGCGTCGAGGCCGACCTCGTTGGCCAGGCTGCGCGCGGTCCGCAGCACGAGGTCCTCCGGCACGTACGACTCGGCGAAGTGCAACGCCGGGTTCACCGAACTGCCGGAACCAGCGACCGTGGCGATGGGACACCTCCGGGCAGCGAGCGGGGAATGAGGGGTGGCCGGGCACTGTGACTCTAGAGGTGACCCGCCACGGGCGCAGCCGGGCACCCACCCGAGGCGACAACCGCTGACCCCACCCGGCACATCCGTGCAATCCTGGAAGCGGTATCCCGTCGACCGCGCGTCCGACGGCGTCCATCGCGGATCGTGGATACCGGGGGACGGACTGGGAGGCACCGAGTGACCGACGGCTGGGACTGGCGCCAGCCCGGGGCAAGCGGCGTACCGGCGGGACAGCCGGGGCCTGGACACCCGCCGGGAGGTTCACCGACGACATCGCCGTACGGCGTTGGGCCGGTCGCCTCGCCGTGGTGGTCCGATGCGCTGGCTGACCCGTGGCGGGACCCGTACGCTCCGACCGCAGTGGTGGTGCCGGCCGCGCCGGTCCCGGGAACCGAGCCGGAACCGGTCACCGACCCGGACGCCCCCGGGTCTCCGAAACTCCGCCAGATGCTGCTGATTTCCCTGATCACCGCGTTGCTGGCGGGCACCCTGGGCGGTGCCCTCGGTTACGCCTTCGCGGTGCGCGGCGGTGCGGCCGGGCCGGTCCTCGGCGCCGCGGCGGGATCGGTGCCGACCCTGGCCCAGCGCCCCCCGGAGTCCCTGGCCGGGGTCGCCGAGCGGGTCCTGCCCAGCGTGGTCACCGTCCGGATGGCGGGGATCGGCGGCACCAGCGAGGGTTCCGGGTTCATCGTCAGCGCCGACGGGCATGTGATCACCAACGACCATGTGGTGGCCGGTGGCACCGGCAAGGCCTCCGTGATCTTCAACGACGGCAGTACCGCCCCGGCGACCGTGGTGGGGCAGGACGAGGAGTCCGACATCGCGGTGATCAAAGTCACTCGCAGCGGGCTGCGTCCGGTGGAGTTCGGTGACTCCGACGCGCTCGCGGTCGGCGACCCGGTGCTGGCCATCGGTTCGCCGCTGTCCCTGGCCAACACGGTGACCGCGGGCATCGTCAGCGCCCTGGACCGGACGATGCAGGCCGGTGAGCCCGGCGGGCCGACCCGCTACTACGCCGCCATCCAGACCGACGCGGCCGTCAACCACGGCAACTCCGGCGGTCCGCTGGTCGACGCGGCCGGGCGGGTGATCGGGGTCAACTCCACAATCAAGTCCCTGGTGTCGGAGGGGCAGGAGGCCGGCAACATCGGGCTGGCCTTCGCCATCCCCATCAACCAGGCAAAGCGGATCACCCAGGAGATCATCGGCACCGGCAAGGCCCGTCGTACGGTGATCGGTGCCCAGGTGGGTGGGCCCGGGTCGAACACCGGCGGCGCCGGGGTACGCCTGGCCGTGGTGGAGCCCTCCGGTCCGGCCGCCGGTGCGGGGCTGCGGGCCGGCGACGTGATCCTGCGACTCAACGGCAAGCCGATGACCGAGCCGACCGACCTGATCGCCCTGGTCCGCAAGTACGCGCCCGGTTCGGTGGTGACTGTCGAGTATCGCCGAGGCTCCAGCCGACAGAACACTTCGGTGACCTTGGCCGCCGATGCGAAGTGACCTCGTCCCCCCTTCTGGCAGGCCGCTGACGTGCGTAGTCTTGCTGGGTAGCCCGGTGAGGAGGCCCCAGGGGTGTTCGAGAACCTGAACGTGTGGGAGGTCGGCGCGCTGCTGTTGCTGGCGCTGCTGATCTTCGGTGACCGGCTGCCGGCGGTGATCGGCGACGGGCTTCGCATGGTGCGCAATCTGCGCACCATGGCCCGCAACGCGACCACCGACCTGAGCAAGGAACTCGGCACCGACATCCAACTGGAGGACCTGCACCCGAAGGCGTTCATCCGCAAGCACCTGCTCAGCGAGGAGGACGAGCAGGCGATCCGCAAGCCCCTCCAGGGCATGTACGACGATCTGCGGACGGATGTCACGAAGGTGCAGAAGGACATCAAGAACGTCGCCACCGCGGCGGATCCCCGGACCCCCGACCCCACCCCGGTCGCTCCCGCCCCGGCGCCGCGTACCGCAGGCTACGACGAGGTCACCTGAGCACCCGCCCTCCCTGCCCGCTACGCCAGACCGCCGGCCACCTCAGAGGTGGCCGGCGGTCTGTGGTTAGTCAGGGGTGCGGGTCAGCGACCGGAGGGCTTGAGGCCCAGGGGCTTGCCGAGCAGGGACTCGCGGCGCAGGGCCAGCCGGTCGGCGACCTGGTTCAGGGCCTTGGCCGCCGGGGACTCCGGCTCGGCCAGCACGATGGGGTTCCCCTCGTCGCCGGCCTCCCGTACCCGGGTGTCCAGTGGCACCTGGCCCAGCAGCGGCACCTGGGCCCCGATGGTCTGGGTCAGCGAGTCGGCCACCGTCTGGCCGCCGCCCGCTCCGAAGATCTCCATCCGGGAGCCGTCCGGCAGCTCCAGCCAGGACATGTTCTCGATCACCCCGACCACTCGCTGGTGGGTCTGGAGCGCGATGGCACCGGCCCGCTCGGCCACCTCGGCGGCGGCGGCCTGGGGGGTGGTGACCACCAGGATCTCCGCGTTGGGCAGCAACTGGGCCAGGGAGATGGCCACGTCACCGGTGCCCGGGGGCAGGTCCAGCAGCAGAACGTCGAGGTCGCCCCAGTAGACGTCGGCGAGGAACTGCTGCAACGCCCGGTGCAGCATCGGCCCGCGCCAGACCACGGCGGCGTTGCCGGAGGTGAACATGCCGATCGAGATGACCTTCACCCCATGCGCCTGCGGCGGCATGATCATGTCTTCGACCCGGGTGGGACGGCCATCCGCGCCGAGCATCCGTGGCACGGAGTGTCCGTAGATGTCCGCGTCGACCACCCCGACCGACAGGCCCCGGGCGGCCAGCGCGGCGGCCAGGTTCACCGTCACGCTGGACTTTCCCACCCCGCCCTTGCCGCTGGCCACCGCGTACACCCGGGTGCGGGAGCCCGGCTGGGCGAAGGGGATGACGGGCTCCTCGGTGGCGCCACCGCCGCGCAGCTTGGCCTGGAGTTCCTGGCGCTGCTCGGGGCTCATCACACCGAATTCGATCTCGACCCCGGTGATTCCGCTCACCGCGCTGACCGCGGCGGTGATGTCCGAGCGCAGCTTGTCCTTCAACGGGCAGCCGGCCACGGTGAGCAGCAACTCGACCCGGACCACACCGTCCTCGCCGACCTCGGCGGAGCGGACCATGCCGAGTTCGGTGATCGGCCGGCGGATCTCCGGGTCGTTGACGGTGGCCAGGGCGGCCTGAACAGCGTCGTTGACGGTGCTGACGGGAGCTGACATGGTGGCAATGTTACGTCGGGGACCGACCTGCACCGGCGTCAGCGGGGGCGGTTGTGAGCGACTCGATCAGGTTTCCCTCCGGTGCGGGGTGTCGGAGTCCCGCCGCCCCTCCCTGGGATGGTCACCGTCCAGCTCGTCGCGCGGCTCGTCGAGACCATCACCACCGCTGCGGGCGGTCGCACCCTCCCGCTGGCGGCGCTCCAGCCGCTGCCGGCGCTGGGCGGCCTCGTCCAACTCCTCGGCCATCCGGGCCAGCTCCGAGCGGAGGAAGTCCCGCGTCGCCACCTCCCCCAGCGCGATCCGCAGCGCCGCGATCTCCCGGGCCAGGTACTCCGTGTCGGCCTTCTGCATCGTCGCCCGGCGGCGGTCCTCGTCCGATGCCACCCGGTCGCGGTCGGCCTGCCGGTTCTGGGCCAGCAGGATCAGCGGAGCCGCGTAGGAGGCCTGGATCGACAGCACCAGGGTCAGGAAGGTGAAGGTGTACGGGTCGAAGCGCAGGTCCGCCGGGGTCAGGGTGTTCCAGGCGAACCAGGCGCCGATGACCAACGTCATGTAGACGATGAAGTTCGCCGTACCCATGCCACGGGCGATGCCCTCGGCCCAGCGGCCGAAGGTCTCCTGATCCACTCGGGGCAGCTTCAGCCCGCGGGGCTCCCGGGGCAGGTCCAGCCGCTCCGCTCGGCGCTGTTCAGACATCCCTGCCCTCCGTCACCGGGTCGGGGTTGGTGCTCATGACCGCGCTGCGGTCCCGCCAGTCCCGGGGCAGCGAATGGTCCAGTACGTCGTCCACGGTGACCGCCCCCACCAGCCGGTTGTTCCGGTCGATCACCGGCATGGCCACCAGATCGTAGGTGGCCATCCGGCGGGTGATCTCCGGCAGCGGGGTGGTCGGGCGCAACGGGTCGATGTCGTTGACCAGCACCCCGCCGAGCAGGTCGGCGGGGGGCTCACGCAACAGCCGCTGGAAATGCGCCATGCCCAGGTAACGGCCGGTCGGGGTGGTCATCGGCGCCCGGGTCACGAACACCTGCGCGGCGACCGCCGGGGACAGTTGCGGCTCCCGGATCCGGGCCAGGGCCTCCGCTACCGTGGCGTCCGGCGGCAGGATGACCGGTTCGGAGGTCATCACGCTGCCGGCCGTGCCCGGGGTGTACTTCAGCAACTGCCGGACCGGGTCGGCCTCGTTGGGTTCCATCAGGTCCAGCAGCACGTCCTGCTCCGGCGGGGACAGCTCACCGAGCAGGTCGGCGGCGTCGTCCGGGTCCATCTCCTCCAGGATGTCGGCGGCCCGTTCACGGTCCAGCGCGGCCAGGATCTCGACCTGGTCGTGCTCGGGCAGTTCGCTGAGCACGTCGGCCAGCCGCTCGTCGTCCAGGGCCGCCGCGACCTCGTTGCGCCGACTGTCGGGCAGGTCCTGCAACGCGTTGGCCAGGTCGGCCGGGCGCATGTCCTCCAGCACGGCCAGCAGGTTGGCCGTGCCCCGGGCGTCGGCGACCCCACTGAGCCCGCGTACGTTGTCCCACTCGACCTGGTGCAGGTTGCCCCGGCGGGCCAGCCGGCCGGTCTGCTCCCGTACGGCCACCCGGGCCAGCGACCACTCGCCGCCCCGGCTGCACTCCATCGCCACGTCGACCACCGTCCCCGCCCGGCCGTCGGGTTGGACCTGCACCCGGCGGTCCAGCAGTTCCTGGAGCACCAGCAACTCGTTGGGGCGCTTCTCGAACCGACGCAGGTTGAGCATTCCGCTGCCCAGCACGACCGCGTCGGCGTCGATGGAGGTGATCCGGTTGATGGACAGGAAGATGCGCCGGCGCATCGGCATCTCGGCGACCAGCCCCACCACCTCAGGGGGTCGCTGGCCCGACCGCAACCGTGCCACCGCGTCACGGACCCGACCCACCTGGTCACCGTTGGGGTCGAAGACGGCGACTCCGGAGAGGCGGGCGAGGTAAACCCGGGTCGGCGTGCTCACGCGCACCAGCCTAAGCGCCTAGGGTTTATCAACATGTCGACCTTGGCTTACGAGATCGTGGACGTGTTCACCGATCGGCCGTACGCGGGAAACCCGCTCGCGGTGGTGTTCGGCGCCGAAGGGCTGGCCACCGAGCAGATGCAGGCGCTGGCCCGGGAGTTCAACCTGTCGGAGACCGTCTTCGTGCTGCCCGCCACCCAGGTCGGCGTCACCTACCGGGCCCGGATCTTCACCCCGGTGGAGGAACTGCCGTTCGCCGGCCACCCCAGCGTGGGGGCGGCGGTCACCGCCAGCCGGCGGGGAATGTTCGCGCCCGGACAGGTCACCCAGGAGTGCGGTGCCGGTGTGCTGCCCATCGAGGTGACCCCGGGGGCTGCGACCCTCACCGGCGGGATGCCCACCCTCGGGCCGGAACTGGATCCCGAGCCGCTGCTGGAGATGGCCGGTCTGAGCGCCGGCGACCATGTCGGACCGGCGCCCCGGGTGGCCGGCTGCGGTCTGGAGTTCCCCTTCCTGCCGGTGCACCCCGACGCGCTGGCCCGGGCCCAGGTCGACTCGGCCGCGGCACGACGGTACGGAATCGAGCATGTCAGCGTCTTCTCCTGGGAGGCGGCCTCGCAAACCGCGTACGCCCGGGTCTTCGTGCCCGGCCTGGGGGTGCCGGAGGATCCGGCGACCGGTTCGGCGGCCCTGGGGTTGGGGGTGTGGTTGGTCGCCAGCGGCCTGCTGCCGGGGGAGGGGCGCTCGTCGTACACCGTCCGGCAGGGGGTGGAGATGGGTAGGCCCTCCTCCTTGGCCTGCACGGTCACCGCCGCCGGGGGTACGGTGCTGGGCGCCACCGTGGCCGGCCAGGTGATGGCGGTGGCCCGGGGAGAGATCCTGATCCCGCCCTTCGTCGGCTGACCCGTCGACGAGGGAGGGGCCTGGTGGGAGAGGATGCCGTGGTGACCGAGACGCACAACACCCCGCTGGTCGAGGAAGCTACGAAGAAGGCCTCGGTGGCCTGGGTGGCGGTGGCCGACGGCCCGGCACTGGCGTTGTGGTGCGTGTCATATCAGGGTGCCCTGTTGGTGGTCAGTGGTCCCGGAGAGCAGACCGCACCGGGATTGGCCGAGGCTGACCAGGCGCAGGTGACCCTCCGCGGTGACCATGGCGGCCGGATCATCACCTGGACGGCCCAGGTGTCCCGGGTGCGGCCCGGGACGGAGGAGTGGGACACCCTGGCTCCCCTGGTGGGCGCGAAACGGCTCAACGCCCCCGGTCCCACGGCCGACCTGGTGGCCCGCTGGGCGGCCGACGACTGCGCCCTGGTGCGGCTGACGCCGGCCGGGGAGGCGGTGCACGGCGGGCGGTTGCCGGCCGAATCGCTGGCCGAGCCACCCCGACCCACCCCGGCGGTACGGGAGGTCCGCAAGCCCTTCCGACTGCACCGGGTACGCGGTCACTGACCGGCGACGTGCACGGTCACCGGGGTGCTGTCGATCAGTCCGACCACCTCACCGAGGGTGAGCAGGGCCGGGCCCACCCAGCCGCTGTCGACGCCGAACACCAGATGGTCGACCAGATCGGGGGCGGCCAGCCGGACGGCGGTCAGCCCGGCCTGCTGGGCCCCGGTCAACTCCTGGCTGCCACCGTCACCCACATAGAGGCAGTCCCTCGGCGGCAGCCCCAGGCGAGCGCAGGCGGCCAGGTAGAGCGCCGGGTCCGGCTTGCAGCGTCCCACCTGGATGGAGAAGATCCGCACGTCCAGCAGGGGAGCTACGGCCAGTTCCGGCAGGAACAGGGGCAGTTCGTGGGTGCAGTCGCTGATCACCCCGGTACGCATCCCCCGGTCCCGCAGGGCTCGCAGGGTCGACACTGCGTCGACCCGTAGCCGGGTGTCGGCGCGAATCGCCCGCTGCCGGCAGGCCACCGCCGCCCGCAGGGCCTCCTCCGAGGGGCGTACCCCGGCCTGCTCGCAGACCCACCGCAGGGTGGCTTCGGCGTTGCCGAAGCGACCGCAGGCGCGCTCGTAGAAGCTGCGGTCGAGCACCTCGACGAAGTCCTCGGGTGGGCAGCCGAGCAACTCGGCGGTGGCACGGTGGCCGCTGCCACGCTGAACCGGACGGGTCAGAGTGCCGAAGAAGTCGAACAGCACCGCCTGAAACCTGGGCATGTGAAGGCGCCTCCGGCGCAAGGGAGGGGTCCCGACGGGACGCGCATGATCGTAACCGAACGCTGACAGATCGTGCCGAAAGTCGGCGTGTGAGGATTACCCCTCGTGCCCCTCGAACCGCATCGTCCACCCCGTGACCTGCTCACCACCGGCGCGCTGGCCCTGGCCGTCGTCGCGGTGTCCTCGTCCGCCCCGCTGATCGCCTTCGCCGCCGCGCCCGCCCTGGCCGTCGCGTTCTGGCGCAACATGATCGCGGTAGGGGTGCTCAGTCCCTTCGCGGTGATCCGGCGGCGGGCCGAGTTCCGGTCGTTGGTCACCGGGGCCGGGCGGCGGGAGGGCATGTTCTGTGTGTTGTCCGGGGTGGCGCTGGCGGCGCACTTCGCCACCTGGATGCCGAGCGCGAAGCTCACCTCGGTGGCGGCGGCGACCGCCCTGGTGGCCACCCAGCCGGTCTGGCAGGGGCTGATCGCCCGGGCCCAGGGCCGCCGACTCCCAGCCGGGGTGTGGGCCGGTATCGGGGTGGCCGTTGTCGGTGCCGTGTTGGCCACCGGCGCCGATTTCACGGTCTCCGCCGAAGCCTTCACCGGTGATCTGCTGGCGGTGGTCGGGGGTCTGTTCGCGGCGATCTACACGGCCCTGGGCGAGCGGGCCCGGGTCACCGTCAGCACCGCCACCTACACCACGATCTGCTACGGGGTGTGCGCCCTGATCCTGCTGGTGGTCTGCCTGGTGGCCGGGGTGCCGCTGGGCGGCTTCGACACCGGGACCTGGGTGGCGGTGCTGGCCCTGGTCGCCGGTGCCCAACTGCTGGGGCACTCGATGTTCAGCTACGCCCTGCGGCGGGTCTCGGCCACCACGATCAGCGTGCTGATCCTGCTGGAGGCGCCCGGCGCGGCCCTGATCGGCTGGGCCTGGCTGGGTCAACTGCCCGACCCGGTGACCCTGCCCGGCCTGGCGCTGCTGCTGGCCGGGGTGGCCGTGGTGGTGCTGACCAGTGCCCGTACCGCCCGCCGGGCGACCCGGGTGAGCACCGCCGTGCCGGCGGACGCCGCACCGGTGCGGGACTGAGGGCCGTCTCAGACCTCCTGGACCTCCAGGACCCGGGTCTCCGGCGCGGCGTCACCCAGCTCGGCCCGCAGCGCCAGCCGCTGCGGGTCGGCCAGGAAGGCCGAGTAGCCGGCCCGGGTGTCGAACCGGATGAGGTGCACCTCGGTACGCCCGTCGCCGGTGCGCAACCGCCGCTCCATCCGGCCGCCGTGCCGGGCCAGCAGGGCGAGCACCTGATCCTCGTACCGCTGCCCGGCCTCGACCCCGGTGGCCGCCAGCTCCACCAGGGCGACCAGGCGTACCGCGGCGGCGGATTCGGTGACCAGCGACTTGAAGAACTGGTGATCGACATGTCCGCCCGGGATGCCCTCCCGATGCCCGGTGTCCAGATAACCGTGGCGTCGGTAGAAGTCCGGGGCCTGGAAGGAGAACGAGGCGACCGAGATCTGGGTGCAGCCCCGCCGTCGGGCCTCCTGTTCGGCCGCCGCCAGCAACCGGCCGCCCCAGCCCTGGCCCCGGCGGTCCTCCCGGACCCACACCATGTTGATCCCGGCGCAGCCGCCCCAGGTCCACCCGGTCAGCCCGGCCACCAGTTCGCCGTCGGCCCCGGTGACCCGGACGGACAACTCCGCCTCGTCGTCGGCTCCGGTCGCCCGCCGGTTGTACGCGGTCAGCTCCGCGTCCAACCGTTCGGTCAGTTCGTCGTCCTTGTCGAGCACCTCAAGGCTTGCGTCCCCCGTGGTCGTCACCGGCAGAGTATCCCAACGCCCCACCAGCCCCGCGACCCCGTCGATCACAAATCGGGCGCACAGCAGGGCATGGCCGGCGTGGATCAGCGCTCAGGCAGACCGACCGCGACCGCGCTGGCCGTCCAGAGCCGGGCGGCCAACTGCGGGTCGGCCGCCTTGCGCAGCGGCCGCCGAGGCCGACAGTCGAAGTAGTACCCGCCCTCGCGCAGCCGCGACCGGTCCTGGTGGGTCAGCCACACCAGGGTCCGGGCACCCTTGACCGGACTGCGCAGCGGCAGCAGGCGCATCCCCACGGCCACCAGCCGGCTCTCGTTGCCGAACCGGGTCCGCACCACCCCGGGATGGAAGCAGTACGAGTCGACCGCCGGCCATCGCCGGGCCGCCTCCGCGGTGAACAGGATGTTCGCCTGCTTGCTGGTGCCGTACGCGGTCATCGGGCGGTAACGGCGCAGTGGGGCGTTGAGATCGTCCGGATCCAGTACCCCGCTGCGATGGGCCCCGGAGGCGGTCACCACCATCCGGCGGACCCGGTCGGCCAGCAGGTTGCTGAGCAGAAAGGGGGCCAGGTGGTTGGCCTGGATGGACAGTTCGAAACCGTCGACCGTGGTGGCCGGGGCCAGCACGATCGCCCCGGCGTTGTTGGCCAGCACATCGATCCGGTCGTACGCGACCCGCAGTTGCTCGGCCAACTGCCGGACGTCGTCGAGCACGGCGAAGTTCGCGCGGAACACCGACGGACGTTCACCTGAGCACTCGCGTACCTCCTCGGCGGCGGCGCGCAACCGGAAGGGGTCTCGACCGACCAGCACCACCTGGTCACCTCGGCGGGCCAGGTCGACCGCGGCGGCCAGTCCGATGCCGGAACTGGCTCCGGTGACCACCACCAGCCGACGGCCGGTGGGCTTCTCCGCAGGTCCATTCACCCCGGTCACCGGAGGAGACTACCGTGACAACCCGGCTGGGAGCCCGCCTCGACCGTGCCGCGCGACGGGCCCACTCCGGTCAGTAGCTCGCGGGATTGCTGGAGATCGCGAAGGCGATCAGGACAGCGTAGGCAGCGATCGTCAGCACCATCAGACCGGTGAGGATCCAGCCGACGATGATGGCGGCCTTCGCCATGCCCTCGCCGCCCTCGCCGCTCTCCCGGATCTGCCGCATGGCGACATGTCCCATGATCGCGCCGATCGGTGCGGTGATGCACGTGCCGATCCCGAGCAGGGCGAGCACCAGCGCGACGATGGCCATCGAGTTCGTCGGTTGCGGGGGCGGATAGCCGTATCCCTGCTGCGGATACCCGTATCCCGGCTGCCCGCCGTAACCGGCAGGCGGGTACGGCGCGGGAGCCGGCGTGCCCAGGTCGGCCTTCATGCCGCCGTACGGGTCGGCGGGTTGGTACGGGTCGTACCCGGTGGGCTGGGCGGGCACGTACGGTGGCGCACTCGCGGGCAGGGTGGGATCGACCGGCGGACTGGAGGGCTGGCCGGTCGAGGGATCGGGCCAGCCGCCGGACGTGGGCTGTGTCATCGGCTCACTTCCATCGGGATATCGGGACGTCAGCGTAGCCACTGCCGACCAGGGTGCACCGACACCGTCCCGGGTGCCGCGTTGCCCGAGGCGGTGACGCAGGGCAGGATCGCGGCATGGGGATTGACGCACGAGCGGCGGACCGGTTCGGCAGCAGGCCGCGACGGGACAACAGTCGGCCAGGTGCGGTCCGACGGACCCGCGCCACCGCGGCGGCCGGGGCGGAGGAGCAGGATTCGCCGGCCGTGTTACCCGAGCCGGTGACCATGCGGTTGGACGGCAAGGTGGCCCTGGTGACCGGGGCCGGTAGCGCGGACGGGATCGGGTACGCCACCGCCCGGCGGCTGACCGACCTGGGGGCACGGGTGGCGATCGTCTCCACCACCCGACGCATCCACGATCGGGCCGGCGAACTAGGGGTCACCGGATTCGTCGCCGACCTCACCGACGAGTCGGAGGTCGGGGCGCTGGCCGACGCCGTCACCGAGCAGCTCGGCGATGTGGAGGTTCTGGTCAACAACGCGGGGCTGGCCAGCCGGGCCTCCCCGGAGGTGCTGCGCCCGGTGGCCCAGCTCAGCTACGACGAATGGCGGGGCGAGATCGACCGGAACCTCAGCACGGCCTTCCTGTGCAGCCGGGCCTTCATCGGCGGGATGGCCGAACGGGGGTGGGGGCGGATCGTGAACCTGGCGGCGACCGCCGGGCCGGTGAACGCCCTGCCCACCGAGGCGGCGTACGCGGCGGCCAAGGCCGGTGTGGTGGGGCTGACCCGGGCCCTGGCGATGGAGATGATCGCCGACGGGGTGACCGTCAACGCGGTGGCACCTGGCACCATCCACACCGCAGCCTCCACCATGGCCGAGATCAAGCAGGGCCTGGGTACCCCGGTGGGACGCCCCGGTACGCCGGACGAGGTGGCCGCCGCGATCACCTTCCTCTGCTCGCCGGCGGCCTCGTACATCACCGGGCAGATGCTGGTGGTGGACGGCGGCAACAGTGTCCGGGAGGCCGAGTTCCGCTGAGCCGTCTCAGGTGTACTGACTGTCCGAACCGGCCCAGAGCGCCAGGGCCAGCCAGCCGCAGCAGGCCACCAGGTACAGGCCGGTGAAGATGTAGCTGAGGATCAGGCCCCAGTTGGCCAGCTGGTCGCCCTGCTCGCCGCTGGTGCGCAGCTGCCGCCGGGCCAGATGCCCCAGCACGATGCCGGCGGGGGCGAAGACGAACGCGAAGACCAGCGACAGGACGGCGAGCACGTTGGTGCCGCCACCGCCCGGTGGGGAGGGCGGGCCGTACTGCCCGTAGGGCACCTGCGGGGTGTACGGCGGTTGTTGCCCCCACTGCTGGCCGTGCGGCGGCTGCCCCGGCTGTTCGTACGCGGGCTGCCCGTAGGCCGGTTGACCCGGCTGCGGCTCGCCCGGCTGGCCGTACGGTGGCTGCCCGGTCTCGCCCGGCGGCCCGTACGGCGACGGCTGCTCGTACGGCGACGGCTGCTCGTACGGCGACGGCGGCGGCTCGTACGGTGACTGCGGTTGGTCCGGCTCGGGCGGTTGGCTCACGCTGATCTCCTCCGTCCGCCGACACGGTGCCGGTGGCTGTCGGATGACGCCCCCAGTTCGGGACGCTACCTGCACCGGAGGTGTTTCACAGCGGTTCGGTGGACTGCCCGCACCGGCCCTTGTTCTGCTGTCCGGAGGGCAGCCCGAGAGGGGTCAGCCCAGCCGGGTCAGGCCCGCCACCGCCCGCTCGACGGCGATGCAGCGGTTCTCGACGTAGTCGATCCCGGCCTGCTCTGCGATCTGGCGGGCCTGCGGAGAGACGATGTCCAGCTGCAGCCACACCGCCGGGGCGCCGATCGCCACTGCCTGCCGGACCACCTCCGCGGCCTCCTCCGCCGGCCGGAACACGTTCACCAGGTCGACCGGGTGCGGAATGTCGGCCAGAGAGCGGTACACCGGCTCCCCGAACAACTCGTCCGCGGTGGGGTTGACCGGGATGATCCGCCAGCCCTGCTGCTGGATCGCCGCCGGCACGCTGTGGGCCGGCTTGTCCGGGTCACGGGAGGCACCGACGACGGCGATCACGGCTGATTCGGCGAGAATCTGGCTGGGTGGGCGCATCTGCCGACTGTAGTCCCACCGGCCGCCCGGGGTGCGCAGGCCTGTGTGGCGGCGGTCGCTACAGCAGGCTCAGCTGCTCGGGTGCGGGGGCCGGCGCGGCGGTGGCCCCGCGGTGGTCGCCGGTATCGGGTCGGTGCAGGCCGTGCCGCCGGGCGGCGATGCGTACCCGGGCGGTCAGTTCCCGCTGGTAGGACTGCGGCGCGTAGGCGCCGGAGCGGTACAGCTCCCGATAGCGGGGGACCAGGTGGGGATGCTCCCGAGCTAGCCATTGGGCGTACCACTCGCGAGAGCCGGGGCGCAGGTGCAGGGGCAACGGGAGCACTCTGGTCGCCCCGGCGGCGGCGATCGCCGCGACCGTGGTCTCGATGGACTCGTCGTCGTCGCTGAGGCCGGGCAGGATCGGCGCCATCAGGACGCCGACCTCGAAGCCGGCGTCGGTGAACTGGCGGATGGCGTCGAGTCGTCGCCGTGGGCTGGGGGCGCCCGGCTCGACCGTGCGCCACAGCTGCTCGTCGATGAAGCCCACCGAGAAGGACACCCCTACCCGGGTGACTTCGGCCGCCTGCCGCAGCAGGGGCAGGTCGCGCAGGATCAGGGTGCCCTTGGTCAGGATCGAGAAGGGGTTGGCGAAGTCGCGCAGCGCTTCGATGATCGGCGGCATGAGGCGGTATCGCCCCTCGGCCCGCTGGTAGCAGTCGACATTGCTGCCCATGCCCACATGTGCGCCTCGCCATCGGGGTGCGGCCAACTCGCGGCGCAACAGCTCACCCGCGTTGACCTTGACGACCACCTGCCGGTCGAAATCCGCTCCGGCGTCGAAGTCGAGGTAGGTGTGGGTCTTCCGGGCGAAGCAGTACAGGCAGGCGTGGCTGCACCCCCGGTACGGGTTCACCGTCCACTCGAAGGGGATCCCGGAAGCCCCCGAGACCTTGTTCAGGATCGACTTGGCCTGCACCTCGTAGAAGGTCATCCCGGCGAAACCGGGGGTGTCGAAGGTGCGGACGACCGCGCCGGGCAGCGCCAGCGGCAGGGGTGGAGTCGCTGACGCTGCCCGTCCGGGGATTCCCTCGACCGGGGGAGCGGTGAGGTTCTCCCAGCGCATGGAAGACATTCGAACACACGTACGACTGTGCCCGCAAGCAGCAACGCCGGCGGGGTCGGTCCGACCCCGCCCGGCGCCGTCGGGTCGTCAGGAGTTCTGCTCGGCGAGCTTCTTGCGTACGTCCTCCATGTCCAGCGCCCGGACCTGCTCGATCAGGTTCTCCAGCGCCGACTCCGGCAGCGCGCCCGGCTGCGCGAACACGATCACCCCATCGCGGATGGCCATGATCGTCGGAATGGAGCGGATGTCGAACTTGGCCGCGATCTCCTGCTGGGCCTCGGTGTCGACCTTGCCGAAGGTGATGTCGGAGTGCTTTTCGGACGATCGCTCGTAGACCGGAGCGAACCGTTTGCAGGGGCCACACCAGTCGGCCCAGAAGTCGACCAGAACGATGCCGTCGCTCTCGGTCACCTGGTCGAAGTTGGCGGTGGTCAGGTCGACGGTTGCCATCTGAATCTCTCCGATCACGCGGAACAGCTACGTCGGGTGGAACTCTGTGCCACCCCGTCGCATTCCCGTCGGAGTATCGCCGAAACCGGCTGGGACGGCACCCCGCGTCACATGGAAACATCGAGCAACTTAAGTGAAGACGGGCACTGGCTGATCGCAAATGCATGTCGCATTTGCGTGACGGCGGGTGATGGGAGCGTTTCCAATTAGGACGGGCTCGAATCGTGCTACCTGTAAGTAACTTTGGTGTTGACGGGCGCCGATGGGACCTGCGGAGATCGCCTCGCGGGGGAGGTTGCGCTACGCAGAGTAATGTCACAAAAATATAAATGTGACCTCTGTCTCTGTGCAGTCGGACTGCCGTACGGCAGAATCTGAAGCCATCAAAGCGTGGGCGGCGGGTGCCGGGGAGGGCCCCGCCGCTCATTGCGTCCGGCCCCGTTCTGCGGCCCGGGTCCCCTGCTGGGATTCGCCACATACCAGCCCCTACCGGCGGCGCGGCGCATATGCTGACGCCGGAGGTCCGCGCCATGAGCGAGCGTCAGCGAGCAGGTGATCGACTCAGCGCGCCGGTGGCCCACGACGGCACCCCGCGATGCTGAGGCGACCCGCCTCCGGCGGATCGCCCGAGGCTGACCCCCGCACCCTGCCCGCCTGCGCCGCGGGCTACTCCGCGACGGAATGGGCCCTGATCACCGACCTGCCCGCCCGGGTGATCGTGCTCGCCGCCCGGCCCGGTCCCGATCGGCCCGACCCGGGGGTGGCGGCCGGCCTGGCCGGTCTGGAGGCGATCGCGGCCGGGCGTGCCTTCGACAGCGACCTGGTTCGGGCGGTGGTGGCCACCATCTACTCACGCCACGACGGGGTCACCCCGCCGGCGCGCCCTCCGGCCGACCTGGTGGAGGTGCTGGCGGCCTGTCGGGCGGTGATCCGGGTGCTCGATCGGCGGGCCGACCCGGCCGACTCCGCGGCCTACCGGCAGTGGGTGCAGTCGGTGGCGGCCCGGGTGTGCCGCGCCGGGTCGCAGACGCGGCCGGAGGAGGGCTCGGCCCCGGCCGACCGCCGCCTGCTCGACCGCCTCGGTGCCGCTCTCGCCCTCGGCTGACCTCAGCACCTCGGCGGTGCCCACCTCCTCGGCGCGTACCCTGCCTGACCGTGACCGATGAGCATTTCGAGGTCGGAGTGGGCCCCTGGCGTGGGGATCCGCCGGACGACCCTCGGTACGACCCGCAGTTGCTCGCCGAGGGCGACCGGCGCAACGTGGTCGACCGCTACCGCTACTGGCGACGCGAGGCCGTGGTCGCCGATCTGGACCGGCGGCGACACGACTTCCACGTGGCCATCGAGAACTGGCAGCACGACATGAACATCGGCACGGTGGTGCGTAACGCGAACGCCTTCCTGGCCGCCGAGGTGCACATCGTGGGTCGTCGCCGGTGGAACCGGCGGGGGGCCATGGTGACCGATCGCTACCAGCACGTACGCCACCACGAGACGATCGACGAGTTCGTCGCCTGGGCAGGGGAACACGGCCTGCCGCTGGTCGGGATCGACAACCTGCCCGGCTCCCGTCCGTTGGAGAGCACCACCCTGCCCCGACGGTGTGTGCTGCTGTTCGGTCAGGAGGGTCCGGGCTTGTCGGAGGCGGCCCGTGCCGCCTGCGACCAACTCTTCTCCATCGCCCAGTACGGCTCGACCCGCTCCATCAACGCGGGAGTGGCCAGTGGGATAGCCATGCACGCCTGGATCCGCGCCTACGCCGGCCCACCTCCGGACTGATCGGGGCGCGGCGGCGCGCCGCAATGCCGTCGCTCCGCTTGACGACCGGCGTCGGGCGGGTGACGGTGGAGGTGTGGCTGTTGCGGTGAGTTGTCCGAGATGCGGCGGGTCGGTGCGGCCGCCGGACCTGATGCACGCGGAGTCGCGCTGCCCCGACTGCGGCCCGGTCGCTCCGCTGCACGTACCCGAGCACATCGGTGCGGAGATCGTGGCGAGTGTGGTCGACCGGATCCAGGCCACCGCGCAACCCGCGGTGCCGCTGTGGTGCCCCTGGCCGTTGCCGCCCGGGTGGACCACCACCGGCGTGGCGTGGGCCGGTGACGACCGGCTGGGGGTACGGGCCACCGCGGTCGCCTGCGCCGGGCCGGAACCCCTCGGCGGTGGGCCGGCCGACCTGGTGTTCGTGGCCGAGGAGCCGGGGGTGGGGCTGGGGGCCCGGTACGCCGGGGTGCCAGGTCCGGACGCGGGCCCGGAACTCGCCGAAGCCCTGACCGAGCCGGGCCCTGGGCATCCCGGTCATGTCGGGCGGGCCGGGATCAGGGTGGCGGGCCGTCCCACTCCACTTTGGCTCATCAATTCGCTAACGGATCGAAGCGCGTACGCCGGCGAAGCTCGGGGATTGTGGCTGTATGCGATAGCCTGGCCGGCGAGCGCGGGGCATCTGCTCGCCGAGGACGTGGTCCTACACGACCTGGTCGAATGGATGCCATCCGAGCTCGTGTACGGCGCACCGTCCCCCTACCTGCACGGGAAGGCTTGACAAGCCCCCCGGAGTGTCGGAGAACGGACGCAGATATTCACGGTAAGACACCACGCTGATACTCTGGGTGCCGCTGCGGTAATGGGACCCGGCGCCGCGCGAGAGGATGGCCCGCCATGGTCAAGAAGGTCCTCACCTGGGCCGGAATCGCATTCTTGATCTTCTTTGTCGCCTACCGGCCAAATTCTGCGGCGGATGTGTTCAAGTCGCTAGGTGGCGGCATCATGGACATCGCCCAGGGGTTCGGCGACTTCTTCACCAGCCTGGTCGCTTAGCCACCGATGGGAAGCCCCTCCGGCCCGCCCTTCGACCCTGACGATCCCGATCGGGCCCGTCGGGAGCAGGACACCGAGCCGATTCCCCGGATCGACCCCGACGACGATCCGGGGCGCGGCCCCGGCTCACGTCCGGATCCGTACCCCGCGGACAGTCCCGTCTTCTCCGACGATGCCGGATACGGTCCCGGGCCCGAATACGTCGACGACGACAGGTCGGGACGGGCCTGGGTGCGGGACCCCGAGGCGGGTTACCAGCCCCCACAGATCTCCGAGGATGAGCTGGCAGGGCTGCGCGCCGACGCCAGTGGCATGACCCCGCGCCGGGTGCTGCCCCTGGAGGACGAGCCCAGTTCCCTGGTCGCCCGCTACCTGTTCCCCACCGAGCGCTACCGGGGCGAGTGGAAGCGGCACTGGATCCACCTCGGTACGCCGATCATCGTCGGGGTCGCCGCGACCTTCGTGCTCGGCTACCTCTCCGGCTTCCTCGCCGGACAGGACGTGGGGGCCCTCACCACGATCGCCGTACTGCTCTGGTTCGCGGTGATGGGTTGGGTGGCCTGGAAGGTCGCCGACTGGTGGTACGACCGGTTCATCCTGACCAACAAACGGGTCATGGTGGTCAACGGCATCATCACCCGCAAGGTCGCCATGATGCCCCTGACCCGGGTGACCGACATGAAGTACGAGCAGTCGCCGGCGGGTCGCGCCCTCAACTACGGCACCTTCGTCCTGGAGTCGGCTGGTCAGGAGCAGGCGCTGCGCGAGGTCAAGAACCTGCCCAACCCCAACGAGCTCTATCTGCGTGTGGTCGAGGAGATGTACGAGCCGCAGGCGGTCGAGGCGCGGTTGGGCAAGGAGCAGGACGAGGCCAAGGCCGACGACGGCGCCTGAGGCCTGCTGATCGCAGGCCGAAACCGCATCCCGGTGCCGACCTCGACCTGCTTGCCCAGCCGTGGCAGGCTGCCCGCAGAGCCCGGTACGGAGGTGGCGAGTGGCCCGCAGTGATCCGTTGGAGGAAGAGTTTCGTGACTTCGTCACGGCCCGCTCCAGCGCCCTGCTGCGGACCGCGTACCTGCTGACCGGGGACTGGGGCACCGCCGAGGACCTGCTACAGACCGCCCTGACCAAGACCTATCTGGCCTGGAAACGACTCGGTGGCATCGAGGCCATCGAGCCGTACGCCCGGCGGGTGATGGTCAACACCTCGACGAGTTGGTGGCGGCGTCGCTGGCACGGCGAGCGCCCCACCGAAGTACTTCCCGAACGGCCCGCCGCCGACGAGATCGAGCAGCAACTGAACCGGGACGCCCTCTGGCGGCATCTGCGGGCTCTGCCCGCCCGGCAGCGTGCCGTACTGGTGCTGCGCTTCTACGAGGATCTGTCCGAGGCCCAGACGGCCGCCCTGCTCAACATCTCGACGGGCACGGTCAAGAGCCAGACCTCGCGTGCCCTGAACACCCTGCGCCGCAGTATCGGTGCGGACACCACCTTCGTGCTGCCCGAGGCGGCGGCTGACGCCGACCGGCCGCCGACCCGCCGGGGTGGGCGGGCCCGTGCCGCCGCCCGTACCGGACAGCCGACCCCGGCCGGTGTCTCGACATCGTCCGGTCAGCCCAGCCCGGCGGTCGCCGCCGGCCAGGACCGGCCCGATGAGTCCGTCGCAGCGCAGCCGACCGGGGACAGCCGCCCCGCGCAGCCGTCGACCGCCGTTGCCCAGCCCGACGGGACCCTGGTGGGAGACCGAGGGTGAACGCCGTTTCCGAAGGTCACGACAACCCGAGCGGGACTCCGAGTCGTCAAGTGAAGGTGGAGCAGGACGGACTCGAACGGGCCGTCCGGGAGGTGTTGTCCCGGCAGGCCGGGACGCCGCACAGGCTGATCCGGGATCCGGCGGACGTGGTGATCCGGCGGGCGAACCGGATTCGGCGTCGTCGCACCGTGACCGGGATAAGTCTGGCCGCCACGGCGATCATCGCGGTCACTGCCGGAGCGTTTCAGTTCGGCCAGGAACCGCCCCGCAACGGCAGCACCATAGCGATCGGTGAGGGGGACCACCCGAGCGGCGTGACCTGGACGTCGACCGTCGCGCCACCCCGTCCGGACACCGGCACCCCGCTCGCCGGGGTCGATCTCGTGTTGGGTCAGACCATCGCCACCGCCCAGGGCGGTCGGGTGACGGTCGTCGGTGCCGGCCGGATCGAGCGGGCCCACCGCCTCTCCGACGGTCGTGGCTGGCTGGCCGTCAGCGCGCCGGTGACGGCCGGTCGTTTCCTCTGGGAGGTGTCACCCGCCGGCACCGTGCAGGTGCTGCTCGCCGGCGCCGACGAGATCGTCCTGGATGCCCATGGCCACCACATCGCCTGGAAGCAGGGCGAGGTGCTGGCCAGCGCGCGGGTGGTCAACGGCGCGCTGACCTCCATCTCCCGCGCCAAGGTGCCGGCCAAGGCGTCGCCGATCCGCTTCGTCGGCGACGCCGTGCTGGTCCGGCTGGCGCCGGACCGCCCCGGGCACACCCTGTGGCGCCTGCATTCCGGGGCCTTCCATCCGGGCACCGACCAGTCGACACACCGCGTCTTCGGTGCGTTGCCGGACGGTCGGGTGGTCGGTGAGGTCGTCACCGGGGCCTCGAAGGCGACCTGCCTGACCCTGCTGGATCCGGCCCGCGACCTGGCCCCGGCCCGCCCGGGCTGCGGCCCCCGCCTGGGCGGAGACGGTTCGGGCTCGGTGTCGCCGGACGGGCGTTGGCTGTTGGCGAACGGGCGTTCCAAGGACGGCGACAAGGCCCTGCTGGTCGACCTGACCGCGCTGGACAAGGCCGCCGGGCCGGTCGTCGCCGGTCCGGCGATCAGCGGTGCGGTGGCGTGGAGTTCGCCGGGGACCGCCTACTACCACGCCGAGACCGTCGGCGGCCTGACCCGGGTGGACATCGACCGGGCGGTCACCGGTGGTTCCCCGAGCCGTGTCGAGCTCACCGCCCTCCCCGCCGATCAGCCACCCGTGGTCGTCAGCGGCTCCGGGGGAGACCGGTAGCCTCGGGCGATGATCCCCCGGATCGATCTGCATACCCACTCCACCGCCAGCGACGGCACCCTCACCGCACCCCAACTGGTCCGCGCCGCCGCCGAGGCCGGGCTCGACGTCGTGGCCATCACCGACCACGACACCACGGCCGGATGGGAACCGGCGGTGCGGGCCCTGCCGACCGGGCTGCGCCTGGTCCGAGGCGCGGAGCTGTCCTGCTGCTGGAGCGGCGTCACGCCGTCGCTGCCGCTGCACCTGTTGGCGTACCTGTTCGATCCGGAGGCCCCCGAGCTGGTGGCCGAACTGGCCCGGGTGCGGGCCGCCCGGCTGGAGCGGGGCGAGCGCATCGTGGCGCTGCTAGGAGCCGACGGCATCGACGTCAGCTGGCCGGAGATCCTGGCCGGGGCGGGTGGCGGAACCGTCGGCCGGCCACACATCGCGCAGGCGCTGATCCGGGCCGGTCTGGTCGCCGACACCAGCGAGGCGTTCGGCCCGGACTGGCTGGGAGAGCGCTACCGGGTGCCCAAGGAGGACATCGACGTCTTCCGGGCGGTGGAGCTGATCCGGGCGGCCGGAGGTGTGCCGGTCTTCGCCCACCCGCGGGCCACCCGGCGTGGCCGGATCGTGCCGGACGAACTGATCGCCGAGCTGGCGGTGGCCGGACTGGTCGGCCTGGAAGCCGATCACGAGGACCACTCGCCGGCCGAGCGGGCGCATGTGCGGGGCCTCGCCGCCGACCTGGGACTGCTGGTGACCGGATCATCGGACTTCCACGGCACCCACAAGACGGTCCGACTGGGTGCCTTCACCACCGCCCCGGAAGTGTACGAACAGCTCGTGGCCGCCTCCTCGGGTGTGATCGAGGTCGTATCAGGCTGACCTGCGGGCGGACCGCACCGCTACGGTGACCAAGTGGATCTCAAGCTATTCGGCGAGGTCTTCGTGACCCTGCTGGTCATCGTCGACCCGCCGGGCATGATGCCGATCTTCCTCGCCCTGACCGGCCCGCTGGCGGCGCGCGAGCGTAACCGGGCCGCCTGGCAGGCGGTCGCCCTCGCGCTCGGTGTGATCGTGGTCTTCGCGGTCGCGGGGCAGACCCTGCTCGCGTACCTGCATGTCGATCTTCCGGCGTTGCAGGCGGCCGGCGGGTTGCTGCTGGTGCTGGTCGCCCTGGAGCTGCTGACCGGCAAGGCCGACGATCCGACCAAGCAGGCCACCTCGAACATCGCCCTGGTGCCGTTGGGGACGCCGCTGTTGGCCGGTCCCGGTGCGATCGTGGCGACGATGCTCTTCGTTCAGCAGGCCGATGTGACGGCGGACTACCTGGCCATCGCCGCCGCGATCGTCGCGGTGATGTTGACCGTCTGGATCGTGCTGCGCTTCTCCGGTGGCATCGTCAAGGTGTTGCGACCCGGCGGCATCGAGGTGCTCACCCGCATCGCCGGCCTGCTGCTGGCCGCGATCGCCGTGCAGCTCATAGCGGATGCGATCTTCGCCTTCGTGACCGACTTCACCGCCACCCGCTGACCGGTCGCGCGCAGTGTCGGGGGTGGATGGCAGGATCGCAGACGTGCGACGAACCTCCCCGACCGGACGACCCGCCGCCGGTGGTCGCGCGCCCCGGCCGCGCGACCCACAGCCGGAGCAGCTCGGCTTCGACGGCATGCCGGAGCGGCTGTTCGTCTGCACCCCCAGCAAGCTCGGTGCGTACGCGGACTGTCCCCGCCGTTACCGCTACTCCTACGTCGACCGGCCCGCCCCGCCCAAGGGCCCGCCGTGGGCGCACAACTCCCTCGGCGCCAGCGTGCACACCGCCCTGAAGAACTGGTACGCCCTGCCGGTCGACCGGCGTCGCCCCGAGGTGCTGCCCACCCTGCTCAAGGGCACCTGGGTGCGGGACGGATACCGCGACGAGGAGCAGGAACGCGAGATCTACCGGCGGGCCCTGGGCTGGCTGGAGGCGTACGTCGACGGGCTGGATCCGGCCGACGAGCCGGTCGGTGTGGAGCGGGTGGTGGCGGTCAAGACCGGGGTGCTGGCCTTCAACGGCCGCGCCGACCGGATCGACGGCCGGGCCGGGGCCGATGGTCCGGAGTTGGTGATCGTCGACTACAAGACCGGCCGGGCCGGACTGGATGCCGACGACGCCCGGGGCTCGCAGGCGCTGGCCCTCTACGCGTACGCCGCCGAGCGGGTCTTCCGCCGACCCTGCCGGCGGGTCGAGCTGCACCATCTGCCCAGCGGCACGGTCGCGGCCCACGAACACACCGTCGAGTCGCTGGCCCGGCAGGTGACCCGGGCCGAGGAGACCGCCCGGGACATCATGGCCGCCGAGCGGGCGGTCACCGAGGGCGGCGACCCGGACGACGCCTTCCCCACCACCCCGGGCCCGCGCTGCGCCTGGTGCGACTTCCGCCGCACCTGCCCGGCCGGGGCCAACCTGCCCGGCAAGGAGCCGTGGGCCGCCGTCGACCGTCCCGCCCTGCCGCCTGCCGAGCAGGACTGACCCCTCGCTCTTTGAGGGTCAGCCGGTGGGGGCGCTGGTCAGGCGGCCGACCCGCTCCTCGGCGGCGCGTCGCATCGGACCTTCCCGCCAGTCCCGGGGAAGGGCGGTGAGAGCCAGCCGCAGCGCGCGTACGGAAACGTCGGCCGAGAGAGCGGTGGTCGGCAGGCCCAGCCCGCCGTAGAGCCGTCGGGCCCAGGCGGGCAGCAGGGCGAACGCGGTGGCGGCGACCCCCAGGTAGGCCCACCTCGGCGGGCCCAGGTTGAGCCCGATCCGGGCCGGCAGGCTGAGTTTCCACGGCAACGGCGGGGCGGTCAGGAACAGCGCGGTCTCCGCGGCCTCCCGGGTCAGCCGCAGTTCCGGACGGACCTGCCGGTAGTACTCGGCCACCTCGGCGGCGGTGCCGGGTACGGTCTGCGGGTCCAGCCCCACCAGGGCGGCCACCCGGCGCTGCTCGGTGTAGTAGGCGTCCACCTCGGCGTCGGTCAGCGGCACACCGGCCCGGCGGCCGGTGTCCAGGAACGATTCCACCTCGGTGACATGCACCCAGCGCAGCAGGTCCGGCTCGTCGATCCGGAACCGCTCGCCGGTGGCCGGGTCGACCGCGGTCATCCGGGCGTGCCGCCGACGCAGCCGTAGGCCGGCCTCCTCCGCCTCTGCGGTGGTGCCGTAGAGGGTGGTGCCGACGTAGTTGGCGGTGCGGATCAGGCGTCCCCAGGCGTCCCGGCGGTAGTTGCTGTTCTGCGCCACCCCGGCCATCGCCCGAGGGTGCAGCGCCTGAAGGTAGAGCGAGCGCAGACCGGCCACGAACAGAATCGGCTCGGCGTGCAACTTCCACGAGACGGACTCGGGGCCGAACAGCCCGATGTCGGCGGATTCCATCACCCAAGCCTGCCACGGCCCCGCGCCCGGGCCAGGGCGCCCGGGTCAGCGGTCGATGTGACGGAGGCTCTGACAGGCGGGGCAGAGCCCCCAGAAGGTGACCTCGGCCTCGTCGACCTGGAAGCCGTGGGAGGTGCCGGAGTCGAGACAGGGGGCCTCGCCGACCGCACAGTCGATGTCCGCGATCTCGCCGCAGCCCCGGCACACCACGTGGTGATGGTTGTCGCCCACCCGGGCCTCGTACCGGGCCGGGCTGCCGGCCGGTTCGATCCGGCGGGACAGGCCGGCGCGGGAGAGGGCCCCCAGCACGTCGTAGACCGCCTGGGTGGAGACCGAGTCCAGGCGGTCCCGTACCCGGCGGGTGATCTCCTCGACCTCCAGGTGGCCGCCGTCGGCCAGCACGTCGAGCACGGCGAGGCGGGGCCGGGTGACCCGCAGGCCCTTCGACCGGAGCAGCTCCTCACCCGTTGGCATGGGTCAATGACAACACGCTACGCCCGGTGCGACAACCAGGCGCTAGATGCCACCAGAAGTGGATCAGTCGATGGACCCTTGAACCCCGCAGACCCCTGCGGCGTGTGAACCAGCAGGGCGATGGGCGAGCTCCTCGACGCGCCGTACGCTGACAGCCACGATCATCTAGCCGGAGGTGTCGATGTTCGAGAAGGCGCTGGGTCTGCCCCTGCACGTGCTGGTGGTGCACGCGGTCGTGGTCTTCGTACCGTTGCTGGTGTTGCTGGCCCTCGCGTACGTCGCACTGCCCCGGTTCCGGGCCCGCCTGGACTGGGCGGTGCTGGCTCTGGCGGTGGTCGCCCCGATCACCGCGTGGGTCAGCGTGCAGTCCGGGGAGGCGTTGGAGCAACGACAGATCGCTCGCGGCTTCTCCGGCGAGATCCTGGACAAGATCAGAGAACATGCCGAGTACGGCGACGTGCTGTTCTGGCTCACCCTGGCCCTGGCGGTGACGGTGGTGCTGCTGCTGGTGGCGACCGGCCGGTACGACCGGCTGCCGAAGCTGCCCGGCTGGACTACCCCGGTGTTGTCGGTGCTGGTGCTGGGACTCGGGGTGGCCGCGCTGATCTACGTCTGGCTCACCGGTCACTCCGGCGCCGAGATGGTCTGGGGCAACACCTTCGAGTAGCCGGCCGGGTGGCCGGGCTCAGAACAGCGCCCGGGTGCAGAGCAGGCAGACCAGCGCGACGAGGATCACCCCGGCGACCGCACCCACCCCCCAGGTGACCCGCTGCGCCCGCTGCTCCTGCGCGTCCAGGCTGATCATGTCCTGCGGCGGCAGTTGCCGGGGCGGTGTGGCCTGAAGGTGTACCGGGGGTCGCCAGCCGGCCGGCGGAGCGACCGTCGGTGGCGGGCCGACATAGCGCTCCGGCCCGCCACCCGGTCGGTGCTGGATCGGATCGCCGGAGGCGGCCTCGTCGCCGGTTTCGGGCCGGCGCCACGGCTCGTCGGAGGTCGGGCCGGGTCGGGAGGTCGTCACGCCGTCCGACGCTACCAATCACCGGACCGTACGGCGGTCAGGCCGGCCGTCGCCCGCCGCCCCCGAGCCGATCCGCCGTCCCCGGTCACGAGGTCGGGCTCACCGGTAGCGTCGGGTTGCCGGTGGTACCTGTCGAGCGGCTAACCTTGCGCCTCGTGAGCACGCTGGAACCCCGCAGGCAGGGCGACGACGATCGGGTGGTCGACCTGGGCGACGACTTCACGGTGCTGCCCGAGCAGACCCTCGACGACACGGACCAGGGTTGGGGCGAGCGGACCGGTGGCAACGACGATCGGTTGCTGGCCGAACGCCCACCGCACTGGGACTGATCCGACCGGACCGGCTCAGCTGGTGCTGGCGGCAGCGGTCTTGCCCGTACCTCCACCGGAGGAGCTGCTCGACGACCCGCTGGTCGAACCGGACGACGAGGAACTCGCCGGGGTGCTCGTGCCGGACGAGGACGAGTCGGCCCCGGTGGTGGACTTGCTGGTGCTGCTGCTGGAGGTGCTCTCCGAGCCGGAGGAGCGGGAGTCGGTGCGGTAGAAGCCGGAGCCCTTGAAGACGATGCCGACGGAGTTGAACATCTTCCGCAGCCGCCCCTCGCACGCGGGGCACTCGGTCAACGGCTCGTCCGAGAAAGACTGCACCGCCTCGAGCTGGTGACCGCACGCGGTGCAGGCGTACTGGTAGGTGGGCACGTTCTCCTCCGGATCTGACGCGGCCGGTTGGCACTCGAAGCATTCGAGTGCCAATGGTGCGTCATCGGCCCCCGGTTCGTCCAGCGCAAGTGTGGGGCACGACACCTGAGGGGGTGTCGAGCCGGAGCAGACCCCCGCTGGGTGTGACGACCGCGCGTACCGGCCGGTCGTGGCCTTCGGCCGGGAGGGCGTCGAGCAGTTCCCCGTCGTGCAGCGGGGCCACCGTCAGCGCGGTCGCCGGCACCCGGGCCAGGGCACGATCGTACGAACCGCCGCCCCGGCCCAGGCGTACACCCCGACGGTCCACCGCCAGCGCGGGCACGACGACCAGGTCGGCGGTGGCGATCGCGGTCAGCCCCAGCCGTGGGGTGTTCGGTTCCCGGATGCCCCGGCCGGGGGCGACGAGCGCCTGCGGCCCGGCCCAGGTGGCCCAGTCCAGGTCCAGATCGTCGCGCAGGACCGGCAGCAGCAACTGCGCCCCGGCCGGCAGCGCGGCAGCCAGTACCTCCGGCAGTTGCGCCCCGCCGGGTTCGCTGCCGACCGGCACGTACGCCGCGACCCGGTCCGGCCTGAGTCGGCGTACCAGGGCCGCCAGTTCGCCTTGGATGCCGGCCGCAGCCGAGTGGCGCTCGGTCTCGGTGAGGGCCCGGCGGCGGGCCAGCAACTCCCTGCGCACCGTTCGCTTTGCGTCATGCGTCACTTCCGCGTCTTCCGCAAATTCCGGCACGCAACACTCCTCACGCAAAGCACTTCCGGTGGTCGCTCTGTGTCAGCATCGCAGGCGACGGTCGCGCAACTTCCGGGGGAAGTATTGACGCTACGCGGGCGGTTGACAGCAGCCTTCCTGGCCGTGGCGTTCGGCCCGGTCCTGTTCGGTGCCGTCTTCGTCGCCTCGACCGTCACCGCGGTCGACCGTAGCCGCGCCACCGAACGGCTGGCGGTGGCCGCCACCGCCGTACGCACCTCGATCGACGCCCTCTGCCAGCAGTTGCGTGCCGCCGCGGACGCGGTCGCCCTGGCCGTCGACAGACCGGGCGCGGCCACCCAGGTGGTCGGTCGGGGAATCGCCGCAGCAGTCCAGGTGACGGACGTCACCGGCCAGATCGTCGTCGCCACCCCGAATGCTCCGCCGACCCCCTGGCGGGACTGCGCCGCCCCCGACCGGCCCGACGGGACGTTCGCCGCCCTGGCGGTCCGGGTCGAGTTGCGCGACGGTGGCGGCAACCCACTGGGTATGGTGACCGCCGCGCACCCGGTCGACCCCATGCTCGTCGCCCGGTTGGCGGCGGTGACCGGTGTCGCGGTGACCCTGCTCGACGAGGCCGCCCCCAGGGTCACGGTGGCCCACTCCACCGAGTCCGAGGGCGGCCGGGAGGCCGTCCTGGCCGCCGCCTCCTCCCTGCACGAGGAGCGGGTCACCAGCACCCCGGACGGGCGGTACCTGCGCCGGGCCGGCCCTACCCGGGGGCAACCCCTGCCCCTGGTGCTGTCCGTGCCCAGTGATCAACCCGCCGGGCTGTACCCGGTGCTGGTCGCCGTCGTACTGCTGGCGGCTCTGCTCGGGGTGGCGGTGGCGTGGCGGTTGGCCCGGGTCACCACCCGGCCGCTGGTGGAACTGGCCGGGGCGGTGGACCGGGTCACCGCCGGTGATCTCACCGCCCGGGTGCCGGTGCGCAGCGGCGACGAGATCGGCCGGCTGGCCGAGGCGTTTAACCGGATGACCCGGGAGACCGGCGGCTACCTGGCGGCGCTGGCCAGCAGTCGGGATCAGTTGCGCGGTCACCTCGCCGTGCTCGGCGACACCCTGGCCAGCACCCACGACCTGCAACGGATCCTGCGGGTGATCCTGCACAGTGCACTGGCGGCGACCGGGGCCCGGGCCGGGGCGGTCCTGCTCACCGAGCCGGGGGGTGGGCTCGTGGCCCAGTGCACCGAGGGTCTCGACGGGCGCCGGAGCGGCCCCACGGCGCCCCGGGTGCCGCTGGCCGACAGCGTGGTCCGGACGGTCGCAGCCACCGGCCAGCCCTGCCGGGGACGGGCGGAGACCACCTCTGCCGAGGAGCCGCCCTGCCACACCTACATCGCCGTGCCCTTCGCCGTGGAGGCCGGCAGAGCCGGAGAGCCGGGCAGCGGTCGACCCGGGGAGGACACCCCGTCGGCCGCCCTCGCCCGGCCGCTGGGGGTGCTGGCCCTCTACGACCGGCTGGGCGGGGAGGAGTTCGACGACGACGATCTGGCCACCCTGCGTACCTTCGCCGGGCATGTGGCGGTGGCCCTGGACAACGTACGGGTCCACGAGGAGGCACAGCGGCTGTCGCTCACCGACCCGCTGACCGGCCTGTGGAACTACCGCTACCTGCGCGAGTCGCTGCGTCGGGAGGTGGAGCGGGCCAGCCGGTTCGGCCGGATGGTCAGTGTCCTCGTACTCGACCTGGACCGGTTCAAGAAGATCAATGACAGCTACGGTCATGCGGCCGGTGACACCGTACTGGCCGAATTCGCCCGCCGGGTACGCGGCGAGATCCGCGAGGTGGACCTGGCCTTCCGCCAAGGTGGGGAGGAGTTCGTGGTGCTGCTGCCGGAGACCGACGCCCGGGGGGCCGCCATCGTCGCCGACCGACTCGGCGCGGCCATCCGCAACACCCCGGTCACCGTGCCGGGGCGCGCGGGGGTCGGGCACTCCATCCGATTCACCGTCTCCATCGGCATCGCGGTCTACCCCGATCACGCCGAGAGCGGCCTGCGGGTGCTGGAGGCCGCAGACGAGGCGCTGTACGCCGCCAAGGCGGCCGGTCGGGACACCTGGCGGGTGGCGCGGCACACGAGTCGGATCACCGACCCGGGCGACGGGGAAGCCGGGGTCCGCCGCACCCCGGCGGCGCCCCCCACCCGGGAGATGCCGGTGACCGCCGCCGCCTGCAGCCCGGCCGACGGGCTGCCCCGGGCTGGTCCCGGCGACGCCACCGGCACCTCGGCCGAACCCGGCGAGCCCGGCTGAGCCCGGCTGAGCCCTCGGGACCCGACACCGGCAGAACCGGTCGGGTGGGCGGCGCGTCTTTGTGGTCCTCACCCGCCGAGTTGCGGCTGTGGCCGATAGTCTCGCGACATGTCGGAGCACTCAGCGAACCCCTCAGCGGCCGCCGCCACCGGCCGCTCCCGTGCCGTCAAGGCCGTGATCCCGGCCGCGGGCCTGGCGACCCGGTTCCTGCCGGCCACCAAGGCGGTGCCCAAGGAACTGTTGCCGGTCGTCGACCGCCCGGTGTTGCAGTACATCGTCGAGGAGGCCGCACACGCCGGAATCGGCGACATTCTGCTGATCACCGGCCGGGGCAAGACATCCATGGTCGACCACTTCGACCGTCGACCCGATCTGGAGGAACGGCTCGCGGAGAAACCTGACCTGCTGGCCGCCGTCAAACGCACCGAGGAACTGGCCGCCATCTACACCTGCCGCCAGCCCGAGCAGTTGGGGCTGGGCCACGCCGTCGGGTACGCCGAGTCGCATGTCGGCGACGAACCCTTCGCGGTGATGCTCGGTGACGAGTTCGTCAACCTCTCCGAACCCCTGCTGCCGGCCATGCTGGAACTTCAGGCCCGTACCGGCGGGGTGGTGCTGGCCTTCTTCGAGATCGACCCCTCCGAGACCAAGCGGTACGGCATCGCCTCGGTCGAGCCTGCGGAGGCCGAACTGACCGACATCGGCGAGGTCGTCAAGGTCACCGGAATGGTCGAGAAGCCCAGCCCGGAGGAGGCCCCGAGCAACCTGGCCGTGCTGGGCCGCTACGTCCTGCCCGGCAAGATCTTCGATGCCATCCGTCGTACCCAGCCGGGCAGCGGTGGCGAGATCCAACTGACCGACGCGATGGAACTGCTGCGGGCCGAGGGCACCCCGGTGCACGCGATCGTCTACCGGGGCACCCGCTACGACACCGGTATGCCGCTGGGTTACCTCCAGACCGTGGTGCAGATCGCCGCCGAGCGCGAGGATCTGGGCAGCGAGTTCCGCAAGTGGCTGACCGAGTTCGTCAACTCCGACGCGTCGGGCGGTCGGGATACATGACCGCGACGGCCGACGCCGAGGCGGCCGAAAACGGGTTGACGCCGCTCGCCGACTACCTGGGCAGCGTGCTGCGCAGGTTACGCGCGCTGCCTCCACTCGACCTCGACCTCACCCAGGCGCACGGCAACGTCCTCGCCGAGGACGTCATCGCACCGCACTCGTTCCCGGCCTTCGATCAGGCGGCCGTCGACGGGTACGCCGCGCGCTGGGAGGACATCGCCGGCGGGGCTCGGGGCGTGGGTTACGTCCCGGCCCAGTCCGGCGGTGCAGCCGGCCGCACCGTACGACTCAATGTGGTCGGTGACCTCGGTGCGGCCAGCTGGCGTCCGGTGCGACTGACCCCGGGCGCGTGCTTCTCGGTAGCCGCCGGTGCGCCCCTGCCGATCGCCGCCGACGTGGTGGTGCCGGTGGAATGGACCGACCAGGGCATGGCCGCGGTGGAGATCTTCCGTGTCCCCAAACGGGGGTACGGGCTACGCCGTACCGGCGAGGAGGTGGCCGCCGGTGCCGTCCTCGCCCGCTCCGGCACCTACGTCTCACCGGCCCTGGTGGCGGTGCTCGCCGCCACCGGCATCGGGCATGTCGTGGTCCGCCCCAGTCCCCGGGTGGTGATCGTGGCCACCGGGGACGAACTCGTCGACGTGGGCCGGGGCAGTCAGCCCGGCCAGGTGGTGGACGCCAACTCGCACGCGCTGACCGCCGCCGCAGCGGAAGCGGGGGCCTTGGCGTACCGGGTGGGGATCTGCGACGACGACCCGGAAGGACTACGCGGCCTGCTGGAGGATCAGACCCTGCGCGCCGATCTGATCATCACCACCGGCGGCACCGGCACCGGGCCGGGGGACATGGTCCGCCGGATCCTCTCCCGTCGGGAGGGCAACCGGGCCGGGCCGGTCACCTTCACCGATGTGGCGCTCTACCCCGGCACCGCGCTCGGGTTCGGCACGGTCGGCGCCGAGGAGGTGCCGGTGGTCTGCCTGCCCGGCGACCCGGGGGCGGCGATGATCGGCTTCGAGGTGCTGGCCCGCCCGGCGATCAACCTGCTGGCCGGCTCCGAACCGGTGTTCCGACCCAGCGTACGGGCGCACCTGTTGGAGACCGTCTCCTCACCGGCCGGGCTGCGCGAGTTCCGACCCGCGCACGTCGCCGAGCGGCGTGGCGGGGGATACACTGTCCAACCGCTCAACGGCGGCCCGTTCACCCTCTCCGGCCTGGCGGAGGCGAATGGACTTCTCGTACTCGGCGAGCGGGTGACCGCCGCCGCCGCCGGCTCCACGGTGGACGTACTGCTGCTCGACCGCCGACGCTGACGCTGGGAAGTGGGAGGACTGGTGCGGTTGCGACAGGCACCCGGCTGGCCGGCGGTGCTCACCGACGGCCCGGTGACCCTGCGACCGTACCGACGCTCCGACGCGATGGCCTGGTCGGAGGTGCGCTGCGCCAACCGGCATTGGCTGGCCCCCTGGGAGTCCTCCCTGGGCGGCGACTGGGACCAGCTCAACTCCCCGGCCACCTTCCGTTGGGTCTACCGGGACCAGCGGCGATCCGCCCGGGCCGGCGAGAGCATGCCCTTCGCGGTCTGCCTCTACGCCGAGGGCCAGGAGCGTCTGGTCGGGCACATCAACGTGGGCAACATCGTGCGCCGGGCCTTCTGCTCCGGCTACATCGGATACTGGGTGGATCGTCGGGCGGCCGGCCGAGGGGTGATCCCCACCGCCCTGGCCCTGGTCGTCGACCACGCCTTCGGCTCAGGTGAGCTGCACCGGGTGGAGGTCAACATCCGGCCGGAGAACGGCCCGTCCCGTCGGGTGGTGGAGAAGCTGGGCTTCCGCGAGGAGGCGTACCACCCGCGCTACATGCACATCGACGGCGCCTGGCGTGACCACATCGGATACGCGATGACCAGTGAGGAAGTGGCCGCCGAGGGCGGGCTGCTGGCCCGTTGGCACCGGATACGCGCCCGTACTCCATGATCGCGCCGTGAGGCGTCCCACGTGCAGTTTCGGCGCGGCGCGGTGGTTCCAGCGACGCTGACCCGTAACCTCAAGTAACTGCAAGCTGCGGCATGCGCTGCCGGCTCCGCATGTCTCACGTCGCCGACGCCGTTCGGTGGAAGATTCTGCGGCCGGTGGGCGGCTGCTTCGAATCTGGTGACGGGAGGGGTGAGGGTGCCGACCTCGGTGCTCCTCGCCGTCCTCGCCGCCGCCGGGCTGCTCGCCCTCGCTCCGGCGCTGGTTCGCCGGTACGACGCCGCCGAGCGGCTGGTGGCGGAGCGGGCGCAGTCGACGGCGCGGGTGCTTCAGCGCCGCCGACGACGCCGTACTGTCCCGGGTCGCCGCCCGGTCAATGCCCCCCGCGCTCTAGTTGTCACTCTAAGTGAGAATTCCGCCTCGGGGGAACTCGCCGCCCCGGTCTCCGGCCCTCCTGCGACTCGGCGCCGCTCCGCCGAGCCCGAGGGGTCGCTGTCCCGCCGTGCCGGCGATCCCGGATCGCAGCCGCGCCGCTCCGGGCGGCCGAGTCGGCTGCGGTCCGTCCCGTCCGGCGGGGGGCGGCCCCGCCGCCGTGGGGACCGGCGCCGCCCGCACACCCCGGCCGTCTACCGCCGCCGCCGGGTACTCGCCGCACTGCTCCTGCTCAACGCCGTCGAACTGGTCGGGGTCGTGGTGGTCGGCCCCGGTTTCTGGATCAGCTTCGCGGTCACCGCCACCCTGCTCCTGGTGTACGTCGTACACCTGCGCGCCCGGGCCCTGGCCGACCAGCGCCGCCGCCGGGCCCGCGCCCGCGAGGCCGCCTGGCTCGCCGCCCGCCAGGCCGAGGTCCGCCGCGAGCAGGCCCGCCGCGCCGCCGCCCGGCGCGAGGCCCAACGTCGCCTGGCCGCCCAGCGGGAAGCCGTCCGGCGCGCTGCCATGGGCCTGGACCGCCCCGCCGACCTGCCCCCCGCCGCCAGCGGCGGTTCGGTCTCCTACCGCCGCGTAGGCGGCCTACGCGGACGCCCCTACGAAGCCGGCCGAGGCTCCCACTCCGCCTGACCGACTCGACCCGCCCCGGCCCGGGGTGCTGGTCGCGCATGATCGACTCCGTTTCGCCGATGTGGCGGTATCCGACCGACCCGGACACCGCCACATCGCCGAAACCGTGCACGGCCTCCCGCGATGGCGGGCCGGTTCGCCGTGGAGGTGGTCGACCTGTTAGCCTTGGCGCCGGCCCGCCCGGTGACAGCCGGGTGGGACCGATGCCGGTTAGCCGGCGGAGGGGCTGTGGCGCAGACCGGTAGCGCACCTCGTTCGCATCGAGGGGGTCAGGGGTTCAAATCCCCTCAGCTCCACCAGTAACACCAATGGCCAGCGGAAACGCTGGCCATTGATCGTTTGGCACAGATCCGGCACAACTCAGCTCTGATCTTGTACGCCCAAGGCGTCACTCTGTCGCCTGCTGGCAGCCTCTCGGAGAGCAGTGCCCACAACGCTTCGACGGCGCTGTTTCGTCGGCCACCAGTGCACGTACGCCTCCAAGGTGATCCGCAGGTTTGCGTGACGCAGTGCCCGCTGAACGTCGGTGGGATCAGCGCCAGCGGAGATCAGCGCCGTGGCGAAGTAATGCCGCAGGGAGTGAAACGTGCCTTCCTCGGGCCAGCCGGCGGCCTTCCTCCATCCCTGCCACATGTCCGACCACCGCTGATCGTGGATCGGTCGACCCTGGGTGTCGGTAAACAGCAGCTCGACCGCCATCGGCGGGTACTTGCGGATGGCAAGGGTGTTGATCGGCGGACCGTTAGGCTCTCCGCCGTACCGTCCTACGCCCCGTACCAAAATCGACTACCTTCACCCCGTCGGTCTGAGTCGAGTCGACTTGACTATGGGCAGCAAGAGTCAATTGTGGAGTCGGCGCGATCGAACGCAAAAGGGTTGGATGAATCGCAAGCTTGTCTGCACCCTGTAGGTAAGGACGAGGTCCATAACGACGGGACAGCAGTGTCCAAAGTAGCTTCGGTGATTCGTGTCCCACCGAGACGGGTTCGCGCTTGCGCCACCCCTTCGCTGACAACTGGACGAACAAGGAATTCTTCCGAGTGTCTCCTACTGCGCCAACTGTATGCCCGCGCATAATCAAAGCTTGGATGGAAACACCCCAGGTTGCTTTGAGTCGGGCATAGTCGGTCAGTGAGAGTCTGTCTGAGATGCTTTCCTGAGCACGCTCAAGTGGCATCAGCAGAGCAGTCGCGAAAAAGTTCGCTTCCTGTTCGGCTTGATTGTGAGCGGTTCTCGGCCGAAATGTATGCAGGACCAGATGCCCGAGTTCGTGAGCCAGGGTAAAGCGGTCTCTATCCCCTTGTCGTCCTGGAAAATATCCAATCAACGCAGTAGCGCCGAGGCCGCCCCAGTAGGAGACGCCAAAGTGACCAACCGCAACTTGTTCTTCTCCGTCATGGTCGGGAAGAACCATAGGGGCTACTGCGATGCCGGCTCGCTCAAGAGCCCGCGTAAGGTGCGGGATGGGCTTACCGGGGGCTAGTTGAAGTGCTTCCCGTGTCTCGTTTGCGAGTTGCTCGATCTCAGTGTTGGCCAGATCCGAATCGCCAGAAGCGAAGGGTAGAGAAGGCGTCGGATAGCCCTCGGCTTCAACCAAATCCTCGGTTACGCGGTAACTCTCACTGTAGACAGCGTGCACTCGACGTGTGGTGGTCTTCCTGGCAGCAGATGTCTTTCGGAAACGAAGGGTATCAAGAGGGAGTGATGTAGGACGGGCTGCAAAGAAACTCACCGGCGTACCGGTTGCGTCCGCGATTTTTTGCAACTTGTCCTGCGTTGCCTCTTTGTTCGACGTCTCGACATCTGATATCCAGGGTTGACTGACGCCAGACACCTTGGCCAGCTGACTCTGCGTCAACCCCAGGATGTCACGCAGGGTCTTAAGTCGTTCACCCGGCGCTGCCGCCAGCATCTTCGATCCCGCCTTCCAGTTGGTCCTCGTTCGGGATGTCCAACTCCATGCCCTCATCCGAGGGTTCAAACTCTAGTGCAGCAAGATCCTCTGCCGTCTCGGGCAAGATGAAGTCAATGTCAGTCTGGGCGTGGTCGCCCCACTTCCAGTTCCCGATGGGCCTTACCACCCGGAAGGCCGGGACGCCGGTTTTCAGATCGATCCGCCAGACGAAGAGCAGACGATCGTCCGGCGGCCCCGTGAGTCGCTGCTGAGCCAGAGTGAAGAGCGGCACGTTTCGGTAGTAGGCCTGCCTCGCAGCGTTGCTTCCCGCTGCTGGGACATCTGCGTCACGGACCGTGTGTAGAAGCCGTGCTCGATAATCGCCGTCAGTGAGCCAGAGTTCACCGTTGCGTGAGTGGTTGCCGGCGACGCTCCAGGAATCGATCTTGACCTGCCGAAGTCGGAGATGAGCGAACGCGCGGATGGTGTGGGTCGCGTGCCACCTGTACTCCGGCAGGCCGTCGAACTCCGGCAGCGCCTCCTTGTGTTGCTGATCAGCCCAAGTGAAGACGTCGTGCAGGGGCTCGCAGAGCGGGACAAGGGCTTCACGGATGCGCTCGACGTCTTCGTTAAGCATGAGCGATATATTATCAGCCAGAAAATTAACATGGAAGCACCGCGCCTGCTGCCTTGTTGGCGTGGCTGCTGGTTGGTCGACCGAGCGGCGGTGAGCGGCAGGGATTACGGGAGGTGGTAGGGGGCAGGGATTACGGGAGGTGGTAGGGGGCAGGCTCTTGTGCAGCCATCCGTACAGCCAAGACCGTCGACGGGCCCCGTCCGGGGCTGAAGGGGGCGACACAGCGAGCAGGTCAGCGACATGAATCGACGCTGGCCGGCAGTAGTCTTGATCTTGCAGGCGGGGGTGGGCGTGTTGGTAGCACTCAAGGCCGAGCGGCGCTCGTCAAGATCAACGGGCACGGATTCGGCACAACCGAGGGCGGCGATGACTGCAAAAGTCGAGAGGCGACGAGCGGCCCGCCGCAGCGTAGAACTTGGACCTCTCCGATCGGTGTAGCTCTACGGGCGCCGTTAGTGTAAAGGGTTCAGATCCTCTCAGATCCACCCAGTTTGAAGGCCGTTTCCGTCAGTCGGAGACGGCCTTTTCCGATCTTGTGCAGCAGGGCGATGGGCCGGCCGCTAGCTGATCCGGCAGCATCGCGATGTAGATCGGCCCCTGTTCCCGTGAACCGCGCAGCCCAATTCGTAGGGCTCGACGCTGTGTCAGTCGAACAGTCGGTCTAGGGCTTCCTGTTCGAGGTCGCGCCATCGCTCAGCGTCCTTCAGCGCCTTGGCGATCTCCTTCTCGTCGAGGTGGTGGGCACCCTCCTCGCGGATGCACGCGACACTGAACGGCCGGCCGACCGATGGTGAGGTCCGCTCCAGCGCCTCCAGAACCCGCACCACGCCCACCACGCCGTACTCGACGGCGCGCGTGGTCATCCGGAAGTGGGACAGCAGCGCGCCGGCCTGCTGGGCCATGGCGGCGCCGGAGCCGATGGCGTGGAAGCCCACGTCCTCGTAGCGGCCGATGAGCCCGTTGGGGTTGATCTCCACGATCCACGGCCCGCCCTGGCTGTAGCCGGCCACGAGCAGGTACGCCGACACCCCGCCGCCGCTGCCCTCGCCGGGCACGTCCGGGATGTAGTTCTTGTAGTGCTTCTTGAAGACGGGCAGGACGCGCTCCTGCAACTCGTCACCGATGTCGGGTGCTTCGAGGATGGCGGTGGCCGATTCCTCGAGAAGGGGGCGCAGGTCGTTGAGCACTCCCCGCGCGCCGCTGCCGCCCCAGGCGGCGCAGGCGCCCAGGGGGTGCAGCTTCTGGGCGGGGAAGCTCAGACCGCGGTCGCTCTCGGTGATCTGGGAGTCCGCGCCGATCACCACCCCGTCGCTACAGACAACGGCGAGTACGACGGTCATGGGGTCCTCCTGGGCAGGGGTAAGGGGTAGGGCGCGAGGTACCCGACATCCCGCCTGCCTACACCCCGACAGGTGTCGACCCGTTCACAACTGTTCCGGACGAGAATCCCCACCTGCCTGCGCAGGAGTGGCAGCTAGGTCAACCGGGGCCCTCTCACGGAGAGCACTAAAGGTTGTCGCTCCAGGTCGGCCCGGAGGGGCAGTGCACGCAGTCATCGAGACGGCAGGCATCGATCAGACCACGATGACGCTCCCCTGGCCCGGGGCAATCCGGTTCACCGCAGGTGCCGATGTCGTCCTCGTGCAGCAGCACCGTTCCCTCGCACCGCACCGGGATCTGCGTTCCGTCGGCCATGCGGCCCATTGCCTGGCTCCTTGTTGGACGGGAGGTCCTCAGTCTTTCAGAGGTGGCGCAAGGGTTGACTGTGCCGTGGCGGCATAGTCTGTGATCGCCCCCATGGGTAGGAGCACGTGGGCGTATCTGGGGTCGTACAGTCTGTCTCTGCTCGGGAACGGGGTCGCCTCGGTCCTGTTTCCGCTGCTGGTGCTCGCCAAGACCGGCGACATCCTCGCGGTCGGGATTCTCGCCTCGGTGACGACCGCTGTCGCGGCGGTCGTCGGAGTGCTGGCGGGGGTGCTTGTTGATCTGGTCAACCGGCGTACCGTGTCGATCATCAGCGATGTGCTGTCGGCGGGGTCGGTGGCGGCGGTCCCGGTCGTGGACGCGCTGTGGGGGTTGAACCTGACGTGGTTCATCGTGCTGGGTGTGGTCGGGGCGTTCGGTGACATGCCGGGGATGACGGCACGGGAGACCCTGCTGCCTCGTCTCGTCCAACTCGACCAGAACGGTGCGCCGGGGGCGCTGGACCGGCTGGTCGGCGTACGCGAGTCGTTGTCGGGTGCGTTGGTGCTGATCGGCCCCGGCCTGGGTGGACTGCTGGTGTGGCTGGTCGGGGTGAGTTCCACCGCCCTGTTCATCACCGCCGGCATGAGTGCGGCTGCGGCGTTGCTGTCGTTTGCGATGTCGCCTGAGGCGGGCCACATCACCCGGACCGCGGGAAGCTCCGCGCGGGTGGGCGTGCGTACCGTGTTCGTTGATCTTGTGGCCGGGTGGCGGTTCCTGGTGGGGCATCGGCTGGTGCTGGGTGCGAGCCTGCTGACGGCGGTGTTCATCGCGGTGATCGCGGCGCTCCAGGCCACGATCATGCCTGCCTACTTCACAAGCGAGAAGCTGCCCGAGTTCAGCGGTTTCGCCATCATGGGGATCGCGGTCGGCAGCCTGTTCAGCGCCGGCCTGTACGCGGCGACCGTGGGGAAGGTGTCGCGGCGTACCTGGTTCGTGATCGGGATGGTCGGCATCGGCGTCGGGTTCACCGTGATCGGTCTGCTGGCGGCTCCGTGGCTGGTGCTCTGCGCAGCCGTGTTCATCGGGTTGACCAGCGGCCCCATGTCGGCGGTGCTGGGGGTGGCGACCATCGAGGCGACCCCGGACCAGATGCGCGGGCGGGTGCTCGGCGCCCAGAATGCCCTCATGCTCGCCGCCCCCGCGCTCACCTCGGCACCCATCGCCGCGATCGCTTCGGGCAGTGGGCTGGAGGCAGCCGGCATCGGGATCGCGGTCGTCATGGTGTTGACCGTCATCGTCGCGCTGAGCGCCCCGGCCTTCCGGTCGTTGGACGGGCTGGAGCCGGCAGCGGAAGCAGAGGGCTGATCGTGGCGTGGAGCACCCGGCAACTCGCGGACCTGGTCGGAGTCACCCTGCGGTCGATCCGCCACTGGCATGACATCGGGCTGCTGCCCGAACCGGAACGCCGCACGAACGGCTACAAGCAGTACACCGCCGGTCATCTCATTCTCGCGTTGCGGATCAGCCGCCTGGCCCGGCTCGGCTTCCCCCTGGAGCGGGTGGCGCTGATGCTCGACTCCGAGGAGCACGGCCAGCAGTCCCTGCACGGGCTACGCGCGGAACTCGACACCAGGATCGCCGAGCTGCACCGCATCCGCGCCGAGGTGGAGGAACTGATCCGCCTCGGGGTGGCACCCGATCTGTCCCCTGAGGCGCTGGTCGCCATGGAGGCGCTGGGAGACGATTCCGCGTCCCGAAATCTCGCGATCGTCCTGACCCACCTGATTCCCCGGGAGGAGACGACCGGGCTGGTCACCTTCCTGCAAGGCGTACCGGAGGAGCTTGCCGGCATCAACCGGGCGATCCTGGACCTGCCCGCCGAGGCGGCGGAGGACGAGATCGTCGCGCTGGCCGACCGGGCGGCCACCGCCCTCAAGGGTTTCCTCGACGACCATCGGGCGGCCCTTCCGGACCTGGACGACAGCTGTACGGGGCGGGCGAACGTGGAGGTGCTCCATGCCGTCGCCATCGAGCAGATGAACCCCGCTCAACGGCGGGTCATGCGCCTCATCTGGGACCAGATCGCCACCGAATCCCGCGACCAGGTCACGGAACCGCGGCGGTGGCTAGGCTCGCCGTCGTGACGCACGAGAAGGAGATCACCGAGCCGATCGACCTGTGCCGGGCCGACGGGCGGTTGCGGCCGGACGCGGTGGGGTTCAGCCGCCGTCCGGTGCACCGGGCCAACCTGCGCGGCTGGGGCCGCAACAAGCGCTGGGAGTACTGGGGGATCGTCACCCCCAGCCACATCGTCGGCCTGGTGGCCTCCTCGCTGGACTACGCCGGGGTGCACAGCCTCTACGTGCTCGACCGTACGACGAGGGTGGAGATCGACCGGGGCGCGGTGGTTCCCTTCGCCCGGGGCACCGCCTTCCCTCCGGTCAGCGGGAAGGGCGAGGTGCGGGCCCATGGTGGCGGGATCTCGATCGAGATCGACCAGACTGCGGCGGGGACCACGATCCGGGCCACCGCCGAGGACATCGAGGTCGATCTGGTGGTGCCGCTGCCGGCGGGACACGAATCCCTCAGCGTGGTGGTGCCCTGGAACACCCGCCGGTTCCAGTACACCGTCAAGGATCTCGGTCGACCGGTACGCGGCACCCTGCGGGTCGGCGGGGTGCCGCACCTGGTCGACGTGGCTGACTCCTTCGCCGTACTGGATCACGGGCGGGGTCGGTGGCCGTACTCGATCCGTTGGAACTGGGCCGCCGGCTGCGGTCCGGGCCGGGCCGTCCAGCTCGGCGGTCGGTGGACCGACGGCACCGGCTCGACCGAGAACGGCCTCTTCCTCGACGGCCGGCTGCACAAGATCGGTGACCAGCTGCGCTGGGAGTACGACCGTGCCGACTGGCTGCGGCCGTGGCGGATCAGCGGGGAGCGGGTGGACGTGCGGTTTCACCCCTTCCACGAGAAGGTGGCCCGGACCAACCTGGGTGTGCTCGCCAACGAGACACACCAGTGCTTCGGGCACTTCACCGGCTGGGCGACGGCCGATGATGGTGCGCGGGTGGACCTGGACGGTCTGGTCGGCTGGGCGGAGGAGGCCCGCAACCGCTGGTAGCGGGGATGTCGAGATCCGCCGGTCGGCTCCGTCCCCGGGGTGAGGCTGACCAGAATGGGTCACACCAGCATCGAGGGGAACCAGCATGGCCAAGTATCTGCTGCTCAAGCACTACCGAGGTGCTCCAGACCCGGTGAACAACGTGCCGATGACGCAGTGGACGCCGGAGGAGATCTCGGCGCACATGCGGTACATGAGTGACTTCGCGGACCGGCTGGTGGCGACCGGGGAGTTCGTCGACGGCCAGGCCCTGGCCCCCGAGGGGACCTTCGTCCGGTACGACGGGGAGGGTCGCCCTCCGGTCACCGATGGTCCCTTCGCAGAGACTAAGGACCTCATCGCCGGTTGGATGGTGATCGATGTCGACAGCTACGAGCGGGCCGTCGAGTTGGCCGGGGAGCTGTCGGCCGCGCCGGGGGCGGGTGGGAAGCCGATCCACGAGTGGCTGGAGGTACGTCCCTTCCTGACCGTCCCGCCGAACGTCACCCAGTGACCTGATGGACGAGGCACTGCTTCGGGGTCTCATCCCGGGCGTGCTCGGGGTCCTCGGCCGTCGCGGAGCGGACTTCGCGACGGCCGAGGACGCCGTACAGGACGCCCTGGTCGAGGCGATCCGGACCTGGCCCGTCGACCCTCCACGGGACCCGAAGGGCTGGTTGGTCACCGTGGCCTGGCGGCGGTTCCTCGACATGACCCGGGCGGACGCCGCGCGCCGTCGCCGGGAGAACCTCGTCGAGGAGGAGCCGGCGCCGGGGCCGGTGCCCGCCGTGGACGACACCCTCCAGCTGTACTTCCGCTGCGCCCATCCGTCGCTGACGCCCTCGTCCGCGGTCGCGCTGACCCTGCGCGCGGTCGGCGGGCTGACCACCCGTCAGATCGCCCAGGCGTACCTGGTCCCGGAGGCGACCATGGCCCAGCGCATCAGCCGGGCCAAACGCACCGTCTCGGGGGTACGGTTCGATCAGCCGGGCGAGGTCGCCACCGTGCTGCGGGTGCTGTATCTGGTCTTCAACGAGGGATATTCCGGCGATGTCGACCTGGCCGCCGAGGCGATCCGACTGACCCGGCAACTCGCCACGGTGATCGATCATCCCGAGGTGGCCGGGCTGCTGGCTCTCATGCTGCTGCACCATGCCCGGCGGGCCAGCCGGATCGCACCCGACGGCAGCCTGGTGCCGCTGGCCGAGCAGGACCGGGGCCGCTGGGACACCACCGCCATCGCCGAGGGGGTTCAGCTCCTTCAGCGGGCCCTGGCCCGGGACCGGTTGGGCGAGTTCCAGGCCCAGGCGGCCATCGCGGCGCTGCACGCCGACGCCCGCACCGCCGAGGAGACCGACTGGGTGCAGATCGTCGAGTGGTACGACGAACTGGTCCGCCTGACCGACAGCCCGGTCGTACGACTCAACCGGGCGGTCGCCGTCGGGGAGGCCGACGGTCCGCGCGCCGGTCTGGCGGCGCTCGCGGAGTTGGACGAGTCCCTGCCCCGTTACCGGGCGGTGGCGGCCTACCTGCACGAACGCGACGGCAACCTGGTGACGGCGGCACGCCTGTACGCCGAGGCCGCCCACCAGGCCCTCAACCTGGCCGAACGGGATCACCTGACCCGCCAGGCCGCCCGCCTGAACACCCACCGGTCCCGCTGAAACACCGAGACCCGGCTGCTCGCAGTCCTGAGTCGACTGTCAGGATTGGGGCCATGACTGTCCGACATGCTCACCGGGTTGCACTGGTCACGGGCGGAAGCCGGGGTATCGGCGCCGCCATCGCGCGTCGGTTGGCCGAGGACGGCATCCATGTCGCGTTCACCTACCGCGCCGCCGAGGCCAGCGCGAAGGCTGTGGTCGCCGACATCGAGGCGTACGGCCGCAGGGGTTTGTCGATCAGCGCGGACAGTGCCGACCCGGCGGCGGTCGTGGGTGCGGTCGAGCGGACCGTCGCCGAGTTCGGGCGGCTGGACATCCTGGTCAACAACGCCGGGGTCTTCGCCGGTGGGCCGATCGAGTCGGTCAGCTTCGAGGACCTGGACCGGGCGGTCGCGGTGAACGTGCGCGGGGTCTACCTGGCCACCCAGGCGGCGGTACGCCACATGGGTGAGGGCGGGCGGATCGTCAACATCGGCAGCAGCTTCTCCAGCCGGGTCACCGTGCCCGGGGTGAGCGCGTACGCGATGACCAAGAGTGCGGTCAACGGCCTGACCCGGGCCCTGGCCCGGGAACTGGGCCCACGGGGGATCACCGTCAACCTGATCCTGCCCGGCTCGACCGACACCGACATGAACCCGGCGGACAGCGACGACGCCGACGCCCAGCGCACCCAGATCGCCCTGGGCCGGTACGCCTCCCCCTCCGACGTGGCGGCCACGGTCAGCCACCTAGTCGGCGACGGCGGCCGGCACATCAGCGGTGCCTCAATCGCCGTAGACGGCGCCGCCACCGCCTGACCCACCCCCTCCTCGCCCTGTTGATCAAGAGGTTTTGGTCTACAGAACCCGTTTCCGCGACCAAAACTTCTTGATCAACGCGTCGATCGACGGGTATGCGTTGACGAAGCTCGATGTGAGCGTTATCAATGCGGTAGCGCGATGTGGGGTCGCGGGGTGAGGGGTGGGTCGAGATGCGGGTGCTGGGGCTCGGTAGGAGGGTGACGGGGATGCTCGTCGCTCTGGTGGTGGCGGGTGTCGGGGTGGTGGTGGGGCCGGGTGCGCCGGCGCGGGCGGCCGCCGTGGTCTTCACCAATCCGCTGGCCGAGCAGCGGGCCGACCCGCACATCTACCGGCACACCGACGGCTACTACTACTTCACCGCGACCGTGCCCGAGTACGACCGGATCGTGCTGCGTCGGGCCACCACCCTGCAGGGGCTGGCCACTGCCGGAGAGCGGGTGATCTGGCGTAGGCACGGCAGTGGCGAGATGGGCGCGCACATCTGGGCCCCGGAGATCCACTTCATCGACGGCCGGTGGTACGTCTACTTCGCCGCCGGGCGGACGGACGACATCTGGGCCATCCGGCCGTACGTGCTGGAGAGCAGTGCGGCCAACCCGCTGGACGGGCCGTGGACCGAACGCGGCCAACTCCAACCGGCCCGCAGCAGCTTCTCCCTCGACGCGACCACCTTCGTGCACAACGGGCAGCGTTATCTGGCCTGGGCCGAGTACGCCGGCAGCAACTCGAACATCTACCTGGCCCGGGCGATAAACCCGTGGACGTACGCCGGCACCCCGACCCTGATCGCCACCCCCACGTACGCCTGGGAGACCCGGGGTTACCGGGTCAACGAGGGCCCGGCGGTGCTGATCCGCAACGGCCGGGTCTTCATGACCTACTCGGCCAGCGCCACCGACGCCAGCTACGCCGTCGGACTGCTAACCGCCTCGGCCAACAGCGACCTGCTCAATCCCGCCTCCTGGAGCAAACGGGCAACCCCGGTGCTGGCCAGCGACAGCCGGACCGGCCAGTGGGGCCCCGGCCACAACTCCTTCACCGTCGCCGAGGACGGCAGCGACGTGATCGTTTACCACTCCCGCAACTACGAGCGGTACCTCGGCAACGGCTACGACCCGCTGAACGACCCGAACCGGCGTACCCGAATCCAGCGGGTCTACTGGAACGCCGACGGTACGCCGAACTTCGGGGTACCGGTGCCCGACGGCGCCACCCCGGTCCGGCTGCGCGCCCACGACCTGCCGGACCGCTACCTGCGGCACTGGGAGTTCCGGGTCCGCTTGGAGCCGAACGTGACAAACCTGGCCGACTCGCAGTTCCGGATCGTCGCCGGCCTGTCCAACTCGGCGGCGATCTCCCTGGAGTCGACCAACTACCCCGGCTACTACCTGCGGCACCGCAACCATCAGCTCTGGGTGGAGCGCAACGACGGCTCCAACCTGTTCCGGCAGGACGCCACCTTCACCCGTCGGGCCGGGCTGGCCGACGCGGGGAAGGTGTCCCTGGAGTCGGTGAACTTCCCCGGCCAGTACGTCCGGCACCGCGACGGGCTGCTCTACCTGGAGGCCGCACCGGATACGGCCGGGCGGGCCTCGGCCACCTTCGCGCTGGACTGACGGAACTGTCGGGGGCCGTGCCTAGACTCCCCCGGCATGGCGACGGTGACCTTTGTGGATGAGAGCACGGCGGGTGCGCGTACCCCGGCATGGGCCTTGCAGATCTTCGAGGAGCGGCTGACGCTGCGCGAGCTGATCCGGCGGCGGATCCACCAGGAGGTAGCCGAGTACAACGCGGCCACCTCGGCACCCCGTCGGCTGCTGGTGCAGCCCACCTCGACCGAGCGGGCGCTCAACGGTGACCCGGTGCAGCGGTCGCACCGTCGGGTCGATGCCGCGCGGCAGGTCGCCCTGGCCGAGGAGGCGTTCGGCCGCAACGGTTTCGTGGTGCTGGTCGGCGACCGCCAGGTGGAGGAGTTGGACGACGAGGTCGACCTGCGCCGCGACACCGAGGTTACCTTCCTCAAGCTCGTCGCGCTGGTCGGTGGCTGATGACCGTCACCACCGTCGGGCACGCCACCCGCGCCCGTGACCTGGTCGCCGCGAACGACCTGACCGCGCTGGCCAGCCACCTCTACACGCATGCCCGGCTCTGCCGGGACAACCCGGAGGTACGCGCCGCGCTGCGGCCACTGTCCCGCGCAGACGTGGCCCGGCTGGTGCAGGCCATGGCCACCCTGGTGAGACAGGACCCGGTCCGGACCTGGCCGGTGCAGGAGCTGATCGGGCAGCTGTCCCGCCGGCTCCCCACCGACCTGGCACCCGAACAGCTTCAGGATCTTGCCGCGTACGCCGTGCAGGAGCCGTACTCGTTGTCGCCGACCGCGCTGGAGACGATCGCCCGGAGCCTGCTCGCCACCGGTCCGCTCTCCGGCGAGTTGATGGCGGTGCTTGTCGACCGGTCCGACGAGAGTCAACGGCTGCGGCAGTTGATCGCCGAGCTGGTCGGGCCGCAGCTCGACCCGGCCGACCCGTGGGCCGAGCAGATCCTGGCCGAGCTGCCCACCCTCGACCCGGTCTGGCAACGGCTGGTCGCCCATGCCAGCACCGCGACCACGCCCCGACCCTCGGCCGGCTGGTCGACCGAGGCGTCCCGACTACTCGCCCCGGTCGACCCGGCCGAGGTCAGGCAGGTCCTCGACCGGTGGTTGTCCGCCGCCGCGCGGACGCCGCAGCGCCAGCTGGCTCCGATCAACGCGGACCTGCTGCGGGGCCTGCTCTGGCTGGTCGAGCGCACCGGCCCGGCCACCGAGCAGGTCCGCCTGATCGGCGGCCTGGTCGAGGCGATGCTGCGTCGACTGCCCGGCATCGGCCCGGCCTGCCCGAAGGTGGCCAACGCGGCGGTCGGGGTGCTCGGCCGCATCGACGGGGAGGCGGCCCTGGCGCAGCTCGCCCGACTGTCTACCCGGGTCACCTACAAGGGCACCCGCAACGAGATCGACAAGGCGCTCGACGCCCGCGCGGCGGCGATGGGCATCGGGCGGGACGAGATCGAGGAGTTGGCCGTCCCGGACTACGGCCTGACCGGGGTGGGTCGGCACGAGGTGACCCTCGGCGGCTGCCGGGCCGAGCTGCTGATCGTCGGCACCAGCGTCACCCTGGCCTGGTTCAACGAGTCCGGCCGTCAGGTCAAGAGCCCACCGGCCGCGGTACGCCGGGACCACCCGGCGCAACTGGCCGAGCTGAAGGGCCTGGCCAAGGAGGTCAGCGGGATGCTGACCGCGCAGACGGCCCGGTTGGACGGGCTGTTTCTGGCCCAGCGCAGCTGGGCCTTCGGCGTGTGGCGGCAGCGTTACCTGGATCATCCGCTGGTCGGCGTGCTGGCTCGCCGGTTGCTCTGGCTGGTCGACGGGGTGCCGTGCGGGTGGGCCGACGGCGCGCTGCGCACAGTGGACGACACCCCGGTCAGCGTCGCCGACGAGGCGCAGGTGCGGATCTGGCATCCGATCGGTCGGCCGGTGCCGGAGGTGGTCGGCTGGCGGGAGTGGCTGGAGCGGCACCGGGTCGTCCAGCCGTTCAAGCAGGCCCACCGGGAGGTCTACCTGCTCACCCCGGCCGAGGAGACCACCGGCACCTACTCCAACCGGTTCGCCGGGCACATCCTGCGGCAGCACCAGTTCCACGCGCTGGCCGCGATCCGGGGCTGGACCGACCGGCTCCGGCTGATGGTGGACGACTCGTACCCGCCGACCTCCCGGGACCTGCCCGGCTGGGGCCTGCGCGCCGAGTACTGGGTGGAGGGGATCGGCGACGACTACGACGTCGACACCACCGAGAGCGGGTCGTACCTGCGGCTCGTCACCGATCAGGTGCGCTTCTACCCGATCGGCGCCGCGCAGAACTGGTCGCACGCCTCGGGTGGCGGTTACACGCCGGCACGGTGGAGGGACGCCCGGCCCGGTGACCCGTTGCCGCTCGACCAGATCCCGCCGCTGGTGTTCAGCGAGATCATGCGGGACGTCGACCTGTTCGTCGGGGTGGCCAGCGTCGGCAACGACCCGACCTGGTCCGACGGCGGCCCGCAGGGCCGCTTCCGGGATTACTGGTCCTCGTACAGTTTCGGGGAGTTGTCCGCGACCGCCGAGACCCGTCGCGACCTGCTGGCTCGGCTGTTGCCCCGGCTCGCGGTGGGGCAGCGGGCCCGCATCGACGGTCGGTTCCTGGCCGTCGACGGTGACCTGCGCACGTACCGGATCCACCTGGGGTCGGGCAACATCCTGATGAGCCCGAACGACGCCTACCTCTGCATCGTTCCCGACCGTGCCACGGGCCGGGTGCAGGAGCAGCAGTTCCTGCCCTTCGAGGGTGACGGTCTGCTCGCCGTCATCCTCAGCAAGGCGATGCTGCTGGCCAAGGACGCCGAGATCACCGATCCGACCATCACCCGGCAGATCAAGCTCGCCTGACCGGTCAGCCCTTGATCGCGCCGATCAGGACCCCCTTGACGAAGTGCCGCTGGATGAAGGGATAGACCGCGACGATCGGTGCCACGGTGAGCACGACGACGGCCATCTTGATGGCCTCGGTCGGTGGCATCGTGGCACCGATCGCCGCACCGGAGGTGTTCGGCGCCTGCCCGGCCAGCAGGTAGCTCTGCAACACCCGCTGGATCGGGTACATGTCGTTGCGGTCGATGAACAGCAGGGCGTCGAACCAGACGTTCCAGTAGGAGACCGCGTAGAACAGCCCGACCACCGCGATGACCGCCCGGGCCAGCGGCAGCACGATCTGGGTCAGGGTGCGGAAGTCGCTGGCCCCGTCGATGCGGGCGCTGTCCACCAGTTCGGAGGGGATGCCCTGGAAGAAGCCCCGGACCACGACCAGGTTGAAGACGCTGATCGCGGGCGGCAGGATCAACGCCCAGATGGTGTCCTTGAGCCCCAGCCCGGTGACCACCAGATATTTCGGCACCAGCGGCGGATAGATCAGGAAGGGCAGCAGGAAGTACGCCAGCAGCCAGCGGTAGCCGAGGGACCCGGGCCGGGACAGCCCGTACGCGGCGAGCACGGTGATGGTCAACGCCAGGACGGTGCCGATGACGGTGACCAGGGTGCTGATCCACAGGGCCCGGGTGACCGCGCCCCCGGCGAAGATGGTGGCGTACGCGGAGGTGTCGATCCCCTTGGGTACGACCACCAGGCCCCCGGCCTCGGCGATCGTCTCCCGGGAGGACAGGCTGGTCACCAGGATCACCCAGAGCGGGAACAACACACTGAGCACCAGCAGGCCCAGCAGTACGGCCTTGGCCCCCTGACCGAGCGGGGTGGGCGGCTCCTCCCACGCCGGGCGGCGGAGACGTGTTCCGGGTGGCTTCCGGAGGAAGGTGGCGGTCATGACCGTGAGTAGATCCCTCGTTCGCCGAGCATGTGCGCCACCTTGTTGGCGGCCAGGATCAGGCAGAGCCCGATGGCAGCCTTGAACAACCCGGCCGCGGCGCCGTAGCCGTAGTTCCCGGTGGCGATGGAGAAGTGGTAGACGAAGGTGTCCAGCACCTCGGAGGCCTGCCTACCGACGGCGTCGCGTTGCAGCAGGAACTGCTCGAAGCCGACGGAGAGGGCGTCACCGAGGCGCAGGATGAGCAGCAACACGATCACCGGACGCAGGCCCGGCAGGGTGATGTGCCACAACCGTCGCCACCGGCCGGCACCGTCCGCCGCCGCCGCCTCGTACAGGTTCTGGTCGATGGTGGACAGGGCGGCCAGGAAGACGATGGTGCCCCAGCCGACGTCCTTCCAGACCGCCTCGACGGTGACCAGGATGATGAAGGTGTCCGGGTTGGTCATCACGTTCCACGGTTCCATCCCGGCCTCGCGCATGGTCTGGGCGAGCAGCCCGGCACCGCCGAGCATGGCGACGAAGAAGCTGACCACCAGCACCCAGCTGAAGAAGTGCGGCAGGTAGACGACGGTCTGGATGAAGCCGCGCAGCCGACTGGAGAGCAGGCTGTGCAGGACGATCGCCAGCAGGATCGGCAGCGGGAAGAAGAACACCAACTGGAACGCGGTGATCGCCAGGGTGTTGCGGAAGGCGTGCCAGAACGCCGGATCGGCGAAGAGCAGTTGGAACTGCCCGAAGCCGATCCAGTTGCTCTTGACGAACGCCTCCAGCGGATTGCTGCCGACGTACGGGTTGTAGTCCTGGAAGGCGATGACGTTACCGAGGATCGGCAGGTAGCTGAAGATCAGCAGGATGACGAAGCCGGGCGCGATCATGGCCAGCAACTGCCAGTCACGGCGCAGACGGGTGCGCAACGGCAGGCGTCGGCGCCGGGGGGTGGCCCCGCCGGGCCGGGTCTTGTCGGACCCGGCCCGGCGGGTGGTCTCGGTGGTGCTCATCAGCCAGCCTTGGGCAGCGAGTCGGCGAGCAACTGGCGTGCCGCCTCCCCGCCGGCGGACTTCCACTCCTGAAGGATCGAGTCCACATCGGACAGCGGACGGCGGCCCCGCAGCACGTCGGTGAACTTGTCCTCCGTCGGCACCTGGTTGGCCTTGAAGGCGGCCGGCATCTCCAGCTTCACCCCGGCCCAGGGGTCCTTCTCCAGGTACCCGACGGTGGTGTTGGAGTAGGCCAGGGCGTCCCGCACGTAGTTCGGGGTGTCCGGGAACGGACCGATGGTCGGGTTGCGGCCACTGATGAAGAAGTACTGGTTGGCGATCTCCTTGAAGGCCAGGTCGGTCTTGACCGGCCCGTTCGGGGTACGGGTGTGGTGCCTGCCCTCGGCACCGAAGTCGCGCAGCTGGGCCTCCTGGCTGCCCAGCGGGGCCGAACACCAGTTGATGACCCGCAGCAGTTCCTTGACCCGGTCCTCGCCGACCCCCTTCTTGATGAAGGTGTAGGAGATCGGCTGGTCACTGCCCCAGACCAGGGGGTCACCGCCGGTGGCGGAGAACATCGGCACCGGCTGGATGTTCAGCGCCTTGTTGACCTTCTGGTGTTCGGCCTGACCGCCCTGCCAGAAGCCGAAGCCGTCCTGCATGAAGACGATGTTGCCGCCCTTGGCGAACAACTGCTTGGCGTCGGCGCCCCGGCTGGCCACGATGTCCGGGTGCACCAGGCCGTCCTGGTAGATCTTCGCCATGACCTCCAGGGCCTGACGGAACTCCGGGGTCTCGTACTTGAACTCGGGGGTGCCGTCGGAGCGCAGCCGCCAGCCCTGCTTGGCCCCCGGCACCTTGTGGTACATCTGGATCATCGCGAAGACGTCGTTGAAGGCCCACACCTTGCGCGCCGGGTCGGTGACCTCCTTGGCGACGGTCAGCAGGTCCTCCAGCGAGGCGGGTACGGCCAGGCCGCGGGCGTCCAGCAGGTCCTTGCGGCTGAACATGACCCAGGCGAAGGGCCCGTCGGTCGGGTTCGGCACGGCGGCCAGCCGCTCGTTCCAGATGGCGTGCCGCCAGGCCCCGGTCGGGAAGGTGGCCAGCATCGGGTACGCCTCGACCGCGTTGCCCTTGAGGTGGTCGGTCAGGTCCTCGAACAGCACCCCGATCGCCTCGGCGAACCGCGGGATCTTGTCCACCTCCCAGCTGGGTATGCACAGCAGGTCGGGTACGTCCCGGGCGCCGAGCATGGCGTTGAGCTTGTCGGCGTACGTGTTGCCGTCCTGAATGGTGAAGTTGACCGGGACGCCCAACTCCGCGTTGACCGCCTGAAGGTAGGCGCTCTGGCCGATCCCGGGCGGCGCGGGACCCCACGCCGGGGTCATCGCGGTGATCTCCTTGCCGCTGGTGCCGGGCTTCTCGGTGATCAGGTCGACGAGGTCGGCCGGGTACTTGATGTAGCCGTCGGGAACCGGTCGGGTGCCGACGATGTCGGGGGCGATGCTGCCCGTCAGGTCCTTCTGGGTGGGCAGCAGGTGGCCAAAGGCGTCCAGGTTCTGGGCGTTGCCGCTGCCGGCCGGCGCCTCGGAGCAACCGGCCAGCAGGGGACCGCCGGCGACGGCGACCGCGCCGAGGCCGAACAGGCTGAGGAAGTTACGGCGCGAGGTCGGCACGCCGGGGTTGTGCCGTGTCATCGGACTCCCTTCGAGAAGGGCTGAGGGGGTGAGCAGACTCGCTCGGGGAATAGTTCGTCTGGATGGTAAACAAACTAATCGACGTTCGTACGCCCTAACAAGAGGCGACCTGCCGCCTCGGTGTCCGATTAGGCTGCGCAGCGTGCGACGGCATTTACTGGTAGTTCCGCAAGGGTCGGAAATTGACACGGTTCAGCGGTGGCGGCACACCTGGGACCCGGTGATGGCCTCGGTGGTGCCACCCCATGTCACCCTCGCCTATCCCGAGGAGACCGCCGACGAGGCTTTGCTGCTGTACCGGGCCGAGCACCTGACCCCGCTGGTGCCGCCGGTGCGGCTGCGACTGGATGAGGTCTTCGCCGAGGAGGAGGGGCGCGGCGGGGTCTTCCTGCGGGTCGCGGATGTCGACGGTGGCTGGGCCGAGCTGCGCGGAGAACTGCTGGCCGATCCGATGACCCCGATCGACTTTCCGGCCCACCTGACCCTCGTGCATCCACGTACCTCGAAGCGGGGTGCGGATTGCCGCGCGGCGCTGGCCGGCCGGCGGCTGGCGGCGACCGTGTGGGTACGGGAGGTGCTGTTCACCGAGACCACAGCGGACACCTTCACCGTGCTGCGGCGGTTCCCGCTGTCCGGTACCGGGTGAACCGCCGGCAGGAGGTCGTCGAGACCCGACCTGCCGACGGCGACCGACCTACTCCGGCTTCCAGGACCCGGCGGCCTTGACCGGATCGCGGTACTCCAGAACCCCGTTGGTGTCGGCGACGTCGAAGACGACCTGGCCCTTGCGGGTGCTGCCGGTCGGCAGGTCATTGCCGTCGTCGTTGAAATGGCCGCTGCACCCGTAGATGGATCCGATCAGGCCGTTGTCGGTGATGCTGCCGTCGGCGGCCATCCAGTGGAAGTTGGCCGAGTCGATCGATCCGGTGCCCTTGGTGACCGTCGCCGTCACCTCGGCGATCAGCAGCTTCCCCTTCTCCGGCGTGGGGGCCGAGGGATGACAGTTGCTGACGAGATGGAACTTCGTCACGGTTATCTCGACCGTGCCCTGGTCGTCGGTGAGGACCAGGGAGTCGCCGGGTCGCATGTTGAAGGTCGGGCCCTCGGTAGCCGGCGCGCCGGGCTGCTGCGGGGCGGAGGCGCCCGGTGGATTCTGGAGCACCTCATTGGTCTCGTCGATGACCTGCCACAACGCGAGGAACAGTGCGGCGATCCCGCCGATGCAGCCGAGCACCGCGATGATCACCAGCGTGGACACCACGGCCAGGCTTCTGCTGCCGCCGCTGCGGGCCGGGGCCGTCGGTCCCGGCGGATAGCCGGGACCGCCCGGGGGGTAGGCGCCACCGGGCGGGATCGGCCCGGCGGGGGAGCCGAACCCCGGCGGATAGGGGCCGTGGGGCGGCTGCGGCCCGGGCGGTGAGGTCGGCCGGGCCGGTGGGTACGGGGTGCCCGAGGTGGGCTGGGGGTACGGGGTGCCCGAGGTGGGCTGCTGGGGGGTGCCGGAGACCGGTGCCGGCGGCTGGGCGGGGGAGGCAGGCGCGTGGGCGGGGGAGGGGGTGCCGGCGGAGGGCTCCGGGTTGGCCCACAGATAGTCCGAGTGGTCCGGGGAGTAGCCCGCCCAGGTGCCGTCCTGCGATTCCCCGGGATGCAGCGGCGCCCAGGGGTCGCTGGGGGGTCTCTGCTGAGGGGCCTGCGGTCCGTCAGAGGGCTGGGGGTGACTCACCGTACTCCTAGGGCACCTGAAGCGGGACGGGAACCGCTTGAAGTTACCGCGCATCGCCGACACCGATCGGTCGATGTCCTGCTCCGATCGGTCGGCATCGACCGGTGGCCTAGAGCGGTGGCAGGGTGGCGGCGGTACGGACCAGCTGGTCCTCCACTGTGAACCGGCCGCTGATCACCGAGGGGGGACGGGTGGCCGTGGCGGCGTCGATCTTGGCTGGCGTGATCCGGGCGGTGAAGGTCTCGGTGGCGGGGTCCAACACCACCAGGGCGTCGTGAAAGCCGAGCCAGTCACCGACTATCGGGTGCCAGATCTTGTAGACGGTCTCCTTGGCGCTGAACACCACCGCCGGCCAGAAGACCCCGGAGGGCAACCGGGCTAGAAGATCCTGCTCCTCGGGCAGGCAGATCAGCCGACCGACCTCCGGGCCGAGGTCGCGGTGCTGCTCGGCGTCCATGCCGACCGCCCGGATCTCGGTGTCCCGTCCCACCGCAGCGGCGCAGTAGCCCTGGGTGTGGGTGATGGTGCCGACCGTGCCCGGTGGCCAGACCGGCGACCGGTCGGCGGCGGCAGGTACGGCGACCGGCGGGAGACCCAGCATGGTCATCGCCCGGCGGGCGCAGACCCGTCCGGCGGTGAAGTCGCGGCGTCTGCTGGCCACCGCCCGCTCCCCGATACATGCGGCCTCGGCGTCGTACAGCTCGCCGGACCAGTCGGCCGGTTCGGCCACCGCCACCGCGACCGTCGACGGCAGCAGATCACGCATCGTCGGCTCCGTGCCGTCGTGACCGGGGCGCAATCCCGATAGCACCGTCAGACATCGATGTGATGGTGGAGGGTGGGGGCAGGGGTGGGCTGTGGCGGGTCGTGGCGGCCATGGCTGGTGAACGTACCGCAACGATGTAACACCGCCACCTCCCTGCGCGCTGTTGGTTGTGCGCGCGACTGTGACTTCGGTCGATGAACTGCGGCGGAAGTCGATCCGGTTGTCCAAGCGAGGCGGAGAGGAGCGCGATGACGGGTGGTGCGGGTCGCTCGGAGGTCAGGGCGGTTCAGGCGGGCACGATCGCGGTAGCGACGACGCTGGGTGACCATGCGCCGGTGGCGCCCGGCTGGACCTGCGGCACCTGCGGCGCGGACTGGCCGTGTGAGCAGAAGCGTGCTCGGCTGCTGTCCGAGTACGCGGCGGATCCCGCCATGCTCAGCGTCTACCTGGCTGCCTACCTGGCCGCTGCCACCGAGGATCTGCACCGGTGCGGGTCGACCGCCTTGCAGGGTCGCTTCCTCGGTTGGCTACCCCGCCGGCCAAGGAGGTTCTGAGTCCATCGCCACCGCGGTGGCCCCTGAACGAGCGACCCCCTCGACTGCGATCAGTCATACGACAGTGACCGCGCGGGTTGGTGACGCGGCCGGCTGAGGCCGGTCGGAAATCTGACCCGTGCCGCCCCGTTGTGCCGCTGGTCATGGGTGGTTAAGCTTCTGGTGCGCGCCCCAATCGCCCGCTTCCCCCGTGGCAGGCGATCGGGGCGCGTCCTTTTACCCAAAGAATCCGAAAGGCCCGCACCCGAAGGTGCGGGCCTTTCGTCGTTCCCACGATCAGGGTCACCTGTCGGCAGACCCGTGTGGTGGCGGTCCCGGGCCGGCCCGGGACCGCTCAGGCGCTCAGATCCAGCGATTGCCCAACCACATCCGTGCCGACCATTCCGTGTACGGGATGTTCTGGCCGACGAAGATCGGATAGAAGTACGCGAAACAGATCACTACCAGTGCCACGTACGCCCCGGCGATGACCGCGCCGATCATCCGGCGATCTCGACTCGCCTCCTCGTGCGCGCCACCGACGGGTAGGGTCCCGCTCAACCCGGCCGGAGAGGCGATCGCCCCCAGCACGTAGACCACCGCCAGCACGAGGAACGGCACGGCCGGGGCGGCGTAGAAGAAGAACATCGTCCGGCCGTCGAGGGCGAACCAGAACCAGGGCAGGATCGCGGCGGCCACCGGGAGCAGGATCGCGGCGGCTCGCCAGTCCCGCCGGGCCAGGCCCAGCCAGATCAGCGCCGCCAGCGCCGGCAGGAACGACCACCACAGCAGCGGCGTGCCGAGCAACAGGATCTCCTCCGCGCACCCCGCCGCCCCGCAACCACCCTGCGGCTGCACCCAGTGGAAGGCCACCGGCCGACCCAGCAGCAGCCACTGCCACGGCCACGACTGGTACTTGTGCGGGTCGTCGAGCTGGCTGTGGAAGCCCAGGGCGGCCTGGTGGTACTGCACCAGGTTCCACAGCGGGCCGATGATCGGGGTGTCGCTGAGCCCGGCCTGCGGATACCGCTCCGCGAGCCGGTAGTAGCCCTCGTTGCTGAGCAGCCAGCCGGACCAGGTGGCCACGTAGGTGACCGCCATCAGCACACCGGCGAGCACCATCCAGGGAAACCCGTCGAGCAGGGTGGCCCGCCAGGGCCGGGGCACCCCGGCCGACCGGCGGGCGCCGACGTCCCAGAGCAGCATCAGCAGGGCGAACACCGGCACGAAGAACAGCGCGCTCCACTTGACCGCGAAGGCGCAGCCGAGCAGCACCCCGGTGGCCAGCCGCCACCAGGGCCAGTTGCGCCAGCCGCCCGGCGGTCGGCCGGCCCGTCCCAGGGCGGTCGGATCGAGTCCGGCCTCCAGGGCCCGGGCCCACCGTCGGCGGGTGGCGTCCCGGTCGAGCACCAGCGCGCCGAAGGCGGCGAGCACGAAGAAGAGCAGGAAGATGTCGAGCAGGGCGGTACGCGACAGCACCAGGTGGTACCCGTCGACCGCCAGCAGCAGACCGGCGGCGCAGCCGAGCACCGTGGAGCCGAACAGCCGGCGGCCGATGCGGATCAACAGCAGCACGGACAGGGTGCCGATGAGAGCCGCCGAGAAGCGCCAGCCGAACTCGGGGGAGGTGGTGAAGATCTGGCCGGGCACGGAGATGCCGTGCTCGACATCGGAGTAGCCGAAGGCCCACTCGCCCAGGCCGATCAACCACTTGCCGAGGGGCGGGTGGACCACGTACGACGGTCCGCCGTCCTTGTAGTTCCACTCGACGCCCTTGTCCACCAGCGCCCAGGCGTCCCGGGCGTAGTAGATCTCGTCGAAGATCTTGCCTGGCGGGTGGCCGAGGTTGGTGAACCTGAGGATCGCCGCGATCACCACCACCACGGCCGTGGCCAGCCATGATCGGCCGTCCAGCTGCGCCTCGACGGTGGCCAGCCGGCGACGGACCATCGCCGGTATGCCGCCGTCGGCCCGGTCTGTCACCCCGGGGGTGGAGGGCCCGGCCTCCGGCTGCGGCTGGTCGGCGCTCGCGCTGTGTGCTGTCGACGCACTCGTCACCCGGCGATCGTAGGCTGCCAACGGGGTCGGTGGCGTACATCGTCCCCGATTCCGGTACGACCGTCGATGAAGGAGTGCGTATCCGTGGGTGAAAAGTCCGATCTGGGCCGCCTGGTTCTGCTCGGTGCGCCGCTCGGCAACCCCGCCGACGCCTCCGCCCGGCTGCGTGAGGTGCTCGGCACGGCCGACGTGGTCGCCGCCGAGGACACCCGTCGGCTCGTCCGGCTGGCCCGCGATCTGGAGGTGTCCATCCCCGGGCGGATCGTCTCCTACTTCGAGGGCAACGAGGAGCGTCGTACCCCCGAACTGGTCGAGGAGTTGACTGCCGGCCGCTTCGTCGCCCTGGTCACCGACGGCGGCATGCCCAGCGTCTCCGACCCGGGCTACCGGCTGGTCCGGGCCGCCCTGGACGCCGGAATCCCGGTCACCGCCGCACCCGGTCCCAGCGCGGTCACCACCGCCCTGGCGCTGTCCGGGCTGCCCAGCGACCGGTTCTGCTTCGAGGGGTTCCTGCCCCGCAGTCCGGGCGCCCGCCGATCGCGGTTGCGGGCGCTGGCCACCGAGGAGCGGACCCTGGTCATCTTCGAGGCGCCGCACCGGGTCACCGCCGCCCTGGCCGACCTGGCCGAGACCTTCGGTGCCGACCGACCCGCCGCCCTGTGCCGGGAACTGACCAAGACGTACGAGGAGGTGCTGCGTCGCCCGTTGGGTGAGTTGGCCCGCTGGGCCGCCGACGGCGAACCACGCGGCGAGATCACCCTGGTGGTGGGCGGCGCCCCGGCAGCAGCCGCGACCCGCCCGGACGACGACACCCTGCGGGCCGCGGTGGCCGACCGGGAGGCCGCCGGCCTGACCCGCCGTGATGCGATAACCGAGGTGGCGACCACCTTCGGCCTGCGTCGGCGCGACGTCTACACCCTGGTGCACCAGGTGTGAGCAAGGGCCCCTCGTCAACCAGGAGACTCACCAGGCGGCGAGGAGGAAGCCGAGGGTGATCACCAGCGGGCCGCCGAAGCTGGCGGCGACGGCCCAGCGCCGGGCCGCCGGGTCGGGCAGCCGGGTGGCGCCGGTCCACCGGGCGATGCCGGCGGCGCAGCCGAGCACCCCCAGCAGGCCGAGCACCCAGCGCAGGTGCGCACCGGCGCCCTGATCGGCGTACGCGATGTCGGCCTGTGGGCCGGTGACCCGGGCGGGCAGGACCGTGCCGGCGGTGGCCTGCCGCTCGGGCACCCCGCTGACCCGGACCCCGTAGCTGCGGAACCGATCGTCCGTGGCGGCGAAATTGCCCCGGCAGCGCTGGGACAACCCTCCGCCGGTGCAGTCGGTCACCACCACACTGCCCGTTCTGGCATGCCCGACCGCCAGCCAGAACGGGCCGGCGCTGACCCAGGCGAAGAAGGCCGCAGTCAAGGTCAACCCGACAAGCGCGGTCAACCCGGGCAGGGGGTCCGGCGGATGCCTCGACCGCTTGCGGCGACGCCGTACCGGCCAGGACGGACGCCACCAGGGGTGGCCCGTCGCGTGCGCCTCCGGTCGTACCGGGGTGCCGTCCCAGTGCACCTGCTCGATCGGGGCCCAGAAGGTGTCCTCCGCCGGGCCGCCGATCCCGGCCCGGTGGGCACCGCGCCCGGCGGAGCGCAACGGAACCCGACGCGGCAGCGCCTCCACCGGCGCTCCGGTGGTGGGCTCCACCTCGACCCCGGTGGCCCCCTCAGGTGGCGCGGTCGCGGACCGCCCCGGCGGGACCGCCCGGGGCTGGGGTGCCACCGCCTGGGTACGCGGGCCCGGATCGGGCCGGGGGGTGGGGGGAGGACCCTCGTCGTGGTCGCGGGTGGCGCTGCTGCCGGTCACGCGGTTCATTTGACACCCGCAGATTCGTCACAGACGGCAGCACAGGCAGCGTGTCGGTGACAAATCGGACACGGGATCGGGGTGGCGCGTCCCCCAGCACCCCTATTGGTTCGCGGACGCCGGTGACGGGTCACTAGGCTTGCTCGGCATGAGTCACGTTCTCGCGGCAGTGGCCTGGCCGTACGCCAACGGCCCCCGCCATATCGGCCACGTCTCCGGTTTCGGCGTTCCCTCCGACGTCTTCGCCCGGTACATGCGGATGGCCGGACACGACGTGCTCATGGTCTCCGGCACGGACGAGCACGGCACCCCGATCCAGGTGCAGGCCGACGCCGAAGGGCTGACTCCGCGGGAGCTGGCCGACCGGTACAACCGGGTGATCGTCGAGGACCTGCACGGCCTCGGCCTCTCCTACGACCTGTTCACCCGCACCACCACCGGCAACCACTACGCCGTGGTGCAGGAGTTGTTCGAGGGGATGTACCGCAACGGCTACATCGTCCCGAAGACCACCATGGGGGCGATCTCCCCCTCCACCGGCCGCACCCTGCCCGACCGGTACATCGAGGGCACCTGCCCGATCTGCGGGTACGACAGCGCCCGCGGCGACCAGTGCGACAACTGCGGCAACCAGCTCGACCCGATCGACCTGATCAACCCCAAGTCGAAGATCAACGGGGAGACCCCCAAGTTCGTCGAGACCGAGCACTTCTTCCTCGACCTGCCCGCCCTGGCCGAGGTGCTCCGCCAGTGGCTGGACACCCGGGAGGGGTGGCGCCCCAACGTGCTGCGGTTCTCCCGCAACCTGCTGGACGACCTCCAGCCCCGGGCCATCACCCGCGACCTGGAATGGGGGGTGCCGATCCCGCTGGACGGCTGGCGGGAGCGCACCGACAAGCGGATCTACGTCTGGTTCGACGCGGTGATCGGCTACCTCTCCGCCTCCATCGAGTGGGCCCGCCGCTGCGGCGACCCGGAAGCCTGGCGCAGGTGGTGGTCCACCGACGGGGCCGGGAAGGACGCCCAGGCGTACTACTTCATGGGCAAGGACAACATCGTCTTCCACTCGGTGATCTGGCCGGCCCTGCTCGCCGGCTACTCCGGCGAGGGCAGCCGCGACGGCGAGCCGGGGCAGTTGGGGCGGCTCAACCTGCCCACCGAGGTGGTCTCCAGCGAGTTCCTGACCATGGAGGGGCGCAAGTTCTCCTCCTCCCGTCGGGTCGTCATCTACGTCCGGGACTTCCTGGAGCGCTACGACGCCGACGCGCTGCGCTACTTCATCGCGGTGGCCGGCCCGGAGAGCAACGACACCGACTTCACCTGGGCCGAGTTCCTCCGCCGCAACAACGACGAACTCGTCGCCGGCTGGGGCAACCTGGTCAACCGGTCGATCTCCATGGCGGCGAAGAACTTCGGCCAGATCCCGGCGGTCGACCCGAACGGGCTGACCGAGGCCGACGAGGCGCTGCTCGCGGTGGCCCGCGCCGGGTTCACCACCGTGGGGGACCTGATCGCCCGGCACCGGCAGAAGCAGGCCATCGGTGAGGCGATGAAGGTGGTCGCCGAGGCCAACAGGTACCTCTCCGATCAGGCACCCTGGAAGCTCAAGGACGAGGCGGACAAGCCCCGGATGGGCACCATCCTGCATGTCGCCCTGCAAGTGGTCAGCGACGCCAACACGCTGCTCACCCCGTTCCTGCCGCACTCCGCGCAGCAGGTCCACGAACTGCTCGGCGGCACCGGGGTGCACGCCCCGATGCCGGTCATCGAGCAGGTCGAGGACCTCGACGGCGGGCCCGCGTACCCGGTGTTGACCGGGGACTACCGGCAGGGTGCGCGCTGGGAGTCCGTACCCCTTGAGGTGGGTCGGCCCCTCGCGGCGCCCAAGCCGGTCTTCCGCAAGCTGGACCCCTCGATCGTGGACGAGGAACTGGCCCGGCTCGGCGGCTGAGCTGCGTGACGGGCGCGACCCCCGCACCGGGGCCGCGCCCGTCGTCCGGGCCGGTCAGGCCCGGGCCCGCACGGGCGATCCGATGAACTCCATGATCGCCTGGAGTACCTGGTCGGCGTTGGTCCACGGGGTGCCGTGCGGGGCGCCCTTGAGGGTGACCAGCCGGCTGTCCGACAGCATCGGCTGCAACCGCTGACCGGTCTTGGGGTACGGCAACACCCGGTCCTGGTCGCCCTGGACGATCAGCACGGGCACGTCGATCCGGGACACGTCGCTGCGGAAATCCGTGCCCCAGGAGTCCACGCAGTCGTGGGTGCCGATCGCCGAGGCCCGGGCACCGATGTCCCAGTGCGCCCGGTACGCCTCATCGCTGACCAGAGTGCCCCGGTTCTCGGCGTAGTTGAAGAAGTCGTTGCAGAACTGGGTCAGGTAGGCGAAACGGTCGTCGATGATCGCCTGCTTGAACTCCTCCAGCAGGCTGGGGTCGACCCCCTCCGGATTGTCCGGCGCCTTCGTCAGGTACGGCGCCAAGGGCGCCAGCAGAACCGCCCGATCCACCCGGTCCGAGCCGTACGCGCCCAGGTAGCGGGTCACCTCCCCGGTGCCCATCGAGTGGCCGACGAGGATCGCGTTATGCAGGTCCAACTCCGTCATCAGGATGTCGAAGTCGGCCGTGAAGGTGTCGTAGTCGTACCCGAACGACGGCTGGGCCGAGTTGCCGAACCCGCGCCGATCGTAGGTGATCACCCGATATCCGGCCGAGAGCAGTGGCCCGGAGATCTTCTCCCAGGTCGATCCGCTGAACGGGAACCCGTGGATCAGCACGATCGGCTGACCGGACCCGTGATCCTCGTAGTACAGATCGATCGGTGCGGAGTTTTCCGTACCGACGGTGATGAAGGGCATCTCCACTCCTAGGGGGTCAGGATGACGCGGTCGCTCGCGCATTCCCGTCCCACCGACCGATATGCGCGGGCCCCCGACCCCGCTGCGGGTGAACGCCCGGGTGGGGCAAGGGCGGAGCACCGGGATGTGTGATGCTGTCGCTGATGACCGAGTCCCGCAGCCAGCGCGCGGCGCGCCGCGCCGGTGAGTTCCCGCCCGCACCCGAACCGTTGCCCCGGCCGGTGCTCGACAGCCACACCCACCTGGACATCACCGTCAGCGAGGTAGGGGTGCCAGGTGCCGCTGACGCCGCCGACCCGGTCGCCGCGGCGATCGAGGTCGCCGCCGCGGTGGGCGTCGACCGGCTGGTCCAGGTCGGCGTCGATGTCGCCTCCTCCCGATGGGGCGCCGAGGTGGCCGACCGGCACCCCGCCGTGCTGGCCACGGTGGCGCTGCACCCCAACGAGGCACCCCGGCTGGCCGACCTCGACGCCGCGCTGCGGGAGATCGAGTCGCTGGCCGCCCGGGACCGGGTACGCGGCATCGGCGAGACCGGGATGGACCGCTACCGCACCGGCGACGAGGGACGGGCCGCCCAGGAGGAGAGCTTCCGGGCCCACATCGCCATCGCCAAGCGGTACGGCAAGACCCTGGTCATCCACGACCGGGAGGCCCACGACGAGGTGCTGCGCATCCTCGACGACGAGGGCGCCCCGGACACCGTGGTGATGCACTGCTTCTCCGGTGACGCCCAGTTCGCCGCCGAATGTGTCCGCCGGGGATTTCTGCTCAGCTTCGCCGGGACGGTCACCTTCGCCAGCGCCGCCCCGCTACGCGAAGCCGCCGCGCTGACCCCGCTGGACCAGATCCTGGTCGAGACGGATGCGCCGTACCTCACCCCGACGCCGTACCGGGGACGACCGAACGCGTCATACCTCATCCCGCTGACCGTGCGGGCCCTGGCCGCCACCACCGGTGCCGACCTCGACGACCTGTGCGCCGCGATCTCCGCCACCGGTGAGCGAGCCTTCGGCCCCTGGCACTGATCGTCCACCGCGCGTGCTCCCGCACGAGGCGCTGATAAGGGGCCCTTCCCTACCCGTAGGCTGTCGGGCTATGGCCGCAGACCTGCTCGGACCGGCGCAGATCCGGGAACTCGCCGCCCGGCTCGGTGTCGCCCCCACCAAGCGGCTCGGGCAGAACTTCGTGCACGACCCGAACACCGTGCGCCGGATCGTCGCCGCCGCCGGGCTCACCGCCGAGGACGTGGCGTTGGAGGTCGGGCCAGGGCTCGGCTCGCTGACCCTGGGCCTGCTGCCCGCCACCGCCCACGTACACGCCGTGGAGATCGACTCGACCCTGGCCGCGGCGCTGCCGGACACCGCCGCCCGGCACGCCGGACCGTACGCCACCCGGCTCACCGTGCACCACGCCGACGCGCTGCGGATCACCGACGCCGAACTGACCGACCCGGCCCCGACGGCCCTGGTGGCCAACCTGCCCTACAACGTGGCGGTGCCGGTGGTGCTGCACCTGCTGGCCGTGCTGCCCAGCCTCCGGCACGGACTGGTCATGGTGCAGAAGGAGGTCGCTGACCGGCTCGTCGCCGGTCCCGGCTCGAAGGTGTACGGCATCCCGTCGGTCAAACTCGCCTGGTACGCCCACGCCCGCGCCGCCGGGAAGGTGCCACCGAACGTGTTCTGGCCGGTACCCAATGTCGACTCCGGTCTGGTCGCCTTCACCCGCCGCGAACCACCCCGCACCGACGTACCCCGGGAGCGGGTCTTCGCCGTGGTGGACGCCGCGTTCGCCCAACGTCGCAAGACCCTGCGGGCCGCCCTGTCCGGCTGGGCCGGGGGTGCGGACCGGGCCGCCGCGGCGCTCACCGCCGCCGGGGTGGACCCCGGCGCCCGAGGGGAATCCCTCACGGTCGAACAGTTCGCCGCGGTGGCCGCGTCGGCCCAGAGCGGTACCTCCTGAGCCCAGTAGGCTGACGCCGACGCGGGACCGGCCGCCTGACAACCGCCGAGGAGCTGATCGTGGAGAAGTCGTTCGTGCCGTCGTACGGGCGGGGTGGCACCCGGTGACCGAGGCCTGGCGACCGGAGGACGACGAGCGGCGCGGGGCCAGCGGGCCGGTGAAGGTGCGGGTGCCCGCCAAGGTCAACCTGCACCTGGGGGTGGGCCCGCTACGCCGGGACGGCTACCACGAACTGAACACCGTCTACCACGCGATCTCGATCTACGACGAGCTGACTGCCCGACGGGGCGACACCCTGACCCTGACCATGGAGGGGGAGGGCACCGGTGAACTGGCCCTGGACGACTCCAACCTGGTCATCCGGGCCGCCCACGCCCTGGCCGGGTACGCCGGGGTGATGCCCCACGCACGACTGCACCTGCGCAAGCAGATCCCCCTGGCCGGTGGCCTGGCCGGTGGCAGCGCGGACGCCGCCGCCACCCTGGTCGCCTGCGACGCTCTCTGGGGCACCGGCCTGTCCCGCGACGAACTGGCCGGCATCGCCGCCGACCTCGGCTCGGACGTGCCCTTCCTGATCCACGGCGGCACTGCCCTCGGCACCGGCCGGGGCGAGGCGATCAGCCCCGTCCTGGCCCGGCCCACCTCCTGGCACTGGGTGGTCGCCATCGCCGACGGCGGCCTGTCCACCCCGCAGGCGTACCGCGAACTCGACCGGCTGCGCGAGGCCGGGGCGGCAGGACCGGCACTGGGCAGTACGGACGCTCTGCTGGGCGCACTGCGCCAGCGCGATCCCCGGGTGCTCGCCGGCGCCCTCGGCAACGACCTTCAGGACGCCGCGCTGTCCCTGCGACCATCCCTGGCGGCCACCCTGAAGGCCGGGGAGGCGGCCGGTGCCCTGGCCGGCATCGTCTCCGGCTCCGGCCCCACCTGCGTCTTCCTGGCCCTCGACGCCGCCGACGCGCAACGGATCGCCGTCGAACTGACCGCCGCCGAGGTGTGCCGGCAGGTCCGCACCGCCCACGGCCCGGTCCACGGCGCCCGCATCACCTGACCTGGGCTCGGGCCCCTGCCAGATCGCGCTCGATCCGGGATCGAGTGGTCTCGACCTCGCTAGGAGGCCACTCGATCCCGCAACGGGCGCGATCATCGGGTGCCGGCCAGAGACGGCCGTGGGCGGGGGCGGTGGCGTCCCGCGTACCCTGAGAGTCAGGCGTCCCCAGGTGCCCGCCGGCACCGGGACGCCTTGATCATGGAAGGTGGGTTCGTGGCCAACATCGTCAACCTGGACCGGGTGTCCAAGGGCTACGGCGCTGCCGGGCCACTGCTCACCAACGTCTCGCTCGGCCTCGAGGACGCCGACCGGATCGGTGTGGTCGGGCTCAACGGCGCCGGCAAGTCGACCCTGCTGCGACTGCTCATCCGCGCCGAGGAACCGGACGACGGCCGGGTCACCCACCGCCGCGACCTGCGGGTCGCCTGGCTGCCCCAGAACCTCACCCTCAGCCCCGAGGCCACCGTCCGCGACGTCGTACTCGGCACCGAATGGCTCGCCGAGAGCATGGGTGCCGAACACGAATGGGCCGGTGACGCCGGCGTACGCGCCATCCTCGACGGGCTCGGCATGCCGTACCTCGGCCTCGACACCCCCGTCGGACCGATGTCCGGCGGCGAACGCCGCCGGGTCGCGCTGGCCGCTCTGCTGGTCCGCGAAGCCGACCTGCTCATCCTCGACGAGCCCACCAACCACCTCGACGTCGGCGGCGTCGACTGGCTGGCCCGACACCTGCTCGGCCGCAAGGGCGCCCTCGTCGTGGTCACCCACGACCGCTGGTTCCTCGACGCGGTCTGCACCACCACCTGGGAGGTGGCCGACCAGACCGTCCGCGCCTACGAGGGCGGGTATGCGGCCTGGACCCTGGCCCGCGTCGAACGCGAACGGGTGGCCGCCGCCACCGAGGCCCGCCGGCAGAACCTGCTCCGTAAGGAGATCGCCTGGCTGCGCCGAGGCGCACCCGCCCGAACCTCCAAGCCGAAGTTCCGCATCGACGCGGCCAACGCCCTCATCGCCGACGTGCCACCCCCGCGCGACACCACCTCCCTGCAACGCCTTGCCACCGCCCGGCTCGGCAAGCAGGTGTACGACCTGGAGCACGTCCGGCTGCACGCCGGTCCCAAGAGCATCCTCGAAGACGCCACCTGGCAGGTGGGACCCGGCGACCGGGTCGCCATCCTCGGCGCCAACGGCGCCGGCAAAACCACCCTGCTGCGGATGCTCGCCGGCATCACCCGCCCCGACGGCGGACGGCTGGTCACCGGCTCCACGGTGCGACCCGCCTTCCTCTCCCAGGAACTGCGGGAACTCCCCAGCGAACTGCGCGTTCTGGAAGCCGTCGAGGAGATCGCCCGCCGGGTACGTCTCGGTGACCGGGAGATCTCCGCCGCCCAACTCGCCGAGGTCTTCGGCTTCGACGACCGGCGGCTCTGGACCCCGGTCGGCGACCTGTCCGGTGGTGAACGCCGCCGGTTGCAGATGCTGCGCCTGCTCGCCGGAGAACCCAACGTGCTGCTGCTCGACGAGCCCACGAACGACCTCGACACCGACACCCTCGCCGCCCTGGAGGACCTGCTCGACTCCTGGCCCGGCACCATCGTGGTGGCCAGCCACGACCGCTACCTCATCGAGCGGGTGGCCGACACGGCGTACGGGATGTTCGGCGACGGACGGCTGGTACACCTGCCCGGCGGGGTGGAGGAGTACCTCAGCCGAGCCGCAGACCAGGGCCGCCCCGGGACCGCCCCGGCCGCGCCGACCCCTGCTTCCGCCGCCAGCACCGCGATGAGCGCCGCCGAGGCCCGGCAGGCCCGCAAGGAACTGACCCGACTGGAACGGCAGGTCGGCAAGCTGGAGCAGAAGGAAGCCACTCTGCTGGACCAGCTCGCCACCCACGCCACCGACTACGCCAAGGTCGCCGAACTGGACGCCCAACTGCACCAGGTACGCGCGGAACGGGAAGAGATCGAGATGGCCTGGCTCGCCCTGGCCGAGGAGATCCCGGCCGGCTGAGCGACCCGTCGACCCCGCCCGAGGACCGGACGACCGGCGGCGTCGCCATCTGCCGGGGACCCCGTGTGCGGCGTCACACCACAGGGTGCGGGAGAATCGCCGAAGACCCTGACCCAACGGCCTTGGAGACACAGAAATGGCCCACACCCCCGTCAACCACCCCGCGCGGCCGATCTACCGGGCGATCGGCGGGCTGATCGGTCTGTACCTGGTGATCTTCGGTGTGCTCGGCTTCTTCGCCAGCGCAGGCGACCCGTTCTTCGGGCAGGGCGACACCCGGGTGCTCGGGCAGGGGACCAACCTCGGCCTCTCGCTGCTGAGCCTCATCTTCGGCGCCGCCGTGCTGGCCGGGACCGCGATCGGCCGCAACCTGGACGTGCTGATCAACCAGTGGAGCGCGTACCTGATCATGGTGGTCAGCCTGGGCGGGTTGGCCTTCATCCGCACCGAGGCGAACATCTTCAACTTCAGCGTGGCCACCGTCGTCGTGCTGATGCTCCTCAGCCTGACCCTGCTGATGGCCGGCATGTACAGCAAGGTGGGTACGGACGAGGAGCACGAGGCGTGGCAGAAGGCTCGGCTCGTGCTCTGAGGCTGGTTCCTGGCTTCGGGTTCGCTGGGGCCTGATCCGGGTCCGGGGTTCGCTTGGGGTTTGCCCTTGTTGCGGTGGGGTTTCGCCGGAGCCCGACCCGCTCCGGGCGGTCAGGCTTGATCCCTGCGCGGGTCGGGCTCCGGCGAAACCCGTCGTGGTTGCGGGTTGTCGTTGCCGCGCGGGCCGTGGGTGGGTGGTCTTGGTGGTGGGGTTTGCTGGGGCCTGCGGGTGAGGGCTGTTCGGTGGTGTGGTCTTGGGTGGGGTGTTGATGGGGCGGGGCTGGGGGAATGGCTGACGGGGGTGGGGTGGGAGAGGGACAATTGTCGGAATTGTTCCTGGTGGCCTGGAGGGCCGATGCACATTCCCATCAACCACCCGGCGCGGCCGTTCTACCGGGTGCTGTCCGGCTTGGTCGGGCTCTACATCCTGGCCTTCGGGGTCTGGGGTACCGCCTCGACCTGGGGTGAACCGCTGTTCGCCCGGGACAGCACCTGGGCGCTGGGACTGCGGACCAACCTGGCCTTCGCGCTCGTCTCGGTGATCTTCGGAGTCGTGCTCATCGTCGGGGCCTCCCGACGCGGCAACCTGGGTCACTACATGAACCTGACCGCCGGAGCCGTCTTCCTGATCACCGGTCTGCTGATGATGTCCTTCCTGCAGACCCCCGCCAACTTCCTGAACTTCTCGATGTCGACAGTGGTCGTGTCGCTGCTCTTCGGCCTGATCCTGCTCGGCACCGGGCTCTACGACAAGGTGGGGCCGCCCGAGCACGCCGAGGCCGAACGCAACCGCCGCTACCACCCGGTCGCCGAGAGCCACCGCCACTGACCGCGCTGCGCGGTACGGCGGTGATCAGCGACCAGCGCTGATCAACCCTGGTTTCGCCTCCAGGTGCGACAAGCCGTTCCAGGACAGGTTGACCAGGTGCGCCGCCACCGTCTCCTTGCGCGGCTTACGCACCTCCAACCACCAACGGCCGGTCAACGCGACCATGCCCACCAGCGCCTGCGCGTACAGCTCCGCGAGCTTCGGGTCGTAGCCCCGGCTGGAGAACTCCGCACCCAGGATGTGCTCCACCTGATGCGCCACATCGTTCATCACACTGCTGAAGTTGCCGGTCGCGGAGAGCACCGGCGACTCGCGTACCAGCACCCGGAACCCGCTCGTCTCCTCCTCGATGTAGCCGAGCAGGGCCAACGCCGCCTGCTCCAGCAACTCGCGCGGATTGCCGGCGGTCAGCGCCGTGGTGATCCGGTCCAGCAGAGACCGGACCTCCCGGTCCACCACCACCGCGTAGAGCCCTTCCTTGCCACCGAAGTGCTCGTAGACCACCGGCTTGGACACCTTGGCGCGCGACGCCACCTCCTCGATGGAGGTGGCGTCGAAACCCCGCTCGGCGAAGATCTGCCGACCGATAGCGATCAGTTGTTCGCGTCGTTGCGCGGCCGACATGCGTATCCGCGAGGTCGGCTTGGTCGACGCGGCGCGCACCGTACGCCGCCGCTTGTCGCTCTCCCCGCTGGGAACCTCGGCCATCTCGTCACCTCGTTGGCGCTCGGTGACGCCCTGTTGGGGAATGCTTCCTGTCTTCTGCCCGGTCACCCGAACATACTGTCAGGTAACTTTCTGCTGGCGGGTCGGCTCGCCCGCTAGGCCGACTGGTCCGCCGGCTTGGCCAACTTCGCCGCCAGCCGCTCCGGCTTCGGCCACCGCACATCCCACGCCGCGCCGACCTTCTCGAACAGCCAGATGACCCGGGCCGAGATGTCGATCTGCCCCTTCAGCACCCCGTGCCGGGCGCTCGTCGGATCGGCGTGATGCAGGTTGTGCCAACTCTCCCCGAAGGACACGATGGCCAACGGCCAGAAGTTCGACGCCCGGTCACCGTGGCGCATCATGAACGGCCGTTCCCCGTACACATGGCACACCGAGTTGATCGACCAGGTGACGTGGTGCAGCAGGGAGATGCGGACCAGGCCACCCCAGAACAACGCGGTCAACGCACCCTGCCAGGACCAGGTCAGCAACCCACCCATCAGCGCCGGACCGAGCACCGAGACGATCACCAGCACGGGGAAGAGTTCACCGACCCGCCGAATGTCCCGATCGTTGAGCAGATCCGGGGCGAAACGCTCCCGGTTGGACAGCTCACGGCCGAACAGCCAGCCGACATGGGCGTGGAACAGCCCTTTGGTCAGGCCCCACACCGTGGTGCCGAACCGCCACGGCGAGTGCGGGTCACCCTCCAGATCGGAGAAGGCGTGGTGGCGACGATGGTCGGCCACCCACTGGATGATGTCGCCCTGCACGGCGAGGGAACCGGAACCGGCCAGGCCCACCCGCAGCCACCGCTTCGCCTTGAACGAGCCGTGGGTGAAGTACCGGTGGTAGCCCACCGTGATGCCCAGGCCGGACACGACGTACCAGAAGCCGGCGACACCCACGTCGACCCAGCTGAGCCAACCACCCCAGGCCACCGGTACGGCGGCGATCAGTGCGAGGAAGGGAATCACCACGAAGGCCCACAGTGCGATGAGGATCCCGCGCGACTGGGCACCCTGGGTGAGCGGTTTCGGGCCGGAGTCGAGTAGGGCAGTGGACATGGCACCTCACACAGGTACGGCGCAAAACGCGAATCTACGGCTACGTCACCGTAACTTACCGGCCCGGTAGATCACATCAGACAGCGACGAGATCCGATGCGAAGGTTGTCCTACCCAGGTCCTAGCCTGCGCCGAATGACCGACCCCCACAGCGACGAGGTGCGCCGCCTGCGCACCGAGGAGCGCCTCTCCGTCCGCGAGATCCGGGCCCGCACCGGCCTTGGCCGCAACCGGGTGTACGAGCTGCTGCGCGGCGTACCGCCGCCGGAGCGGACTCGACGCCCCAACGCCAAGGACGACCTGCGGGCCGAGGCGGTCGCCCTACGCTCGACGGGGCACTCCGTACCGGAGATCGCGCAACGGCTGGGGGTCAGCAGGTCGACGGCGTACCTCTGGGTGCGGCACCTGCCGTTGGCCCGCGATCCGGAGCAGGAGCGGGAACGCCGCCAAGCCCACTCGAAGGCCATGACCGAAGGCCGGTGGGCGACATACCGCCAGGCACGCGATGAGGCCCAAGCGGCTGCGCACGACTCGGCCGCCCGTGCCGTCGGTGAACTCGACGACCGGGACGTTCTGCTGCTCGGTGCGGTCACCTACTGGTGTGAGGGCACCAAGTCCAAGCCCTGGCGCCGAGACGACCATGTGCAGTTCATCAACAGCGATCCGGGACTGCTGTTGCTCTTCCTTAGATTCCTGGAGGTCTGCGGGGTCGACCGCGCCGTGCCGACCTATCGGGTGAGCATCCACGAGACCGCCGACGCCGAGGCGGCCGCCGACTGGTGGGCGGGGAGACTGGCGTTGCCGCGCGACCGTTTCCAGCGAGCAACGCTGAAGAAGCACAAGGCCACCACGGTGCGTCGAAACGTCGGGGACACTTATCGCGGCTGCCTTGTGATCAATGTGCCGGGCAGCCGTGAGCTCTACTGGCGAATTGAGGGTATGATCGCCGGGCTGTTCCAGTCCGTGACGGCACGCTGCGCATCCGTTGATGTGGCGTCACGGGTTGACATGTCAATGGGGTGTGGGGTAACGGCAACCCGCAGGCCTTTGGAGCCTTGAGCTCCTGGTTCGAATCCAGGCACCCCAGCACGGGCGGATGTGCTGCCGATCCTCGTGGCCATGCCGATCGCAAACGGATTGTCTGGTTAGCATGGCCGCGAGACTGTCCGCGTCCGACGGGAGCCACGTCGTGTCCGAGCCCCAACTCCGTACCGTCGTCGTGCTCGCCGCCGGTGAGGGCAAGCGGATGAAGTCCTCCATGCCCAAGGTGTTGCACCCGCTGCTTGGTCGAACGTTGCTCGGGCATGTGTTGAGCGCGGCCGAGCCGCTGGGGGCCCAGCGGACGATGGTGGTGGTGGGGCACGGCGCGGACCAGGTCCGGGCACACCTGGCCGAGGTGGCCCCGGAGGCCACCGCGGTGCATCAGGCCGTGCAGCTCGGCACCGGGCACGCGGTCCGGATCGCGTTGGAGGCGGCGCCGGAGGCGACCGGGACGGTGGTCGTGCTCAACGGTGACGTGCCGCTGCTGCGCCCGGAGACGGTCGCCGCCCTGGTGGCGACGCACGAGGGGGAGCGGGCCGCGGCCACCGTGCTGACCGCCGAGGTGCCGGATCCGACCGGCCTGGGCCGCATCGTGCGGGACTCGGCGGGTCGGCTGGAGCAGATCGTCGAGCAGCGCGACGCCACCGCAGGTCAACTGGCGATCAAGGAGATCAACGCCGGCATCTACGCCTTCGACGTCGGTCGGTTGCGGGACGTGCTGGGCAAGCTCTCCACCGACAACGACCAGGGCGAGGAGTACCTGACCGACGTGTTCGGCCTGCTGGTCTCGGCCGGGGAGCCGGTGGCGGTGCACCGGGCGGCCGACCACACCGAGACCCTGGGCTGCAACGACCGGGTGGAGTTGGCGGGGCTGCGGCGACTGCTGCGGGACCGGGTCAACGAGGGCTGGATGCGCGCCGGGGTGAGCCTGCTCGACCCGGCCACGACCTGGATCGACGTGACGGTGGCCCTGGACCGGGACGCGGTGGTGGACCAGAACACCCAACTGCGGGGCGGTTCGGTGGTCGGCAGTGGTGCGGTGGTGGGTCCGGACGTGACGCTGATCGACACGGTGGTGCACGCCGGCGCGACGGTGCTGCGCAGCCATGCGGTGGGCGCCGAGGTCGGTCCGGGCGCCAGTGTCGGCCCGTACGCCTATCTGCGGCCGGACGCCCGGTTGGCGGAGAAGTCGAAGGTCGGCACCTTCGTCGAGGTGAAGAACTCCGAGGTGGGTGCGGGGGCCAAGGTGCCACACCTGTCGTACGTGGGTGACGCGACGATCGGGGCGCAGGCGAACATCGGCGCGGCGACGATCTTCGTGAACTACGACGGGGTGAAGAAGAGCCGGACCGTGATCGGCGAGGGGGCCTTCGTGGGCTGTGACACGAACCTGATCGCGCCGGTCGAGGTGGGGCCGGGGGCGTACGTGGCGGCGGGCAGTGCGATCACCACGGACGTACCGCCGGGTGCCCTGGGGGTGACCCGGGCGCAGCAGCGCAACATCGGTGGTTGGGTGGCGCGCAACCGGCCCGGGACGGTTTCGGCGGAGGCGGCCGAGCGGGCCTTGCAGGGTGCTCCGTCCCAGGTTCCGCCCGCAAGTGAAGGTGAGGCAATCCACGGTGCTGCCGAGTCGGTGGGAACCGTGACCGAGGCGGGAGATACTGCAACCGAATAGTCCCCGGCCGGCTACCACCTTCAGGCCGGGTACCACCGACCTAAAACGGGAGCAGACGGGCCCATGGGCAGCATCGTCGCCGAAAACCGCAAGAGCCTGATGCTCTTTTCCGGACGTGGCTTTCCGGAGCTGGCCAAGGAGATCGGCGAGGTGCTCGGTGTAGCGCCGACGCCGGCCGACGCGTACGAGTTCGCCAACGGCGAGATCTTCGTACGGTTCAAGGACTCGGTACGTGGTTCGGACGCCTTCGTGGTGCAGTCCGTCACGCACGGGGTGAACACCTGGGTCATGGAGACCCTGATCATGGTTGACGCGTTGAAGCGGGGTTCCGCCAAGCGCATCACCGTGGTTCTGCCGTTCTATCCGTACTCCCGGCAGGACAAGAAGCACCGGGGTCGGGAGCCGATCTCGGCCCGGCTGGTCGCGGATCTGCTGAAGACGGCCGGGGCGAACCGGATCCTCACGGTGGACCTGCACACCGCGCAGATCCAGGGCTTCTTCGACGGGCCGGTGGATCACCTCTTCGCGATGGACATCCTGGCCGAGTACGTGGAGCGCAGGTACGCCGGTCGGCCGATGACGGTGGTCGCCCCGGATTCGGGGCGGGTGCGGGTGGCCGAGCGGTGGACCGACCGCCTCGGTGGCTGCCCGCTGGCGTTCATCCACAAGACCCGGGACCCGCTGAAGCCGAACCAGGTGGTGGCGAACCGGGTGGTCGGTGAGGTCGAGGGTCGGGTCTGTCTGATCGTCGACGACATGATCGACACGGGCGGGACGATCTGCAAGGCCGCGGACATCCTGAAGGAGTCCGGTGCGGCGGATGTGATCGTGGCGTCGACCCACGCCCTGCTCTCCGACCCGGCGACGGAGCGGTTGAAGAACAGCCCGATCAGCGAGGTGGTGGTGACCAACACCCTGCCGCTGCCGCCGGAGAAGCAACTCGACAAGCTGACCGTGCTGTCCATCGCGCCGCTGCTGGCGCGGGCCATTCGTGAGGTGTTCGACGACGGGTCGGTGACGACCCTCTTCGGTGGGCTCAGCTGATCGATAGAATCCGGACGGGTCGGTCGACTCGTCCGGATTCATCCCGGGCCGGTGGCGGCGGAAATGCGCTGCGGGCCGGTCGGTGGCGGTGGTACGGGGACTGCCGGAACTTCGGGATTCTGCTCGGGTAGACTGGTGCGGTTGCCACGGCGAGGGTGCCCTGCGGGCCGCTGAAAAGCGCCGCACGGAGGCACCGTGATCGACGCGGTGCTCCGGGCAGTCTGCTGACGCATGAGCCCTTGCGAGCCCCTCGCCCAGCACCGCCAGACGACAAGCTGCCGCAGCGAAGCATCAGGAGTTTTCCCGTGTCCGAGGTAAAGATCAGCGCCGAGCCCCGTACCGAGTTCGGCAAGGGTGGTGCCCGTCGTACCCGCCGGGCCGGCATGGTGCCCGCCGTGCTGTACGGGCACGGTGAGAAGCCCAAGCACATCGCGCTGCCCGCGCGTGAGTTCGCGGCGGCCATCCGCAAGGGTGGTGCCAACCAGCTCTTCGCGATCGAGGTCAGTGACGGCACGCAGGCCCTGGCCCTGCCGAAGGCGATTCAGCGTGACCCGATCAAGGACACCTTCGAGCACGTCGACCTGCTGCTGGTGCGTCGGGGCGAGAAGGTCACCGTCGAGGTTCCGGTCGAGCTGACCGGTGAGGCCGCGAAGGACACCCTGATCGTGCACGACCACGACACGGTGTCGGTGACCGCCGACGCGACCAAGGTGCCGGATCACCTGGAGGCCTCGATCGAGGGCGCCGAGGCGGGTGTCCAGGTCACCGCCGCGGATGTCGACCTGCCGGCCGGTGTGGAACTGGCCGGCGACCCGGAGCAGACGGTCGCCACGGTGACCGCGGCGCCCACCGCCGAGCAGCTTGAGGCGACCCTGCCCGAGGTCGAGGTGGCCGACGCCGAGGCCGAGGCTGGGGTCGGCGAGGAGGCCGCCGCGTCCTCCGAGGGTGCCGAGGCCGGTGAGCCGGCGGCTGCCGGTGGCGAGGAGACGGCCGAGGCGAAGACCGAGGCCTGATCGGTTCGTAAGCTGTGCGACAGGCGTCCCCGGTTCCGGGGGCGCCTGTCGGCGTATCGGGGTAGCCCTGGCGGGTGCGGATGACGGAGGGACGGGCGGTGACGGAGGAGACCGGGCCGTGGCTGGTGGTCGGGCTGGGCAACCCGGGTCGGCAGTACGCAGGCAACCGGCACAATGTCGGTTTTATGGTGGCCGATCTGTTGGCTGATCGGCTGGGCGCGACCTTCGGCCGGTACAAGCGGGCGATGGCGGACGTGGCCGAGGCGCGGCTGGGCTTCGGTGGGCCGAAGTTGGTGCTGCTCAAACCGTTGACGTACATGAACCTGTCCGGAGGGCCGGTGGCCGGCCTGGCCCAGTTCTTCAAGGTGCCACCGGCTCAGGTGATCGCGGTGCACGACGAGTTGGACATCGAGTACGGCCAGGTGCGGGTGAAGCGGGGCGGGGGCGAGGGCGGGCACAACGGGCTGCGCTCGATGTCGAAGTCGCTGGCCACGAAGGACTACGTGCGGGTGCGGTTCGGCATCGGTCGCCCCCCGGGGCGGCAGGACCCGGCGGACTACGTGCTGTCGGATTTCGGCGCGGCGGAGCGCAAGGAGTTGGAATTCCTGGTGGATCGGGCCGCTGATGTGGTGGAGTCGGTGATCACCAAAGGTGTCGAGCCGACGCAGAATGCTTATCACGGCGCCTGAGGGTTCTTAGGTGGCCGGCCGATAGTGTCGGTTCGTGGCCGAGCGGGGCGGCTGCTCGACGTAGCCGGATTGCGACGGGAGAGCGCAGGACATGAGCAGTCCTCCGATGGTCGACGGAGAGTTCGCTCGCTGGTTGGCGGCCAGGGCGGGCGAGGCGCTGGTGGGCCTCCGCGCGGAGCTGGGGTTCGAGGACCCCGCCGCGCTGAAGTCGGCCGGGGACAAGGTCTCGCATGAGCTGATCCGGGCCGAGTTGGCGAAGTGGCGCCCGGGTGACGCGGTGCTCTCCGAGGAGGACGAGGGCTCCCGGCGGGCCTCCCGGCAGGGCGAGGCGGCGTCCGGGTCCCGGTTGACCGCGGACCGGGTGTGGATCATCGACCCCTTGGACGGTACGCGGGAGTTTAGCGAGCAGGGGCGTACGGACTGGGCGGTTCATGTGGCCCTGTGGGCGCGTGACGCGCAGGCTTCGCACGGCCTGATCGCGGGTGCTGTCGGGTTGCCGGCACAGCAGCGGGTGTTGGCGACCGACCAGCCGCCCGCCGACCCGCCGCGCTCGGTCACTGCTGGGCGGCTGCGTCTGGCGGCCAGCCGGAGCCGGCCCCCGGCGTTCCTGACCGCCCTGGCCGAGGAGGTCGGGGCGGAGTTGGTGCCGATGGGATCGGCCGGCGCGAAGATCGCTGCGGTGGTGACCGGCGAGGTGGACGCGTACATCCATGCGGGCGGGCAGTACGAGTGGGACTCGGCCGCGCCGGTGGCTGTGGCGACGGCCACCGGACTGCACGCTTCCCGGATCGACGGTTCTGCGCTGAAATACAACGAGGCGGACCCCCGTCTGCCTGATCTGTTGGTGTGCCGTGCGGATCTCGCCAGCCGGTTACTTGCAGCGCTGCACCGGCATGGCGGGTAGCCTGGCGCTACTTTCTGACATCTCCGACCGGAAAGGTCTGGAAAGCGGATGAGCGAGCGAATCGAGTCGGTGTCATGACCGCGGCTTACCAGGTCACCCACCTCGACGCCTTGGAGGCGGAGAGCATCTTCGTGATGCGCGAGGTGGTCGCCGAGATGGAGCGGCCGGTACTGCTCTTCTCCGGCGGCAAGGACTCGATCGTCATGCTTCGGCTGGCGCAGAAGGCGTTCGCCCCGGCGCAGATCCCGTTCCCGGTGATGCATGTCGACACCGGCCACAACTTCCCCGAGGTGCTGGACTACCGCGACCGTCGGGTGGCCGAGTTGGGTCTGCAACTGGTGGTGGCCAGTGTGCCGGAGGCCCTGGCCAGCGGGCTGGTCCGGGAGTCGGCAGACGGTATGCGGAACCGGATCCAGACCCCGGTGCTGCTGGACGCGGTGGAGAAGCACCGGTTCGATGCGCTTTTCGGTGGGGCCCGCCGGGACGAGGAGAAGGCCCGCGCCAAGGAGCGCATGTTCAGTTTCCGCGACGAGTTCGGCCAGTGGGATCCGAAGAACCAGCGACCGGAGTTGTGGTCGCTCTACAACGGGCGACACCACCCGGGAGAATCGATTCGGGTGTTCCCGCTGTCCAACTGGACCGAACTGGACGTATGGCATTACATCGCCCGGGAGCGGATCGAGCTGCCGTCGATCTACTACGCGCACGAGCGTGAAGTGATCGAACGCGACGGGATGCTCTACGCGGTGAACGAGTTCCTGTCGGCCCGTGCCGGTGAGGAGCGGTTCAAGGCCCGAGTGCGGTACCGGACGGTGGGCGACGCCTCCTGCACGGCGGCGGTCCGCTCGGACGCGGACACCGTCGAGAAGGTCATCGAGGAGGTCGCCGCGACCCGGATCACCGAGCGCGGGGCCACCCGGGGTGACGACCGGGTCAGTGAGGCCGCGATGGAGGACCGCAAGCGGGAGGGCTACTTCTGATGACCACCGAGACGCTCACGCCGGGCGACGCTACGGACCCGACCCCCGCCGGTGCTGGGGCCGCGTCGGAGGCCCGCCCCATGGATCTGCTGCGGTTCGCCACGGCCGGCAGTGTGGACGACGGCAAGTCGACCCTGATCGGTCGGCTGCTGTACGACACCAAGTCGCTGTTCACCGACCAGCTGGCCGCGGTGGAGGCGGTCAGCGCGGCCCGGGGCGACGAGTACACCGACCTGGCCTTGCTCACCGACGGTCTGCGGGCCGAGCGGGAGCAGGGCATCACCATCGACGTGGCGTACCGCTACTTCGCCACCCCGCGGCGCAAGTTCATCATCGCGGACACTCCGGGGCACATCCAGTACACCCGCAACATGGTCACCGGCGCCTCGACCGCCGACCTGGCGCTGATCCTGGTCGACGCCCGCAAGGGACTGGTGGAGCAGTCGCGCCGGCACGCCTTCCTCTGCTCCCTGCTGCGGGTGCCGCACCTGGTGCTCTGTGTGAACAAGATGGATCTGGTCGACTACTCCCAGGAGGTGTTCGACCGGATCGCCGACGAGTTCACCGCGTTCGCGGCGAAGCTGGACGTGCCGGACCTGACCGTGGTGCCGATCTCCGCGCTCAAGGGTGACAACATCGTCACCCGGTCGGAGCGGATGCCCTGGTACGAGGGCCCGGCGCTGCTGCATCACCTGGAGCGGGTGCACATCGCCAGTGACCGCAACCTGGTCGACGTCCGGTTCCCGGTGCAGTACGTCATCCGCCCACAGTCGACTGTCGTGACCGACTACCGGGGCTACGCCGGCCAGGTGGCCTCCGGGGTGCTCAAGCCGGGAGACGAGGTGATGGTGCTGCCCTCCGGCTTCACCAGCCGGATCTCCTCGGTCGAGACCGCCGACGGGCCGGTCACGGAGGCATTCCCGCCGATGTCGGTGACGGTACGGCTGGCAGACGAGATCGACATCTCCCGGGGCGACATGATCTGCCGTCCGAACAATGCCCCGGCCGTGGCCCAGGACATCGAGGCGATGGTCTGCTGGATGGACGAGAGCCGCCCGTTGCAGGTCGGTGGCAAGTACGCGATCAAGCACACCACCCGGGCGGCTCGGGCGATCGTGCGCGGTCTGCACTACCGCCTGGACATCAACACCCTGCACCGGGACGAGTCGGCGGGCGAGCTGCGGCTCAACGAGATCGGTCGGGTCCGGCTGCGTACCACCATCCCGCTGCTCGCCGACGAGTACCGCCGTAACCGCACCACGGGAGGGTTCGTCATCATCGACGAGAGCACCAACCGTACAGTCGGCGCCGGCATGATCGTCGAAACCCCCTGACCCCCGCCAGCCCTGCCCCCGACGCACCCTTACCGTCACCCCAAGATCGCGCTCGATTCGGGATCGAGTGGCATCCGGGCCACCGATAGCCACTCGATCCCGCATCGAGGCGTAATGACGTGCCGAGGGCTGGGCGGGTGGGCGGGTCAGTCGAGGCGGGTGGCGCCGTCGGCGGGGGTGACGGTGGTGTGGGTGGGGGCGGTGAAGCCACGTCGGGCGTACGCGGTCGCGACGGCCTGCGCGACCGGGGCGGACTGGTCGGCCTCGACCAGGGCCAGGACGCAGCCACCGAAGCCGCCGCCGGTCATCCGAGCGCCCAGCGCCCCGGCGGCGAGTGCCGCCTCGACGGCGGTGTCCACCTGGGGCACGGTGATGGCGAAGTCGTCGCGCATGGAGGTGTGCGAGGCGGTCAGCAGCGGGCCGATCTGCCGGATCCGCCCGGCCCGTAGCAGGTCGACGGTGTCGCACACCCGCTGGTTCTCGGTGACCACATGCCGTACCCGGCGGCGGGTCTCGTCGTCGGGTAGCCGGGCCAGCGCCGCGTCGAGGCCCTCGGTCGGCACCTCCCGTAGCGCGGGTACCCCGAGCAGGGCGGCGGCCTTCTCGCAGCTGTCGCGGCGGGCGGCGTACTCGCCGTCGACATGACGGTGCGGGGCGTTGCTGTCGATCACCAGGATGACCAGCCCGGCGGCGGCCAGGTCGAAGGGGATGTGTTCCACCTGCTCGGTGCGGCAGTCCAGGAACAGGGCGTGCCCGGCGCGGCAGCGGATCGCCGCGGACTGGTCCATGACGCCGGTGGGGGCCCCGACGTACTGGTTCTCGCCCCGTTGGGCGAGTCGGGGTCGGGCCTCGGCGGGCAGGTCCAGGCCGCCGAGGTCGACCAGGGCGGCCAGCACGGCGGCCTCCAGGGCGGCGGAGGAGGACAGGCCGGCGCCCAGCGGCACGTCGGAGGCGATCGCCAGGCGGGCGCCGGGCACCCGGTGACCCGCTTCGCGCAGCGACCAGACCATGGCGGCCACGTAGCCGGCCCAGCCGGTGACCCGGCCGGCACCGGTGACCTGCGCGGCACCGAAGTCGACCGTCTCGCCGGTCAGCTCCGACCAGACTCTCCAGGTCTCGCCCGGCTGGGGTGCGGCGGCGACGACGGTACGCAGGGGGAGCGCGAAGGGCAGCACGAAGCCGTCGTTGTAGTCGGTGTGCTCGCCGATCAGGTTGACCCGACCGGGAGCCGCCCAGCGGCCGGCGGGCGGCTCGGCGTACACCTGGTGGAAGCCGGCGGTGGCGCGGTCGGCGACCTTTCGGTCGGAGTCGATCACGGTTGGGCCAGCCGGTGGGTGCGGTAGAAGGCCCAGGCGTCGGTGACAATGTCGTGCAGGGTCGGCTTCTGCGGCTGCCAGCCCAGATCGGCGCGGGCCAACTCGGCGGAGGCGACCAGCTCGGCCGGGTCCCCTTCGCGGCGGGGCGCCATCTCGACCGGTACCGGATGGCCGGTGACCTCGCGGACCACCTCGACCACCTGTCGGTTGGAGAAACCGCTGCCGTTACCGAGGTTGTAGATGCGGTGCTGCCCCGGCAGGGCCGCGTCCAGGGCGAGCAGGTGAGCCCGGGCCAGGTCGGCGACGTGGATGTAGTCGCGTACGCAGGTGCCGTCGACAGTGGGGTAGTCGTCGCCGAACAGTTGCAGCTTGTCCCGCCGGTCGGCGGCCACCTCCAGGGCGATCGGGATGAGGTGGGTCTCCGGGTCGTGCCGTTCACCCAGGGCGACATCACCGTCCAGGTAGGCGCCGGCGACATTGAAGTAGCGCAGCGAGACGGCGGCCAGGCCGTGCCCGATCGCCTCGGAGGTCAGCGCCATGTCGACGGCCAGCTTGGTCGCCCCGTACGTGTTGGTGGGGGCCTTGACGGCCGTCTCGACGATGGGCAGCTCGATCGGATTGCCGTAGACGGCGGCGGTGGAGGAGAAGACCAGTCGGGGTACCCCGGCCGCCCGGACCGCGTCCAGCAGGGCCAGGGAGCCGACGGTGTTGTTGTGCCAGTACCGCTCCGGAGCGACCATCGACTCACCGGCGGCGATCAGCGCGGCGAAGTGCAACACGCCGTCGAACCCGGCCTGCGGGGTGAGCACCCGCGCGGCGTCGTGGATGTCCGCCTCGACGTGGGTGGCGTCCGGGGCGAGGGCTTCCCGGTGGCCGGTGCGCAGATCGTCCAGGACGACGACCTGGTGACCCGCGTCGAGCAGCATCCGGGTAACCACGCTGCCGATGAAGCCGGCACCGCCGGTGACTAGCAGTTTCACCTCGGTCCTCCTGCCTGGCCCTTGAGTGTGGCCGCGTATGGACAGCCTACGGCCGTCGCGCTGACTACCATCACTGTCATGCGGGCAGCGCGTCGGCGCGGATCCCGGTGGCGGCCGACCCAGCCCCGCCGCGAGCCAGGACGGCTGGCCCGGGGGGTCGCCCGGGTGGTGGTCCGGGCGGTCGACGGTGGGCTCCGGCTGGTCACCGCCCTGCTGGGTACGGGTCCGGCCGCCGGCCGGGAGCGGATCAGCGAGGCGGAGCTGCGCGATCTGGTCGCCGCGAACACCGTGCTGGACCCGGTGGGTCGACGCATCATCGACGAGGTGCTGGTGGCCGGGGCCAGGCTGGTCCGTGAGGTGATGATGCCCCGTACGGAGGTGGTGTTCCTGTCGGCGGCGTTGACTCTCGCCGAGGCCGAACCCCTGGTCCGGGCCGGAACGCACACCCGGTACCCGGTGGTCGACGGCACCCACGACGACGTGGTCGGCTTCGTGCACCTGCGCGACGTGCTGTGGCATCCGGACCGGGTGCCGAGCACGAAGGTCGGCGAGTTGGTCCGAGAGGTGAAGCGGCTGCCGGCCAGCAAGCGGGTGCTGGCCGCGCTGACCGAGATGCGGCGGGAGGGCCACCACCTGGCCGTGGTGGTCGACGAGTACGGCGGTACGGCCGGCATCGTCACCTGCGAGGACCTGATCGAGGAACTGGTCGGTGAGATCCACGACGAGTACACCGAGCTGCCGGAGCCGACGCTGGCCGGTCTGCCGACGGCGGTGGAGGGTCGACTGAATCTGGCCGACTTCGCCGAACGCACTTCGGTGGTGCTGCCCGTCGGGCCGTACGAGACGGTGGGCGGGTTCGTGATGGCCGCCCTGGGTCGGCTGCCCAGGCCAGGTGACGAGATTCCGGTGCCCGATCCGGCCGGGGTGGGTGGCGGGTGGCTGCTGCGGGTGTTGAGCCTGGAGGGGCGCCGGGTGGCCCGGCTCGCGGTCACCGTCGGCCGCCTGCCCGAACAGCGCAGATCGGTGGACCGACCCGCCGACCGGACCGGACCCGCCGGCCCGTCATGACGTACGCCGGGCGTTGCTGACAGAATTGCCGGCATGTCCGACGTACCCGCCCGCCCGCGCGTCTTCTCCGGCATCCAGCCGACGGCCGACTCGTTCCACCTCGGCAACTACCTGGGTGCGGTGCGGCACTGGGTGGCGTTGCAGGAGTCGCACGAGGCGGTCTACTGCGTGGTCGACCTGCACGCCATCACGGCGGGCCACGATCCCAAGGTGCTGCATCAGCGCATCCGGGTGGCCGCCGCCCAGCTGCTGGCGGTCGGGGTGGACCCGCAGCGGTGCACCCTGTTCGTGCAGTCGCAGGTGCCCGAGCACGCGCAGCTGGCCTGGGTGCTGGGGTGCCTGACCGGGTTCGGCGAGGCCAGCCGGATGACCCAGTTCAAGGACAAGTCGCAGAAGCAGGGCAACGAGCGCGCCAGCGTGGGCCTGTTCACGTACCCGATCCTCCAGGCCGCCGACATCCTGCTCTACCAGGCCAACGCGGTGCCGGTGGGCGAGGACCAGCGTCAGCACCTGGAGCTGTCCCGGGACCTGGCGCAGCGGTTCAACACCCACTTCGGGTCGACCTTCACGGTGCCCGCCCCGCACATCGTCAAGGCCACCGCGAAGATCACCGACCTTCAGGACCCGACGGCGAAGATGTCCAAGTCGTCCTCGTCGCCGGCCGGCATCATCGACCTGCTGGACGATCCGGCCCGCTCGGCCAAGAAGATCCGTTCGGCGGTCACCGACACCGGTCGGGAGATCGTCTTCGACGAGGAGACCAAGCCGGGCATCTCCAACCTGCTGACCATCTACTCGGCGTTGAGCGGGCGGAGCATCGACGATCTGGTCGCGGCGTACGACGGCAAGGGCTACGGCGATCTGAAGAAGGATCTGGCCGAGGTGGTCCGGGAGTTCGTCACCCCCATCCAGGAGCGCACCCGCTCCTACCTCGACGACCCGGCCCAGTTGGACAAGCTGCTCGCGGTCGGGGCGGAGAAGGCCCGGCGGTTGGCGACGCCGACCCTGCTCAAGGCGTACGAGCGGGTGGGTTTCTTCCCGCCGGTACGTGGCGAGTAGTCGTCCGCGACAGCGCGGGTGATCCGGACAGGTCGGTGGCCGAAGGAGTGGCGCGGAACGTGGATCACGGCAGCGGGGCGCCGGAGGCCGGCGACACCGTCCAGATCGGCATCGCGGTGGACATCCCCGAGCCGTGGGGCGGCACGCTGACCCGACGTCGGTTGGCGGCCGGTGACCCGAACACCGTTCCGGCCCATGTCACCCTGCTGGGGCCGACCGAGATCCCGGTGTCCACGCTGCCCGCGGTGGAGCGGCACCTGGCCCGGGTGGCTGCGGCCCACCTGCCCTTCACCCTGCACCTGCGGGGCACCGGCACCTTCCGGCCGGTGACCCAGGTGGTCTTCGTGGCGGTAGCCGCCGGGATCAGCGAGTGCGAACTGCTGGCCGCGGCGATCAACGCCGCTCCCGAGCTGCAACGGGAACTCCGCTTTCCGTACCACCCGCATGTGACCGTGGCGCAGGATGTCGCACCGGAGGCCCTGGACAAGGCGTACGAGGATCTGGCGGACTTCTCGGCGATGTTCGAGGTAAAGCACTTCACCCTGTTCTCGCACAGCGGCGAGGCACGGTTCCAGCCCCGTCGGGACTTCCGGCTGGGCGGTTGAACCTTCGGTCGCCGAGCGGCGAGCGCGGCGGCCGGCGAACGGTGAGGATGACGAGGTGAACCTCCTGGGTCGGGTCGAGGCGGGCATCGACCGCCGGCTCAGCGCCGCCCGGCACCGCTGGCCGGCCTTCGGGCATCTGTGGCGGGCCGGGGTGCGCTACACCGATCTTCAGGGTGGTCGGCTGGCCGCCGCGATCGCGTACTACGGCTTCTTCGCGGTCTTCGCGCTGGCCCTGGTGGTGTACGCGGCGTTCGGTGCGCTCCTGGACGACAACGACGAGGTACGCGCGGCGGCGGAGGATTTCCTCGGGGAGAACCTGCCCTTCCTCGACCCGGCCCAGGTGGCCGAGAGCAGTGGCACGGTCGGGGTGGTGGGTCTGCTGATCCTGGTCCTGACCGGCATCGGGTGGGTCGAGGCGATCCGTTCCTCGCAGCGGCTGATCCACGGTTTCAACCAGCATCCGGGCAACCTGGTGGTCCGCCGGTTCGTCGACCTGGGGGTGCTGCTGGTGGTCTTCGTGCTGCTCGGCACCTCGGTGGCGGCGGTGGACGCCCTGGAGTCCCTGCTGCGATTCCTGCTGCGCAGCACCGGGTCGGTCGGGTTGACCACGATCAGCGCGGTGCTCAGTGTGCTGATCAACGCGGTGTTGGCCACCCTGCTGCTGATCGTGGTGCCCAGGGTGCAGATGACCCGGGCGCGGCTGCGGCCGGTGGTGCTGGTGGTCGCGATCGGCATCACCCTGCTCAACACGGTCGGCCGGTTCTGGGTGGGGCGGGTCGAGCACAATCCGGCGTACACCGTGGTGGCCACCGCGGTGGGTCTGCTGGTCTACCTGTACCTGCTCAACCAGTTGGTGCTCTTCGGTGCGGCGCTGGCCGCGACCAGTCGGCGCGGCCGGGTGGTGGACCTGGCCCGGGGTGGCCGACGGGTGGAATTCGACTCGGACACCGATCCGGGCACCCCGGGCGGGGCCGGCTGAGGTCATTGGCGAGAACCGGCGCGGCGAGTCACCGATTGTGCGGCCACCGCGAGCAGCCGGAGGCCTTTCCGGTGATGTGCCGAACCTGCCGCGTGCGGGCCGGGCAGCGACGATGATGGCCCCGTGGGGGTACTCGTGACGCTGGACCTGCCGGAGGACTCGCCGATGCGCGACCTGCCGTGGATCATCACCTTCGGTCCGCTCGGTGACGACGACGAGTGGGAGCCGGTGGTCTGCGGTCCGTACGAGCGGGAACACGCCATGGCCCTGGCCGAGGCGGTGGTCGCCGACGGGGCGTTGATGGCGGTGGTCGAGCCGCTGGTGCCTGCGGTCTCCGTGGAACAGATCCGGGGCGAGATAGCCACCGCCCAGTTGGCCGCTCAGGACGAGGAGGTCCAGACGGAGCGGGCCGACCTCTACGGCGACTACGAGGACACCATCGACGAGGAGGACCTGGCGGACGAGGAGGAACGGGACACGGGCCCTCTGCCGACCCCGGACGCGGCCGAGCTACGCGCCGGGTTCGCCCGCATCGCCGCCCGGCTGGCCGGCGGCTGACCGACCGAGGGACGTCAGCCCCAGTCGTCCGGCGGCGCGCAGCACGCCGGACGACCAGGTTGCTGACGGACTACCCGATCAGCGGCGCTCGAACCAGACAGCCGTGTCGATGTCCAGCAGGTGACCGCCGTCCTGCTCACTGACCGCCGCGCTGGCCACCAGGGGGGTGCCGTACCCCTCGACTCGTACCGGGGCGCCGCTGAGGTTGACCACGCAGGTCAGCACGGTGTCGTCGGCCTCCCGGGTGAAGGCGAGCACCCCGGGGTCGGCCTCCTGCCAGGTGATGCCGCCGGTGCCGGCCAGGGCGGGATGGTTGCGGCGGATCCGCAGCGCCGCCCGGTACAGCTCCAGGGTCGAGCCGGGCACCCCGGTCTGGGCGGCCACCGACAGCGCACCCCAGGTAGCCGGGGCCGGCAGCCAGCTCAGTTCGCTACCGGCCGGGCCGAAGCCGTACGGGGCCAGTTCGCCGCTCCACGGCATCGGCACCCGGCAGCCGTCCCGGCTCTCGCCGGTACGCAGGAAGGCCGGGTCCTGGCGCAGCGCGTCCGGCAGGTCGAGCACCTCCGGCAGGCCCAGCTCCTCCCCCTGGTAGAGGTAGGCGCAGCCGGGCAGGGCGAGCATCAGCAGTGCGGCGGCGCGGGCCCGTCGCAGCCCTACCTCGCCGTCGCCGTAGCGGGTGACGTGCCGCTGCCGGTCATGGTTGGACAGCACCCAGGTGGTGGGGGCGCCGACGATGGTCGACTCGGCCAGGGCGGTGTCGATGACCTTGCGGAAGGAGTCGGCCGACCAGGTGGCGTCGAGGAAGTCGAAGCTGAAAGCCTGGTGCAGCTCATCCGGCCCGATGTAGCGGGCCAGCCGCTGGGGGGTCTCGGCCCAGGCCTCGGCCACCGCCATCCGGCCGCCGGGGTAGCTGTCCAGGATGGGCCGCCAGGCGCGGTAGATGTCGTGCACCTCGTCCTGGTCGAAGTAGGGCAACCTGCCCTTGCCGAGCAGTTCGGACTGACGTCGGCCGGTGGTCATCGAGTTGAAGCCGACGTCCGGCAACCCCTCGGCTTTGATCATGCCGTGGGCCACGTCGATGCGGAACCCGTCCACCCCACGGTCCAGCCAGAACCGGAGGACGTCCTCGAACTCGGCGCGTACCTGCGGGTGGCGCCAGTTCAGGTCGGGCTGGGCCGGGTCGAACAGGTGCAGGTACCACTGGCCGTCCGGCACCCGGGTCCAGGCCGGGCCGCCGAAGATGCTCTCCCAGTCGTTCGGGGGCTGCTCGCCGTGCTCACCCTTGCCGTCGGCGAAGAGGTACCGCTCGCGTTCCGGTGAGCCGGGGCCGGCTGCCAGCGCCGCCTGGAACCAGGGGTGCCGGTCGGAGGTGTGGTTGGGCACGATGTCGACGATGATCCGCAGGCCCAGGGCGTGCGCGTCGGTGATCATCGCCTCGAAGTCGCCGAGGGTGCCGAACATCGGGTCGACGTCCCGGTAGTCGGCGACGTCGTACCCGCCGTCGACCATCGGGGAGGTGTAGAAGGGGGTCAACCAGAGGGCGTCCACGCCCAGCTCACGCAGGTACGGCAGGCGTTGCCGGATGCCCTGGAGATCACCGATGCCGTCCCCGTTGGCGTCGGCGAAGCTGCGGACGTAGACCTGGTAGACGACGGCGGATCGCCACCAGCCGGCATCGGAGGTCAGCGGCGAGGGATTGCTGACGGTCATCGGGTGTTCCCCGTTCTGTGGCGCGGGACGGCGGCACCCGGCGTGGCGACGGTGGGACGCACGGGTGTCTGAGAAGAATGCCGGGCCGCCTCTGCAAGAGTCAAGCAGACCTTGCGCAAGAAATGACCGGGAGTCAGTGGCAGGCGGTCGGTGTCACGCCGGGACCGGCAACGCCGGTGGGGTCGGACGCGGCGGGCCACCCTGGGCGGGGGTGGTGTCCGCCCGGGCCACCGCGGTCGAGCCGCGGACCACCAGTTCGGGCCGGAACAGGTACTCCGAGTGCGGGGCGCCGTGCCCGTTGATCTCGTCGACCAGCGCCCGGACCGCGGCCACCGCCATCGCGGCGACCGGCTGGCGCATGGTGGTCAGGGGCGGGTCGGTGAAGGCCATCAGCGGCGAGTCGTCGTAGCCGACCACGGAGAGGTCACCCGGTACGGAGAGACCACGCTGGCGGGCGGCCCGGATCGCGCCGAGGGCCATCAGGTCGGAGCCGCAGACGATGCCGGTTGCGCCGCGTTCGATCAGTCGCCCGGCCGCCGCCTCGCCACCCTCCACGCCGAACAGGGACAGCTCGGTCAGCTCGGCCAACTCGTCGTCCTCGACCCCGGCCAGGCGCTGCATCGCCGCCTTGTATCCGTTCACCTTGCGTTGCACCGGCACGAACCGGTCCGGCCCGGTGATCATGCCGATCCGCCGGTGGCCCAGGGCCACCAGATGGGCCACCGCCAGCTCGGCGGCCTCCCGGTCGTCACACGAGACGAACGGCGCGGCGATGCCGGGTGCGTACCCGTTGATCATGACGATGGGCAGTGGCCGGGCGATCAGGGTCCGATACCGGTCGTGGTCGGCGGCGGTGTCGGCGTGCAGGCCGGAGACGAAGACGATGCCGGAGACCTGCCGGTCCAGCAGCATCTCGACGTACTCGTCCTCGCGGACCCCGCCGGGGGTCTGGGTGCACAGCACCGGGGTGTAGCCGGTGGGTGCCAGCGCAGACTCGATGATCTGGGCGAAGGCGGGGAAGATCGGGTTGTCCAGCTCCGGCACCACCAGGCCGACCAGCCCGGCGCTGCGCTTGCGCAGCCGGGCGGGGCGTTCGTAGCCGAGCACGTCGAGGGCGGTGAGGACGGCCTGCCGGGTCTCGGGTGCCACGCCGGGGCGGTCGTTGAGCACCCGCGACACCGTGGCCTCGCTGACGTCGGCCTGTTGAGCGATGTCGGACAAACGAGCGCGCATTGCGGCACTGTAGCTCACCGCCAACTTCTTGCGCAGTAGGCGGCAAGAACTTGCATAATCGAGCAGCGGGCGCTGGAAAAGGCGTTCATCGCACCCTTCTCCGGGTGCCCAGCGAAACGTACAGCGAACTTCCGATCGCGCAAGGTGATCGGGACTGTCGCACCGGTCAATCTGCCCAGCAATGAAATGCCCCAGTTGGCGGGCCTCTGTCGACTGATCGTGTTGCGGATGGGGCACGGTTGTTGCAGCCGTGTTCGCAAGGGGTTTCGAGTTAGGAAAACTCTTGCTACTGTCCCGCCGTTACCCGGCAGGCAACTTAGGAGCGAACATGCGTCGCATAGCCAGGGGGATCGCCGTACTCGCCTCCGCCAGTCTCGCCCTCACCGTCGCCGCGTGCGGCGGCGAGGACAAGGCCGAGGAGCAGCCCAAGGCCGACCCCGCCGCCCTCACCGCGGAACTGACCTGGTGGGACACCTCTGACCCGCAGAACGAGGGCCCGGCGTTCAAGGAGTTGATCACCAAGTTCAACCAGACCTACCCGAACGTGAAGATCAACTACCAGTCGGTCCCGTTCGGCGAGGCCCAGAACAAGTTCAAGACCGCCGCGCAGGCCAAGACCGGGGCCCCGGACATCCTGCGGGCCGAGGTGGCCTGGGTGCCCGAGTTCGCCTCCCTCGGCTACCTCTACGCCCTCGACGGCTCGGAGCTGCTCAGCGACGCGGACGACTTCCTGGCTACCCCGCTGGCCTCCAACAAGTACGACGGCAAGACCTACGGGGTTCCGCAGGTCACCGACAGCCTGGCGCTGATGTACAACAAGGACCTGCTGGGCAAGGCCGGCATCAGCGCGCCGCCGAAGACCTGGGCCGAGCTGAAGTCCGCCGCGCAGACCATCAAGGACTCAACCGACGCCGAGGGCGTTTACCTCAACCCGGCCGGCTACTTCATGCTGCCCTTCATGTACGGCGAGGGTGGCGACCTGGTCGACGCCGAGGCCAAGAAGATCACCATCAACTCGGAGCAGAACGCTGCCGGACTGAGGATCGCCAAGGACCTGATCGACAGCGGCGCCGCCGCCAAGCCCTCCGCCAACGACGCCTACGGCACCATGATGACCCTGTTCAAGGAGCAGAAGGTCGCCATGATCATCAACGGGCCGTGGGAGGTCAACAACGTCTCCTCGGCACCGGACTTCGGCGGCCTGGAGAACCTGGGCATCGCCCCGGTGCCGGCCGGCTCGGCCCGCGCCGGTGGCCCGGTCGGCGGCCACAACTACGTGATCTGGTCCGGCATGCCGCAGGAGAAGATCGACGCCGCCGTCGCCTTCGTGAAGTTCATGGCCTCCGCCGAGTCGCAGGCCTTCCTGTCGGAGAAGCTCGGCCTGCTGCCCACCCGTACCTCGGCGTACCAGGTGGACGCGGTCAAGAACAACGCGGTCGTGGCCGCCTTCCAGGCCGTCAACGAGGCCGCCGTGGGTCGCCCGTGGATCCCCGAGGCCGGCCAGTTCTTCGGCCCGCTCGACCAGATGGCCACCGAGGTCCTGATCCAGAACAAGGACCCCAAGGCAGCGCTGGACGGCGTCGCCAAGAAGTACAAGGCCGAGGTCGTACCCAACTACGGGTTCTGACCCCACCGTCGGCGGGCCCGGCGCGGTAGGGCCCGCCCCGCACACCGGTGATGCGCCGGTGACCCTTCGGCACCCGGCAGCGGATCGGCGACCGTCACGGTCGCCGATCCGGCCGAACCCTCTGCTCTGGAGCGCAGCTGGATGACCACCGTGACAGCCGACCCGGCGCCGCCCTCGACGCCGCCCGGCCGACCCGCTCGTCCCTCCCGGCTGCGCCGCAGCTGGGAGAAGCACTGGTACGCCTGGGCGATGGTGCTGCCCGTCGTCATCGTCCTGGCGGTACTGATCTTCTACCCGCTGTTCCGCGGGATCTGGCTCTCCTTCACCAACCTCACCGAGGCCAACCAGGTCGCCGAGATCTGCACCAAGTCGATCACCGGCGGCGAGGTCTGCACCGAGAACCCCAACAAGTGGGAGTTCGTCGGCCTGGACAACTATGTGCGGGTGCTCACCGGTGAGGTCGGTGAGTTCTGGCAGTGGACCGGCGTCACCCTGATCTGGACCTTCGTCTGTGTGGCCTGCCACTTCGGGCTGGGGCTCGGCCTGGCCAGCATGCTCAACCGCCCGATGCGGGCCCGCTCGTTCTACCGGGTGCTGCTGGTGCTGCCCTGGGCGGTGCCGGCCTTCGTCAGCGCCTTCGCCTGGAAGTTCATCTTCAACGAGCGCTTCGGCCTGGCCAACGCGCTGCTCACCGCCCTCGGCATCGATCCGGTCTCCTGGTTCGCCGACCGGTGGACCGCCCTGCTCACCGCCATCGTCACCAACGTCTGGCTGGGGGTGCCGTTCATGATGGTCGCCCTGCTCGGCGGGATGCAGACCATCCCGAGCGAGCTCTACGAGGCGGCCGAGATCGACGGGGCCTCGGCCTGGCAGCGGTTCCGCAGCATCACCCTGCCCGGGCTGCGTCCGGTCAGCATGACCGTGGTGCTGCTCGGCACCATCTGGACCTTCAACATGTTCCCGATCATCTTCCTGGTCACCGAGGGACAGCCGGCCGGACAGAGCGAGATCCTGGTGACCGGCGCCTACCGGGCCGCCTTCGAGGGCCTCCGCAACTACTCCCTGGCCTCGACGTACGGGGTGCTGATCCTGTCGATCCTGCTGGTGTTCTCGGTGTTCTACCGGCGGGTGCTGCGCAAGCAAGGCGAGGTGTGGTGACATGAGCCGATCCACAGCCACGCCGCCGACGGCCGACGCCGTCGCCGGCCCGGCCCTGGCCGGCACCCGGAAGGTGACCCGGCGCGGGCACCGCCGACGCAGCCCGGCGATGTCCGTGCTGCTGCACGGCACCCTGATCCTGGCCTCGCTGATCGCGATCGGGCCGATCGCCTGGGTGCTGCTCTCCTCCCTCAAGCCCGGGTACGCGATCCAGAGCAGCGAGTTGACCCTGTTCCGGGACACCACCCTGGCCAACTACAGCTACGTGTTGACCGAGACGAACTTCCCGCGCTGGTTCCTCAACTCGGTGATCGTCGCGGCCTTCACCATGAGCATCGGCATCTTCCTGTCCGCCACCACCGGCTACGCGGTGTCCCGGTTCAACTTCCCGGGCCGCCGACCGCTGATGCTGATCTTCCTGGTCACCCAGATGTTCCCGGTGGCCATCCTGATCGTGCCGATCTACACGATCCTGGCCCGGCTGGGCCTGATCAACACCATGCCGGCGCTGATCGTCGCGTACCTGACCATCGCGGTGCCCTTCTGCGCCTGGATGTTGAAGGGCTACTTCGACTCCATCCCCACCTCCCTGGACGAGGCGGCGGCGCTGGACGGCTGCGGACCCTTCGCCACCTTCTGGAGGGTGGTGCTGCCGCTGGCCCGTCCGGCCGTGGCGGTCACCGCCTTCTACACCTTCCTCACCGCCTGGGGTGAGGTGGCGTACGCCTCGGCCTTCATCCAGACCGACGACAAGTTCACCCTGGCGTACGGGTTGCAGCAGTTCGTGCCGCAGTTCAACCCGCAGTGGGAGTACCTGACGGCCGCCGCCGTCCTGGTGACCGTACCGGCCGGGCTGGTCTTCTTCTTCGCCCAGAAGCACCTGGTGTCCGGCCTGACGGCCGGTGGCACGAAGGGCTGACGCCGCGCGAACGGGGGCCTGATTCCCGGCCGCCGTGCGGCGATGCGAGCCCTCGGCGTGTTGCCGAGGGCTCGCCTGCCGGGTTCAGTGCGTCTCGTATTCGTACAGCGCCGTCACACCCTCTCCCCGGTCGAGATCGGAGCAGGTCAGTCGCTTCACCGGGACCATGACGCGCTGGCCCGTGGAGCCACTGCCAGCATCGAGCCACACCTCGACCATCTCCGTCCTCGGTAGCTGACGCGGGCCGATCGCCAGGAACGTCACGAGTTCGGCCTCCCGTTCGAACCGATGGTGGCCTCGAACGCCCGGAGCGCGCGTTCTCCGCTCTCCGCTCGATCGATGAGCGGGCTTTTGCCGGGCGGGTAGAACGCCATCAGGCGGGCGGGTGTGGGTTCGTCCGGGGTAGCCGGGTCGGGGAAACTGTTCATGGTCGGACCTCCCGTGTCCGATCAAGGCCCCCGGCGAGCGCTACCACGCGAGCCGGGGGCCGCCTGCAAGGTTCCACTACGGTAATGCATAGGTGGCCACCTTATAAGCCTAAAGGTGGCCACCTCTATATGCCAGCAGGTGGGATGCGGTGCGCGTGTCAGAGTGGCCACGTGGCGGGCGACCTTGAGGCAGCCTCGGAGGAGTACCGAGTGGCACTCCAGCGGGTACAGGATGGACTCGCTGAAGTCGCCTCGGCCCGTGCCGATGTGCCGAAGGTGCGCGAGCGGCTGGCCGCCGCGATCGTGGCGGCGTACCGCGACGGTCGGCGCGTGGGCGAGATCGCTCAGGTCAGCGGCTACGGCCGCGAACAGGTCCGGCGGATCTTGCGGGCCAATGGTGTGGAGCCCGAGGGTGCTCGGGGATCCTGACGCTTGACTGTCAAGCCCGGCCCCCGCGTCGCCTGACTTAAGCACCTCATCAGAAGTGCTGTCGCCAACCGCAGGCGATCGGCTGGCCGAGGCAGGCGTGCGGCCCTACGGCGTCGACGCAGTGGAGGGGTGAGCGTGCCCTTCTCTCCCTGTTTCCACCGCCTTTGCTCTGCTTCACCCCACGCAATGCTTTGCCGTCGGATCCGTTGCGTGGGTTGAAGCAGAGCAAAGGGGCCCGGACTCCTACTGGGACTGCCGGCATGCAGAGGTGAGGGGCCACCGTCACCTTGCGGTGGCGTTGCCGGCGACTGGTGTGAGCGCCGCGCGGGTTGCCGCATCTCGCAGTCTCGGGCTCCGTGGGACGGTGCCGGGATGCGGCGTCCTGGGGCATCCCGGCAGGTAGGCGACACGGGTTGCGGCGTCTTGGGGCGTCAGGGCCGGGGGAAGGCGCGGGTCGCGGCATCTCGGGCGACCGACCCAACGGCGACCGGCTCTCGGGTAAGCGACAGAAGTTCAGACCAGGTGCTTAACTGTCGGAAAAGCGGATGATCGCCCAAGACGCCTGGTTGGGCTGCGGGGGTGGTGGTCGTCAGGGCGCGCGCAACCGGCTGGCTCGCCGAGTAGCCGGATGCCTCTACTACGAACCGTCGTTGATAGGGCAGGATAGGCGGATGGAAGCACTCCGACTCATCCTCCTCTACATCCACCTCATCGGGTTCGCGCTGCTGCTGGGTGGTGCGATCGTGCAATACATCAGCGGCAAGCTCCGGATCAACGCGGCCATGCTCTGGGGCGCGGTGATCCAGCTGTTGAGTGGCACCGGCCTGGCGGCCCCGCTGCGCGACGGTGACGAGCCGGATCCGGCGAAGCTCGTCGTGAAGTTCCTGATCGCCCTGGCGATCTTCGTGATGGTCTTCTTCTCCCGTAAGCGGGCCGACGTCAACCGTGGTCATTTCCTCGCGATCGTGGCACTGACTCTGGTCAACGCGGCAGTGGCGGTCTTCTGGCGCTGATCGAAAATCGGTCGGCCGGCCCGAGGGGTCGGCCGACCGATCCCGTTTGACCTCGCAACATTCATTCCCGACGACGAGGCGGACCCGAACCGGCCACCTCGCTGGTGTCCCCGCCCGTCCGGCAGTACCTGCCGGTGTGGCCTGGGAAGTTGTACCGTGCGAGGATCTAGCGCCCCGGTCGGCACCGTTCTGGGTCGGGGCGGTGAACCGGGCCAGGGTGAGAGCGGCGGTGAATGCCCGGTCCGCAACTAGTCGAATTCCGCATTCGGGCGGGACACGTCCAGGGATGAATGGCGTGACGCGCAGACCGGTGAGCGTACGTCGATAGCCTCGAAACCATCACGGATCCTTGCCGATTCCCCTGAAGTAGGTGTCGCAGCCCCGATATCGCGACATACCCTTCAATGGGCGGCAGGGGAATTATCTCCGATTCGTCGTCAGCGCTCGCACCGGCCCGCGCCCGCCGACCGATGGTGGACCGGAGGTGTCCGTTGGGGTGGCCGACCGGTTCATACCCGCTTCTACCAGGGAAGATTCCCCTGGAAGCCGACCGTCGTCCGGCTCACCCGCACGCCCTGTGGCCCACCGACCAGCCGACTGTCCGAATCAGAGTCCGCGACCCTCTCGCCCGGTCGATCCCGATGCGGGGACCGCTCAACCGGTGATGTTCCCCACCCGAGAATTACGCCTGGGTAACGGGGCTCCAACAGTCCTGCACGATTGTCGCTGGTTAGGCGGACGTGGGCGTACGCTCTGCCTCCGTACGTGGGACGCCGGCGGCACAGCGCAGGCCGGTTCAATGGCAGCCACCGCAACCACGCGGTGTGCAACGGGAAGGAGACGTCTTGCGCTCGGTGCGTGGGATGCGGATTGCCTCGGTCATCGCGGCGGGTGGGCTCGTACTGAGTGCCGCCGCCTGTGGCGAGGCTCCGGATGAGGACAACAACGCCGGTTCAGGCGGCGAGAAGTACAGCGCCTGTATGGTCACCGACGTCGGCGGCATCGACGACAAGTCGTTCAACACCTCGGCCTGGAAGGGCCTCGAGGCCGCCAAGGCCGCGAACAGCAACATCGAGATCAAGTACGTGGCGTCCAAGGCCGAGGCGGACTACGAGCCGAACCTCACCCAGTACGTCAACCAGGACTGCGACTTCATCCTGGCCGTCGGTGGCCTGATGGGCGACGCCACCAAGAAGGTCGCCGAGGCGAACCCGGACCAGCAGTTCGGCATCGTCGACGCCAACCCGGGTGTGACCAACGTCTTCCCGATGGAGTTCGACACCGCGCAGGCCGCCTTCCTCGCCGGCTACGTCGCCGCGGGCATGAGTGAGACCGGCAAGGTGGGCACCTACGGCGGCGTGAAGATCCCGCCGGTGACCATCTTCATGGACGGCTTCGTCGACGGCGTCGCCCACTACAACAAGGCCAAGGGCGCCAACGTCCAGGCCCTCGGTTGGAACAAGGAGACCCAGAACGGCTCCTTCGCCAACTCCTTCGAGAAGCAGGACGAGGGCAAGAAGGTCAGCGACGCGCTGGTCGCCCAGGGCGCGGACATCGTCATGCCGGTCGCCGGCGGCACCGGCCTCGGCACCACCGCCGCTGCCCAGGCCTCGGGCGGCAAGTACACCGCCATCTGGGTGGACGTCGACGGCTGCGAGAGCACCCAGAACTGCCCGGCGATCCTGACCACCGTGGTCAAGAACATGCCGGACGCGGTCAGGGACGCCGTGCTCAAGGCCGCCGGTGGCGAGAAGCTCAACGCCGAGGAGGGCTTCGTCGGCACCCTGGCCAACGACGGTGTCTCGATCGCCCCGTTCCACGACTTCGACAGCAAGGTCCCGGCCGAGCTCAAGGCCGAGATCGACAAGCTGAAGGCGGACATCGTCGCCGGCACCATCAAGGTCGAGTCGGCCGCCCAGCCGAAGTGACCCTTGGTCGCCTGCCTGCGATGGGACGATCACCGCAGGCGGGCGACTAGCCGAGCCACAGCATGATCCGGCCGCCCCGCGGTGGGTAACCCCCGCCGCCGGGGCGGCCGGTGGCGCACCCCGGTCCGGGGCGGCGTCACACCCCGGTCGTCAGCGGCTACGCTGCACCATCGCTTCGCACTCCAGGAGGTTGCGCTGAGACTCGAACTGCGCGGCATCACCAAGCGGTTCGGTGATCTGGTCGCCAACGACCACATCGATCTGACGGTGGAGCCTGGAGAGATTCACGCCCTGCTCGGCGAGAACGGTGCCGGCAAGTCGACCCTGATGAACGTGCTCTACGGGCTCTATCAGCCGGACGAGGGCGAGATCCTGGTCGACGGCAAGCCGTTGAAGATGCGCGGCCCCTCCGACGCCATCGCGGCCGGCATCGGCATGGTGCACCAGCACTTCATGCTCGTACCGGTCTTCACCGTCACCGAGAACGTCATGCTCGGCGCCGAGCAGGTGCGCGGTGGCATCGCCGGTTTCCTGGACCGGCGCCGGGCCCGGCGCGAGGTCGCCGAGGTGTCCGAGCGGTACAACCTGCGGGTCGACCCGGACGCGGTGATCGAGGACCTGCCGGTGGGTGTGCAGCAGCGGGTGGAGATCGTCAAGGCCCTGACCCGGGATGTGGACCTGCTCATCCTCGACGAGCCGACCGCGGTGCTCACCCCGCAGGAGACCGAGGAACTGCTCGCCGTGATGCGGTCGCTCAAGGCCGCCGGCAAGTCGATCGTCTTCATCACCCACAAGCTCGGCGAGGTGAAGGCGATCGCCGACCGGATCACCGTGATCCGGCGCGGCAGGACCGTGGGCACGGCCTCCCCGGAGGCCAGCCGCGACGAGTTGGCCGCCCTGATGGTCGGCCGTACCGTCCGACTCACCGTGGACAAGGCCCCGGCCACCGCCGGTGAGCCGGTCCTGGAGGTCGCCGGCCTGGTCGTCGACGACGACCGGCAGATCCGCGCGGTGGACGGCGTCGACCTGACGGTACGCGCAGGCGAGGTGCTCGGCATCGCGGGAGTGCAGGGCAACGGTCAGACCGAACTGGTCGAGGCGATCATGGGCCTGCGCCCGGTGCTCGCCGGCACGGTGACCCTCGACGGGAAGCGCGTCGAGGGCTGGTCGACCAAGAAGATGCTGCGGGCGGGCGTCGGCTACGTCCCGGAGGACCGCAGCGTGGACGGTCTGGTCAAGGAGTTCTCCGTGGCGGAGAACCTGGTGCTCGACATCTACGACCGGCCCCCGTTCGGCCGGGGCCTGTCGATCAAGCCGGAGGCGATCGCCAGGTCGGCCAAGGAGCGGATCGAGCAGTTCGACGTCCGTACCTCTTCGGCCCAGGCGCCGGTCGGCACCCTCTCCGGCGGCAACCAGCAGAAGGTGATCGTGGCCCGGGAACTGTCCCGGCCCCTGAAGCTGTTCATCGCCGCCCAGCCCACCCGGGGGGTGGACGTGGGCTCGATCGAGTTCATCCACAGCCGGATCATCCGCGAGCGGGACATCGGCACCGCCGTGCTGGTGGTCTCCAGCGAACTCGACGAGGTGATCGGGTTGGCCGACCGGGTCGCGGTGATGTATCGCGGCCGGGTCATCGGCATCGTCGGCCCGGACACCCCACGCGAGGAGATCGGCCTGCTGATGGCGGGCATCATGCCCGGCGCCGAGGGCGAATCATCGGGGGCCGACCCGGTCGCCGACGGCGGGGACGCGACCACCGATGCCGACACGGTCTCCGGCGAGGGCGTCACCGCGACCACCGACCGCGACGTCACGGCGACCACGGACGACGTGGCTCCCGGTCCCGACGGGCCAGGCAACGAGGACGAGAAGGCATGACCGACAACCTTCAGCCCGGCTCCCCGGACAAGGAGCCGGCGAGCCCGGAGCAGGCCGCCCGGAGCACGCTCGACAACACCGAGCAGGCCGAGGCCGCCACCACGCCGACCAGCCCGGAGCCGCGGCCCAACCTGGGACGGCTGTTCCTGGAGAACCTGTGGGCCGCCAACACCTTCACGGTGACCCTGCTGTCGCTGGTACTGGCCATGTTCGTCGGCGCGGTCCTGATGATCATCTCTGAGCCGGACGTGCTGGCCACCTACGCCTACATCACGGCCCGCCCCTCGGACGCGATCAACTCCAGTTGGACGCTTGTCAGTGAGGCGTACGCGAACCTGTTCAAGGGCTCCGTCTTCGATCCGGGGGCGAGCACCCTCACCGCCGCGTTGCATCCGATCTCGGAGACGCTCACGTACACCGCCCCCCTGGTCTTCACCGGCTTGTCGGTGGCGCTCGCCTTCCGGGGCGGCCTGTTCAACATCGGCGCTCAGGGGCAGGCCATCATGGGCGTCGTGCTGGCCGCGTTGGCCGGCTTCCTGCTGCCGCTGCCGCCCGTGCTGCACCTGCTGGTCGCGGTGCTCGCCGGCGCGCTCGGCGGTGCCATCTGGGGCTTCATCCCGGGCATCCTCAAGGCGCGAACCGGCGCCCACGAGGTGATCAATACGATCATGCTCAACTACATCGCGGTCTACTTCCTGACCTGGCTGATCATGCAGAAGGGGGTGCAGGACCCGAACCGTACCGACGCGATCAGCCGACCGGTGGACGCCTCCGCACAACTGCCCCGGCTGTTCGGCGAGCCGCTGCGGGCGCACGCCGGCATCTTCCTGGCCGTGCTGGCCACCCTGGCGGTCGCCTGGCTGCTCAACCGCTCGACCCTCGGCTTCGAGTTGCGTGCGGTCGGTGCCAACCCGGACGCGGCCCGTACCGCCGGCATCAGCGTCACCCGCACGTACGTCCTGGTCATGGTCTTCGCCGGGATCCTCGCCGGGCTCGGCGGCTCGCAGATGGTGCTCGGCACCACGGCCGCCGCGCTGACCCCCCTGGTGATCGCCCAGATCGGCTTCGACGGCATCCTGGTCGCCCTGCTCGGCCGGGTGAAACCGTGGGGGGTGGCCATGGCCGCCCTGCTGTTCGGCGCGTTGCAGGCCGGGGGTAACCGGATGCAGTCCTACTCGGGGATCTCGCTGGAACTGGTCACCGTGCTCCAGGCGCTGATCGTCATCTTCATCGCCGCACCGGCCCTGGTGAAGGCGATCTTCCAGCTCCGGGCCGCGCGGGCCGCCCGGTTGCAGACGAGCCTCGCGAAGGGCTGGTGAGGCATGTCCACCATGGCTGTTCCCGACGTCGCGGTCGCCTCGGTCGACGAGGGATTCTGGACCCGTACCCGCAAGGTCGGCGTGGTGCTGCTGGCGCTCGGCCTGCTGGCCACGGTGCTGTTCGGTGCGCTCGCCACCGGTGAGCAGGCCCGCTTCACCCTCAGCGAGGACGCCGACGGAGCGGCGCTGGAGGTCACCGGCACGGTCGGCGCGATCGTCTTCGGGCTGATCGCCCTCGCCGCCGGTGGCGCGCTGCTGGCCGGGCTGCCCAAGCGCTGGTTCCTCCCGGTGCTCGCGGTGGGTCTGGTCGGCTTCGTGCTCTCCTTCCTGTGCTGGCAGGTCTCCGCCGCGCCGGCCGGGCAGAACTTCATGCCCCTGGTCAACATCGTGCGGGGCACCTTCCTGCTGGCCCTGCCGCTGATCTTCGGCGCGCTGGCCGGGGTGCTCTGCGAGCGGTCCGGCGTGGTGAACGTGGCCATCGAGGGTCAGTTGCTGATGGGGGCGTTCAGCGGCGCACTGTTCGGCAGCATCAGCGGCAGCGTCTGGGTGGGTCTGGTCGCCGCCGCGATCGGCGGCTCCTTCATCTCGCTGCTGCTCGCCGTGTTCTCCATCAAGTACCTGGTCGACCAGGTGGTCATGGGCATCGTGCTCAACCTGCTGGCGCTCGGCATCACCGGCTTCCTCTACGAGCGGCTGATGCAGACGAACTCGGCGCGCTACAACAGCGCTCCCCGGTTCAGCAACTGGGAGATCCCGCTGCTGTCGGACATCCCGCTGCTGGGCCCGGCGCTGTTCCGGGGGAACATCTTCCTCTACCTCGCCCTGCTGCTGGTGCTCGTCATCCACATCGCGCTGTTCCGTACCCGGTGGGGGCTGCGGACCCGTTCGGTCGGTGAGCACCCGACGGCGGCGGACACCCTCGGTGTGAAGGTGCTCGGGCTGCGCTACCGCAACGTGATCCTGGCCGGGGCGATCGCCGGCATCGGCGGCGCGTCGTACACGCTGGCGCTCTACTCGTTCACCAAGAACATGATCGGCGGCAAGGGCTTCATCGCCCTGGCCGCGTTGATCTTCGGCCGGTGGAGTCCGACCGGGGCGCTGCTCGCCGCCCTCTTCTTCGGCTTCGCCGACCAGTTGGCCACCTACCTGGGCGCGATCAACAGCATCATCCCCGGCCAGTTCCTGGCCATGCTGCCGTACCTGGCGACGATCCTGGCGGTGGCCGGGCTGGTCGGCCGGGTGCGGGCACCGGCCGCCGACGGTAAGCCGTACATCAAGGGCTGAGCCAGGGAGCAGAGCATGGAGATCGACTGGGAAGGACTGCGGGCCGCGGCCACCGAGGTGATGCGGCACGCCTACGTGCCGTACTCGAACTTCCCGGTGGGAGCGGCGGCGCTGGTCGACGACGGCCGGGTGGTGGTCGGCTGCAACGTCGAGAACGCCGCGTACGGTGTGGTGCTCTGCGCCGAATGCGGGGTGGTCTCCTCCCTGCACGCCACCGGGGGAGGTCGGATCGTCGCGCTGTCCTGCGTCGACGCCACCGGTGAGCCGCTGATGCCGTGCGGACGGTGCCGGCAGCTGCTCTGGGAACAGGGTGGGCCGGACTGCCTGATCGAGGCCAAGGGCGGCCCGCTGCGGATGTCGGAGTTGCTGCCGCACGCCTTCGACGTGGGCGACCTCGAGGCGGTGACCGGCGAACAACCGGTGCCGGTGGTACCCGACCGGCTGGCCGCCTGGCGCGGGCGGGGCACCGTCTTCGTACACCCCGACCTGTCCGCCGGGCAGCAGATCTGGACGGCGTACTGGGAACGGTCCTCCGGCGAGGACGCGGCGGCCGAGACCGGGGTGCTGGAGGAGGGGCCGAGCTGGGACGACCCGGCTGAGGCGATCACCTGGGGGTTGGCGCGGACGCCTCGGGTCGTGGTGGTGGACGCTTCCGGCACGATCTTCTGGGCTGGTGAGGGTGAGCCTCCGGCGGAGGTTCCGGTTCGCTGGGGTAATTGAGCTTTGGGGATGGGCCGACCGGGACCGGCTCCGGGCGGTCAGGCTTGATCCCTCCGCCGGTCCCGGTCGGCCCATCCCCTCGGTGGGCGCGGTGGGCGAACCGGTATCGCCATGCGACTAGGGAAGAGCTGTCTGATGAGTGGGTTTACGGCGGTTGATGTTATTCGGGTGAAGCGGGATGGGGGGGTGCTCTCCGACTCGCAGATCGACTGGGTGGTGGATGCGTACACCCGGGGGGTGGTGGCCGACGAGCAGATGTCGGCGCTGGCCATGGCGATCCTGCTCAACGGAATGACCCCGGCCGAGATCGCCCGCTGGACCGCCGCCATGATCGCCAGCGGTGAGCGGCTGGATCTGTCCTCGGTGGCCCGGCCCACCGTCGACAAGCACTCGACCGGTGGGGTCGGTGACAAGATCACTCTGCCGTTGACCCCGCTGGTGGCGGCCTGCGGTGCGGCCGTGCCGCAGCTGTCCGGCCGAGGGCTGGGACACACCGGCGGCACCCTGGACAAACTGGAGTCCATTCCCGGGTGGCGGGCCGCGTTGAGCAACCAGGAGTTCATCGCGCAGCTGCGCGACATCGGCGCGGTGGTCTGCGCCGCCGGGTCGGGCTTGGCCCCGGCCGACCGCAAGCTGTACGCGCTGCGCGACGTCACCGGCACGGTTGAGGCGATCCCGCTGATCGCCAGTTCGATCATGAGCAAGAAGATCGCCGAGGGCACCGGGGCCCTGGTGCTCGACGTCAAGGTCGGCTCCGGCGCGTTCATGAAGTCCGTCGACGACGCCCAAAAACTGGCCCGGACCATGGTCGAGTTGGGTGGCGCGCACGGGGTGAAGACGGTGGCCCTGCTCACCGACATGTCCACCCCCCTCGGCCTGACCATCGGCAACGGGGTGGAGGTGACCGAGTCCGTCGAGGTGCTCGCCGGTGGCGGCCCCGCCGACGTGGTGGAACTGACCCTGGCCCTGGCCCGGGAGATGCTGGACGCCGCCGGGCTGACCGACGCCGATCCGGCCGCCGCCCTGCGTGACGGGCGGGCGATGGACGTGTGGCGCGCGATGATCCGGGCCCAGGGCGGTGACCCGGAGGCCCCGATGCCGCAGGCCCCCGAGGTGGAGGTGGTCCGGGCGGACTCCGACGGCTACGTGGCGGCCATCGACGCGTACGCCATGGGGGTTGCGGCCTGGCGACTCGGCGCGGGCCGGGCCCGCAAGGAGGACCCGGTCAGCGTGCCCGCGGGCGTGGTGCTGCACAAACGCCCCGGTGACCCGGTGCGGGCCGGCGAACCGCTCTACGAGTTGCGCGCCGAGCGGGCCGAGAGCATCCCGGCCGCACTGGCGCAGGCGGCCTCGGCGGTGACCGTGGCGGCGCAGCCACCGGCATCGACCCCGCTGGTGATCGAACGGGTCGAGTGAGTCGCCCGGTCCGCTCGACCCCATGGTGGGCGACCATTCGGGCCGCTATCCTCGCAGGCCAGGGGGACCGTCGGCGCCGCGAGGCCGTTAGCAGACAGGGATCTTGCTGTGATCGTTCCTGCCCCGGACCCCAGGGAAGTGCGTGAGGCGAGCCTGGAGGAACTCTCCCGGCTGGGGCTGCCGCTGCCACCTCCGCAGTTTCCGCTGGTGTGGGAGCCGGGCGACCGGGTCGAGCTGCGGCCCACCGTGGAGATCGAGGCGCGGATCGCGGTGCTGCATCTGATCCTGGCCCGCTGCTTCGGCATGCCGGCCCAGGCGGCGATGAGTTGGCTGCTGGCCTCGCACCTGGTGGAGATGGTCACCCCGCCGGAGTTCCAGTTCGTCACCGGCGCCAAGGGCGACCACCGCTCGTTCGTACTGCACCACGACGCGGTGTTCTCGCTGGCCTGGGTGCTCGGCCTGACCAAGCAGCTGGACCCCACCCTGGCGGTGGACGAGCGGCTGGTGGAGCGCCTGCCGAACATCGTCGAGGGGGAGACCTTCCCGCAGTGGCGCTCCCGCATCCTGACCGCGCCGCAACATCCGGCGGACGCGGCGGCCCTGCTGGACCTGCACTACTGCCTGGACTGGGCCTACCTGGAGGTGGACCAGGCCGGTGGAGTGCTGCCCGGTCTGGTCGACGCCAACGCGATCGGCCAACGACGGTGGGCGTTGGAGTGGGCGGTGATCCTGCGCGGGCCGTACCACGACGAGCCACCGGGTTGGGAAGAAGTCGACCTCTCCACCTAGCGCGGGCGGTACACCCCTAGCCGAACCGCCATCCGCACGCGGACCGGCTCGCCCAGGGCCCCGATCCGGTCGGCCAACCCCGCCGGGTCGGCGTGCCAGGCGCTCGGACCCATGCCGACCAGGGTGGCCACCTCCGAATGCGAGAGGGTCAGCGCCTGCCGGTGCACGGCGGTGGACTCCTCGACGAAGTGGTCCCCGAGGCTGGCCGCGACCCGGTCCGCCTTGGCCGGGTCGACCCGCAGCAGGCCCAGGGCGTCGACCAGTTCGGTCAGGTGCTCGGCGGTCGGGGTTACCACCAGCAGCCGTCCGGCCGGGTCGAGGACCCGGCGGAACTCCGGTCCGTTGCGGGGGGCGAAGACGTTCAGCAGCAGCGCCACCGAGGCGTCCGCCAACGGCAGACGCTGCCAGGTGTCGGCCAGCGCGGCGCTGCCGCGCGGGTGCGCCCGGGCGGCCCGGCGTACCGCGGGCTTGGCGATGTCCAGCGCCAGACCGACCGCCGCCGGCACCGCCGCCAGCACCGCCGCGAGGTGCCGGCCCGTGCCCGCTCCGGCATCCACCACCAGGGGGTACGCCTGCGTACCGGCGTCTGCGCCAAGCGGGCGCGCGGCGGCCTCGGCCAGGGCGGTGGAGATGGTGTCGTAGTGGCCGGCGGCCAGGAACTGGGCCCGAGCGGCGACCATCTCCGTCGAGTCGCCGAGGTGCGGGGCCCTACCGGTCAGCAGGTTGACGTAGCCCTGCCGGGCGATGTCGAAGCTGTGCCGGCGCGGGCAGCGCAGGGCCTGGCCGGTGTCGGCGGCGATGGTCAGTCCTTCGCCGCAGACCGGGCAACGCAGGCGCTCGACGACCCGGGGATCCGGTCCAACTGCGGTCACCCGGCCATTGTCCCCGCCGTCTGCTGGGGAGGGTCGGCGCAGGGTACTAGGGTCAGAGCATGGTCACGACTCTGCGGTACGAGGACATCGTCAAGGCACCGAAGGCGCTGCTGCACGACCACCTGGACGGCGGCCTGCGACCTGCGACGATCATCGACCTGGCCGCCGAGGTCGGACATCCGCTGCCCACCACCGACCCGCAGGAGTTGGGTCGGTGGTTCGTGGCGGCGGCCGACTCCGGGTCGTTGGAGCGTTACCTGGAGACCTTCGCGCACACCGTGGCCGTGATGCAGACCCCCGCCGCGCTGCGCCGGGTGGCCCGGGAGTGCGCCCTCGACCTGGCCGCCGACGGAGTGGTCTACGCCGAGGTGCGGTTCGCGCCGGAGCAGCACCTGGAACGGGACCTGAGCCTGGACCAGGTGGTCGAGGCGGTGCTGGCCGGCTTCGCCGAGGGCAGCGCCCTGGCCGCCGAGTCCGGTACCCCGATCCGGGTCGGCACCCTGCTGACCGCGATGCGGCACGCGGCCCGGTCGCAGGAGATCGCCGAGCTGGCCGTGCGGCACCGCGACCACGGGGTGGTCGGCTTCGACATCGCCGGAGCGGAGGCCGGCTTTCCGCCCACCCGGCACCTGGACGCCTTCGAATACCTCCAGCGGGAGAACTTCCACTTCACCATCCACGCCGGTGAGGCCTTCGGCCTGCCCTCCATCTGGCAGGCCATCCAGTGGTGTGGGGCGGACCGCCTGGGCCACGGGGTCCGCATCGTCGACGACATCACCGCCGGTGCCCGGCCGGTGCTCGGTCGGCTGGCCGCGTACGTGCGGGACAAGCGCATCCCGCTGGAGTTGTGCCCCTCGTCGAACGTGCAGACCGGGGCTGCCGCCTCGATCGCCGAGCACCCCATCGGACTGCTCCGTGACCTGCGGTTCCGGGTGACCGTCAACACCGACAACCGGTTGATGAGCGGCACCTCGCTCTCCCGGGAGATGGCCCTGCTCTGCGACGCCTTCGGCTACGGCTGGCGCGAGTTGCAGTGGTTCACCATCAACGCGATGAAGAGCTCCTTCATCCCCTTCGACGAGCGACTTCAGATCATCGACGAGGTGATCAAGCCGGCGTACGCGAAGCTGCTGGGGTGAGAGCCGGGGTCTGGCCTCATCGCGCGGGCGGGTGACCGGCGGCGCGCAGGCGGGCCACCCGGCGCAGCACCTCCCGACCGCGTGCCGCCTCGGCGCCGAGGCCGGTCTGCCGGCGCAGCACGGCCGGCTCGGCGCGCAGCAGAGCCACCCCGCGCCGCAGCAACACCCGGGGGCCCTTGCGCTGCTCGGCGAGATCCCGGCTCAACCGCCGCAGGAAGGTCGCCCCACGCGGCCGACGCAGGGCGTACGCCCCGGCGAGCAGTCCGCGTTGGCGGCATTCCTCGACGATCTCGGCAGCGAAAATCCCTTCGGCGACGAAAAGTGGCGCATCGGCCAGATCAAATCGTCGGGTGGTCACCCGGCGATCCTCATTTATGGCATAGACGGGCACGTCTGCCTGACCGTGACGAACCAGTTGGGCAATGGTCTCGAGGGCAGTGGCGGCATCCCAGGAAGCGGGCGATTCCCAGTCGATCTGCCCGTTCCGTCGAGGTAACGTAGGGTCATCGCCATCCTTGTAAAAGTCGTCCAAGCAGAGGACTGGAAGTCCCGTTCGACGCGCTATGTACGACTTTCCAGAGCCAGAAGGCCCGGCAAGTAGGACGACTCGGCGCATGGTGCTCATTACTTTAAGTGACTCCGGACAGACGGACCGCGATCAAATTGCATCAACATCTCACCACACCGCCAGCTAGGGCCAACCTGGGCTTTCTCTTTGTCGGCGAGCGTGATGGAATCTCGGATGGTCCGACCCACCGGGTCGGCTGCTGGGCGTTGCCCGGAGGCAACGCGGACGCTGCAATCACGAGGGCGGTGACGTGAGCAAACGGCCGAAGACGGCAGGTTCCTTCCTGTCGCGTCTGGGCCGGCCGACTGGTCGGCTCCGCGACATGCCGATCTGGTCAAAGCTCGGTCTCATCATGATCGTGCCGACCATCGCCACGGTCGTCGTGGGCACCAGCGGCCTGTTGGACCACCTGGATTCGCTGGGTGACGCCAACCGGGCTGGTGACCTCGCCCAGCTCATCGGCCACTCCGGCGCCCTGGTGGACGGCTTGCAGGACGAGCGGACCGCAGCGGTGCTGCTGCTGGGGGTGCCGCCGCAGCAGCAGGGGCAGCCCGAGCCGGAAGCGAAGAAGAAGTACACCGCCCTCTACAACGAGGTGTCGAGCCGGGTCGACGAATTCAAGGTCCCCTACTCCCAGCAGCGGTCCGAGCTCACCGACCTGCCGGCCAGCCTCGCCGGGCTGCTCAACCAGATCGACGGGCGGCTGACGGACCTGCCGGGCACCCGCAGTCAGGTGTTCAACGGCAAGTTCAAGATCACGGATGCCCTCCAGTCCTACGACGAGCTGATCAACCAGCTGCTCACCATCCGCGACTCGGCCAGCCAGCTCGCCGGTGACAACGAACTCAGCGACCGGATGCGGGCAGCGGCTGCCGTAGCCCGGGAGAAGGAGTGGCTCTCCGTACGCCGGGTCGTGGTGCACCGGGCGCTCCAGCGGGGCATGAGCTCCGCCCTGCGGACGGACTACATCGCCAGCGAGACCGGCCAGCAGCAGGCCCAGCAGAGCTTCACCTCGGTGGCCACCGAGGAGGAGGCGGAGTACCACGCCCAGACCATCGGCGGTGGTGACCGCCGGCAGGCCACGATCTACATCAGCCAGGTCAACGCCGACACCTCGCCGGATCTCTCCGGGGTCTCCTTCAACGCCGACCAGTGGGACGCCGCGCTGGTCGCCAACGGCAAGCTGATCCGTACGGTGGAGGCGAAGTTCGACACCGACGTGCAGACCCAGGCCGCCGAACTCCGCTCCGACGTGCAGCGTCGGGTGTTCCTGGAGACCGGTCTGCTGCTGAGCATGCTGCTGCTGGCCATCATCCTGGCCTACCTGGTGGCCCGCTCGATGGCCCGCTCGCTGCGCGAACTGCGCCAGGGTGCGCTCTCCGTCGCCCAGTACGGATTGCCCCAGGCCGTGGCCCGACTGCGGGATCCGCAGGTCACCGGGCAACTCTCCCCGGTGCAGTTGGCCAACCAGATCGCCGAGCCGCTGCCGGTACGCAGCCGCGACGAGTTCGGCCAGGTGACCGAGGCCTTCAACGCGGTCCACCTGGAGGCCGTCCGTACCGCCGCCGAGCAGGCCGCCCTGCGGGCATCGGTGGCCACCATGTTCGTCAACCTGGCGCGCCGGTCGCAGATCCTGGTCGACCGGCTGATCGGGCACCTCGACCGGCTGGAGCGCGGCGAGGAGGACCCGGACCGGCTGGCCGAGCTGTTCCAGCTGGACCACCTGGCCACCCGGATGCGCCGCAACGACGAGAACCTGCTGGTCCTCGCCGGTGCCGACTCGACCCGGGTGCAGCGTGAGCCGGCCGCACTGATCGACGTGCTGCGCGCCGCCCAGTCGGAGGTCGAGCACTACACCCGGATCGAGTTCGGGGTGATCGACCGCGACATCGAGGTGGCCGCGCACGCGGTGAACGACCTCGTGCACCTCGTCGCCGAGCTGTTCGACAACGCCACCGCCTTCTCGCCACCGGATTCGCAGGTGCTGGTCGAGGCCCGCCGGGTCGGCGACCGTGCCTCCCTCTACGTGGAGGACCGGGGCATCGGGATCAGCCCCGAGCAGTTGGCCGACCTCAACGAGCGCCTGGCCACGCCGCCCCAGGTGGACGTGGCGGTCTCCCGGATGATGGGCCTGGTCGTGGTCGCCCGGCTGGCCTCCCGGCACGTTGTCAAGGTCGAGCTGCGCCCCGGTACCGATCGCGGCACTGTGGCCGACGTCACCCTGCCCCCCACCGTGCTGGTGCCCCGGGCCCTCTCGGGCCGCAGTTCGCAGTTCGCCGCACTGCCCGCCCCGGCCGGACCGAGCCCCGCCTTCGGTGCCCTACCCGCCCTGGGCAACGGCCCGAGCGAGCCGGCGACGCCCGCCGCGTCCGCGCCGGGATCCGGTGGCTCGGGCAACCAGGTGACCCTGGGTGGTCGGCCCTTCGAGCCGGCCAACCGCAACGGTTCGGGCAACCCGGCCACCGTGGCCGGTGCCGGCAACCTGCCTGCCTGGTCGGACCTGACCGGCGCCAGTGGTGTCACCGGCGGCGCCAACAGCTTCACGCCCCGCTCCACCAACGGCCAGCAGACCGATCCGCTGCCGCAGCGGCGGACCGCCGAGGAGCAGGGTGGCGGCGGGCAGCCGGCCATCCCGCGTCAGCTGCCGAGCAGCCCCGAGGCCGGGCCGTACGCCCCGCCCGCGGTGTCGGCACCACCGATTCCGCCGGTCTCCTCGCCGCCGGTCTCGGGCACGCCGTACTCCGCCCCGCCGGTCTCGGCGGCCCCGGTCTCCGGTCAGCCGGTCTCGACCCCGCCCGGTAACCCGTTGCCCCAGCGTCCGGTCTCGGCCGGCCCGGCGACCTCGGCGCCACCGGCCTGGCCGCCGGTCGCCGGTGAGCCGCAGGCCCCGGCCGTGCCGGAGCGGCTGGCCGCAGCGCTGGACATGACCACCGAACTCCCTCGGGTACCGCGTCCGGCAGCACAGTCGGCACCGCCTGCCAGGCCGGTCCCGCCGACCATCCCCACCCCGCCGCAGGTGCAGAACCGGCAGCGGTACGCGGATGAGACGATGGAGCTGCCAATCTTCCGGGAGCTCGAATCGGCGTGGTTCCGTACCCGCCGGTCCGGCCCGGAGGAGTCCGCAGGTGCCCGCCAGCCGGCGGCGAACGGGGCACCGACCCAGCAGTTCTCCACGGTCGACGCCGCCGGTCGGCCCAGCCAGCAGAACCAGACCGGGACGACAGGTAACGCACCGATGGCAGAAACACCGACGGCCGCAGGCGGGCCGGGTGGGAACGGCACCGCAGCGAACGGCGGCCTGCGCCCCGGTGCTGCCGAGAGCCGGCCCGCCTTCCGTCCGCCATCGCCGGAGAGTGTGTGGCAGACTGCGGCCGACGACGGCTGGCGGGCGGCCTCCGCCGCCAGTCAGGCGCCGGCCGCCGGCACCACCCAGACCGGGCTACCCAAGCGCACGCCGATGGCGCAACTCGTTCCGGGCGCGGTGGAGAAGCCCACCAACTCGGTGCAGCGACGCAACCCGGAATCGGTGCGCGGGCTGCTTTCCGCCTATCACCGGGGTGTCCAGCGGGGGCGCAGCCACCCGTCGGACGGCAACCCGACCGGCCCGGAGGGGACTCCGGGCGGGCCGCAATCCTCGCAGTCTGGCTCAGGCCCGGTGGCCGGGAGCAGGCAGAAGGAGCAAGAAGGATGACTAGTACGCAGGATCTCGGTTGGCTGTTGGCCAACTTCGCCGATCGGGTACCCGGTGTCGCCCACGCGGTCGCCGTCTCCGCGGACGGCCTGCTCCTGGCGTCGTCACGCGACCTTCCGCGGGACCGGGCGGACCAGCTGGCGGCGATCGCCTCCGGCCTGGTCAGCCTGACCCAGGGCGCCGCACGGTGCTTCGAGGGCGGTGCCGTGTTGCAGACCGTGGTCGAGATGGACAACGGCTTCCTGTTCCTGATGTCGATCTCCGACGGTTCGTCGTTCGCGGTGCTCGCGGCCCGCAGCTGCGACGTGGGACAGGTCGGCTACGAAATGGCCCTGCTCGTCGACCGGGTGGGTGACGCCCTGACTCCGCAGCCACGTACGGCCGTAGGGATGATGGGCTGATCGTCGCGCCAGCCGTGGGGCGGGCGGGGCGGCAACACTGCATACGACGGGTAGCACCGGTGCGTTCCGGTGCCGGGTACGAAGGAGGTGAGCGGCGACATGGATCGTGACGAGCCGACCGGTGCGTTGGTCCGTCCCTACGCCGTTACCCGCGGTCGTACCCGTCCCCGCCTCGACATCGCCCTGGAGGCGCTGGTCGAGACGACGGTGCGCGGTCGGGCCGTTGCCACTGGCAACGGCGGTCAAGGCCGTGAACACCAGTACATCGCCGCGCTGTGTGACGGACGCGTGCAGTCGCTCGCCGAGATCGCGGCGCGGATGCAGCTTCCGCTCGGCGTGGCCCGGGTGCTCATCGCCGACATGGCGACGGACGGCCTGGTCGCGGTCCACGAGCCGACCATCCTGGACGACTCGGACGACGCGGTGGGCACTGAACTGCTGGAGAGGGTGCTGAGTGGACTTCGCAGGCTCTGACATGTCGCACCGGCCGCCGGTCCCGAGCGGGCGCGTGACGTCGGCGAAGATCGTTATCGCCGGCGGATTCGGCGTCGGCAAGACGACGCTGGTCGGTTCGGTCTCGGAGATCACGCCGCTGACCACCGAGGCCATCATGACTTCCGCCGGGGTGGGCGTCGACGACACCCGGCAGGTGCCGGGGAAGACGACCACCACGGTGGCCATGGACTTCGGCCGTATCTCGATCGATCGTGACCTGATCCTGTACCTGTTCGGTACGCCGGGTCAGACCCGCTTCTGGTTCATGTGGGATGAGCTGGTCCGGGGCGCGATCGGCGCGGTGGTCCTGGTGGACACCCGACGGCTGGCCGACTGCTTCGCGGCGATCGACTTCTTCGAGCATCGGCGGCTGCCCTACCTGGTGGCCATCAACTGCTTCGACGGCATGCAGTACCACGACCCCCAGGACGTCCGCGAGGCCCTCGCGATCTCCAACGACGTGCCGGTCGTGGCCTGCGACGCCCGGAACCGGGAGTCGACGAAGCACGTGCTGATCTCGCTCGTCGAGTACGTGCTCACCATGCGTCGTTCGCGGGCCGTGGCCCCGGCCTGACAGTCGCTTCGCAGCGCCCGGTGACGGCTGGAGTCGACACCGGGCGCTGGTTGCTGTGCGCAGCAGCGATCCCGGCGAGGATGCCGTGGGTCGCCCCTCCAGCCATCCGGTCACGCCGGAGCCCGGTGAGCGCCCGTGTGGCGGAGTGGGCACCCGGGTAGAGGAAGAACCACCACTGTCGCCGGTTCGGGCGGCTCCGGCCGGTGTGGTGGCCCGCGTGAATCCTCCGGCGGGTGGGGAGTCGTGCGCCCCCTCTCAGGGGTCCGTTGCCGACGGTGGCTTGTGGCGTCTTGGTTGGACCGGCCAACCCGGAAAGCCGTTGCCGCGTCGAGGTGACCGCGCACCCTCGGGTGTGGACGGCCACCGGCTCGGCGGGCCCCGGCGTCAGGTCAGGGACCGAGACCGGTCAGGAACGGTAGCCGGCGGAGCGGTACTCGTACTCCCGATCGTCGTCGCGGTCGCCGGTGTCCCGGCTGAAGTCCCAGCCCCCGGCCGCTTCCCGGCCCGGACGTCCACCGACGGCGAATCCGCCGATCTCCTGGCCCCGGCGCCAGCCGCGGAAGTAGCCGGTGGTGTTCTCGGCCAGGCTGGCCGCGTCCCGCACGATCCGCAGTGGACGCTCCTCGCGCAGCGGGGAACCGGGCACCAGGTTGGCCTGCGGCACGCGCTTGGGCAGGCCGGCGTCCGTCTCGGCGCCCACCGCCGGGCGGGCGGCCTGCTCGGCGGCCTGCCATCCGGTGTCGGCCTTGCTCGACCAGTTCAGATCGGCGTCCTCGCCGTGCCCGACGAACCAGGCCGACTTGGCCTGCGCGAAGATCAGCAGGTCACCGTCGCCCTCATCGGAGATCGGCGCGGGCCGGTGCTCGATCGGCGGGGCCGGTCGGCGCGACGGCAGCGGCGGCGGGTCCAGCCGCTCGGCCAGGTTCCCCCGCTGCTCCTCACGAGTCCGGTCCACCAACCGCAGCGGCGGGTTCTCCAGGTGCGACTCGTCCGGGTTGCGCAAGGCGCGGTCGGCCAGCGGCGGCGGCTCGACGAGCCGCAGCACCGGAGGCTCCGGCGGCAGGTCGTCGGCGAGCCAGGGTGGGGTCACCCGGCGTTCCGGGGTCAGTTCCGGCCCGGCCTCGGCGCCGACTTCCCGGTTGCGGTCGTCGTACCCGCCAGGATTGCGGGCCGGGGTGTCGGCGGGGTTCTCCGGGTTGTTGACCAACGGCCAGTTGGCGCGCGACCCGGGTGCGGCCGGCTCCTGCCCGGGCCGGGGGGTCGGCACCGGCACGTTGAGGTCGGTGGGGCTGAATCCCGGCGTCGGGGCCGGCGGGGCGGCGTTGGTCTTCGGCCGGGGCGGGATGACGGTGCGCTGACGTTCCGCCCGGGCGCTGTTGATCGCCGCGGTGGTGAGGGTCGGCCGGAACGGCTCGCCGGCCTCTGCGGGTGGGATCGAGCCGCGTGGCGCCGGCGCGATCGGAGTGATCCCGGGCGGCGGGGGTGGGGTGGAGACCGGCCGGTTCGAGGGCCCCTCGAACCGGGATCCGGCGGACTCGGGACGCGCGGGCGGCGCCGAGACGGGGGGTCCGGCTACCGCAGCCGGGACGATCGGGGCCGGGGTGACCGGCGGCGGTGCGACCGGCGGTGGGGTGACCGGGGCGGGTGCCACCGGCGGAGGGCCCGTCGGCCGGGGTGCCGGCGGTGCGGCGCTGCCCGGCAGGGGCTCGGGACGGGCTCGGCGTCCGCCGGCCGGTTCCGGGCCGGTGGGGCGTACGGCCCGCAGGCCAGCTGCGCTGGCGGTGGTGGCCAGTTCGCCGACCGGCTCGCCGCGCCGGGCGGCGGCTCGACGTCCGCTGACCGGGGCCGGGCTGGTGGCCTGGGCCGGGCCGCCGGCGCGGGCGTGCAGTGCCCCGACAAGCGCCTCGCAGCCGGCATCGCAGGCCCGCACACTGGCGACCGTCTGCCGGATGGTCTCGGCGGCGGCCGAGGTCAGGGCCCGGTTGACAGTGGACCGGCGGGGAGTCTCGGAGATGGCCACCCGTAGCGCGGTGACCGCCTCGTCGATCGCGGCCGGGTCGCCCACCCCGTCGGCGGCGAGTTGGGCGGTGACGGCGTCGGCCGTGACGGCGGCGTCCCGACCGGCGTCGGTGAGCATGCTCGGCTCGGGTAGCGCCTCCAGCACCGCCAGCGGGATCGACTCCGCCGGGTCGGGGAAGGCGCGCAGGGCGGCCGGGTACAGCTCACGCAGCACCTCACGCAGGGCCACTGCGGCGGAGTGTCGACCACTGGTCAGCGCGGCGTGCGCGGCGAGTATCTGCTTGTAGCCGGCCAGGTCCCGGGGGGCCGGCAGGGTGACGGCCGAAAGGGCACCGGCCTGAAGGGCACGAGCCAGGCCGACCGCCCGCCGGACGGCCGGCGGAGACTGCATCTCCTCGATCGAGTCGTCGTCGGCGAACCGCTCGGCGAAGTCGTCCACCGAGTCGTCATCCGCGATCGCCAACGGACGGCCCGCAGCGCTGAGCAGTGAGGTGACGGTGTGGTCGTCGGTGTCGGCGGCGATCGCCGCTCCGCTCGGCCCGCCGGAGCGGTCCACGAGCAGGGTGACCAGCCGGGCGTAGCCCGCCGGGTCGTCGCCGACCTCGCAGACGTGCAGCAGCCGGCCCGCGTCGTCGACCACAGCGGACGTCAGCGTCGATCCGGCCGAGGCCGGTCGGTCGGCCGGATCGACCGAGGCCAGACCGCAGTACACGCGCACGAGCGCCACGGCGTCGTCCTCCTCCCGGGACACAGGGCTTAGCTCTGCCAGAGACTGATGCTCCCTGGTGTGGCTCAGTCGCGCCAGTCCACGACCGCAGAGATCTTTCCGACAATCGTCCGCCAGCCGAGACTTGCGGTTTGTGCCCCGATTTTCTTCAGCCGGCGACGCCCCAGGAAACCGCCGATCCCGCCGTTGGCCGAGGCCCGCAACGCTTCGTCCAGGTCATCGAGGCTGGAGCCGGCGGAGAGCATGTCGAGCACGGCGGGCAGGCGCAGCGCGTACGACAGGTCCCGGGCGACCTCCCCGGCCTCGATGAGCAGGGTCGGGTCCCAGGTGTCGTGCCCACCGCGCAGGTTCTCCACCACGAGGTCGAGCTCGTAGATGTCCTCGTCGCGGGGCGCGATGTCGGCCGGTTCCACCCGTTCGGACAATTCATTCCAGCTGTCCAGCTGAGAAAGGTCGTTCGGGGCCCCGGAGCGAACGAAACTCACCAACGACTCGGGGGTCTTGAACAGCAGCAACCGTCCCCGGTGACTGAGGAAGATCGGCACCTCCTCGTCGCCGGCCTCGTCGGTGGCCTTGGCGTCGGAGTCTTCCTTGTCGTCCTCGCCGGAGTCCTTGGCGTCGGTGTCGCCGGCCTTGGCCCGCTTCTCCTCGTCCTCGCTCTCGGCGAACTCCCGGGCGACCTCCTCGTCGAGGATGACGACGTCCTCGTCGTCCTCCTCCTCGGCCTCGACCACCTGGCGGCGGGCCAGGAAGGGGTCGTCGGCGTCACGCTCGGCGACATCGGTCGGGGTCAGCTCATTGGCCGGCCGGTACGCCCGCAGGGTGTAGCCGGTGCCGGCGGGCAGGGCGATCTCCACCGGGTCGATCCGCAGCTCCTCCCAGAGGGCGCGCGATGCACCGGAATCGGCGGTGGTGGCCTCCGACTCGTCGGTGGCGTCCGGCTCGGCGGGGCCGGTCGTGTCATCGAGCTCGGGCTCGTCGGCGTCCGGCCGTTGAGGCGACTGGCGGGCCACGGTGACCTCCGTGTGCGTCGGGCTGCCCACCCACCGGCTCGGGTGCCGGCGAGTGACTCTGGGCACATACCCTAGTTGGCTGCGCTGGGTGACCGGTGCCCGCCCCGGTGGCGGGGGTGTCGTCCAACAAGTAGCGTTTCTACACATGAACGCCCAGGCGCTGCACGGTCACCTCGACTCTCTGCTGCTCGCCGTGCTGGAACGGGGCGCCCTGCACGGCTACGCCATCATCGAGGCGCTGCGGGCCCGCAGCAACGGCCGGCTGGATCTGCCCACCGGCACGGTCTACCCGGCGTTGCGTCGGCTGGAGCGGGCCGGGCATGTGGCCAGCGTCTGGAGCACCGTCAACGGTCGGGAGCGGCGGACGTACGAGTTGACCGACGCCGGTCGGCGCACCCTGGCCGAGCAGCGAGCGGGGTGGCGCGAATTCGCCGCGACCGTCGGGCGGGTCCTGGACGCCAACCCACCCTCGGCGGCATCGGGCTGATCACCGCGGGTGATCTGGAGCATGGGGGAGACGCACCACTACCGGGTGGCCAACCGCCGGGCGGCCAGCAGCCAGGTGTGCGCGGCCCGGCCCAGCCAGAGATGCGCCGCCCCTGCGACCACCATCCCGACGATCATCGGTGGCCAGGTGAGGGCCGCGTCCCACAACACGATCGACCAGCCGAAGAGTGACACCCCGGCCACCGCCCCCAGCACGGCGACGCCGGTCAGCAGGACACCCACGGTGTGCGCCGCGATGGTGAACCCGGGCCGGGAGGACCGCCCGGTCATCGCCACCAACACCAGACCGGCCGCGCCGAACAGGAACGCCGCGGTCCAGATCACGTCGACCGACCAGGACAGCAGCAGGTAACCGGCCGGCGGCGGAGGGCCGTCGCTCCAGCTCGACCCGTGCCAGGTCAGATCACCGGCGATCGCGGCGACCCCGGCGAAGGCGACGATCCACAGCGCCAGCCGGCGCAGGGCGGCCACCGCCAGTTCGGCCTGGTACGCCGGCACCAGTTGCTCGGGCGTACCGAACTCGGCCACCGCCCGTCGAGCCGCCTCGTCGGCCGACAGACCACCATCCCGGTACGCCTCGACGGCGTCCAGCAGCCCGTGCCGGGCCTCGGTGAGCAGATCCGCGCGCAGCCGGCGTGGCCCGTGCAGCCGGGCGGCCAACTGCCGTAGGTGCTCCTCGACCAACACGTCATCACCGACCGGCATGGCTCCATGCTGCCAGCCGGGCGGCCGGCCCGCCGTCCGGGAAATGCCCTGAGGTCAGCCGGAAACCGCCAGGTAGCCGTGCTCAGCAGCCTGTTGCAACCGCCACTGTTCCTGGTACCAGCCGGGGGCCGCGATCAGCTCCGCGTGCCGGCCACGCTGGATGATCCGGCCCGCGTCCAGCACCACGATCTCGTCCAGCCCGGCGAGACCGCTGAGTCGATGGGAGATCACCAACACGGAGTGCCCGGCGGGAACGGCGGCGAGTGCACCAGCCAGCACCTCGTCCGCAGCGACCGGGTCGAGCCCTTCGGTCGGCTCGTCGAGCACCAGCACGGCGGGGGCGGCGAGCAGGGCCCGGGCCAAGGCGAGACGCTGCCGCTGACCGCCGGACAGTTGCGCGCCCTCCTCGCCGACGACTGTCTCCCAACCCTCCGGCTGCTCCCGGACCCAGTCGGCCAGACCGGCCGCCTCGGCGGCGGCGAAGAGCGCCAGCTCGTCAGCGCCGGGACGACCGAGCAGCAGGTTCTCCCGGACCGTGGCGTGGAAGACGTACGCCTCGGCGAGCAGCCCGCCGACCACCGCCGGCAACTCCTCGGGCGGGTACCCGCCGAGGTCACGCCCGTCCAGGGTGACCCGACCGCCGTCCGGACGCACCGCACCGGTCAGCACCGCGGCGAGGGTGCTCTTGCCCGCGCCACTCGGACCGACCACCGCCACCCGTCGCCCCGCCGGCAGGTCGAGATCGAAGGTGTCCAAGGCGGCGGCAGCGCCTTCGCGGTAGCGCACGGTTACCTGGTTGAAGCGCAGGTCAGGAGTGCTGCCCCGGTCGCCGGACGGGGCCCTGGGGGCCGCCGGGGCTGCTTCGGGCAGAGTGCGCTCGGCTCCCGTCCGGCCCGCTTCGGTCGTGGCACCGTCGGTGATCGCCGGACCGATGTCCGCCTTCGATGTGTCGGCGCCTGGTGTCGGGGTGCCGGGGGTGTGCTCGGCGGCGTCGGTGATGAGCGGGGCGATCCGGGCCAGGCCGGCCCGGAGGGCGGTCCACTGCCGGGCCGCACCGACCAGGGCCAGGGCGATCTCCACGGCGGCCAGGGTGCCGACCGCCAGCACACCGATGAGCACCCCGTTCACTCCGACGCGAAGGGCCACGAACACCACCGCACCGGCGGTCAGCCCGGCCACCAGCACCCCGGCGGCGTCCACGGCGAAGCCGCGTACGGCCAGTCGACGTTCCAACCGGGCCAACTGGCCGGCACGGCGCCGCGCCGCGTCGAGGGCGGTCCCGGTAGCACCGAAGGCGGCGAGGTCGGCCGCACCGTGGGTCAGGTCGACCGCGTCGGCGGCGAGCGCACCCCGCAGCGGTGCCACCTCGTCGGCGGCTCGTCGGGTCAACGCGGTGGCCAGCGCCGGCAGGGCCACCCCGGCCACCAGCAGCCCGGCGGCCAGCACCAGGGCGGCCGAGGGCGAGACGAGGGCGGTCAGCCCGACCGCCAGCACGCTCACCAGACCGGCCGCCGCGCCCGGCACGACGACCCGCAGCAGCAGGTCCTGCACCGCCTCCACGTCGGAGACCAGCCGGCTCAGCGCGTCGCCGGTGCGCGGTGGCGCACCGCGTCGGGCGGCCAGGGTGGCGAAGACCCGGGTCCGCACATCGGTGACGAGCCGCAGCACCGCGTCGTGGCCGGCCAGCCGTTCGGTGTAGCGCAGCACGCCCCGGCTGACGGCCAGGGCCCGTACCGCGACGATCGCCACCGTCAGCCGGTCCAGCGGCGGCTGACCGGCAGCCGCCATCAACAGCCAGGTGGCCGTCGCCATCAGGGCCAGCGCGGCGAACTCGGTGACCGCCGCCAGCAGGCCGGCACCGATCAGCCGATTCAGGTACGGCCGGGCCAGCCGCAGCACCACCAACTCCGGCGTGGCGCTACCGGCCCGCAGGGACCTCTTCGCGCTCATCGGCCCTCCCCGGTCGGCTGGGGGGTCAACTCGGTCACCCGGCCGTCCTCTACCCGCAGGATGCGGTCGGCGTCGGCGAGCAGTGCGGGCCGGTGCGCGACCAGCAGGGCGGTACGACCGGCCACCAGCCGGTGGGTGGCCGACAACACGGCCGCCTCGGCGGCGGAGTCCAGCCGGGCGGTGGGTTCGTCGAGCAGCACCACCGGGGCGTCCCGCAGGAAGGCCCGGGCCAGGGCCACCCGCTGCCGCTGCCCGCTGGACAGGCCGTGCCCCCGCTCACCGAGCAGGGTGTCCAGGCCGTCGGGCAGGGCGGCGATCACCTCGTCCAGGGCGGCGTCGCTGACCGCCTTCTCGACAGCGGTCGCGGGGGCCTCAGGGGTCCCGAGGCGGATGTTGTCGGCCAGGGAGGCGGCGAACAGGTGGGCGCGCTGCGGCACCCAGGCCACCTGCCGACGCCAGCCGTCGAGGTCGGCCTCGGCGAGGTCCACCCCGCCCACGGTCACCCGGCCGCGGGTCGGGGTGACGAAGCCGAGCAGCAGGCCCAGCAGGGTGCTCTTGCCGGCACCGCTGGGCCCGATGATCGCGATCCGCTCCCCGGGCCGGATGGTCAGCGAGACCTCCCGCAGGGCCACCGTACGGTCGTAGGCGACCGTCACCGACTCGAACCTGATCTCGCCGCGCCCGTCCGGCGACACCCCGGGGCGGGTCGTCGGAGCCGGCGCGGCGCCGGTCAGGGTGAAGGCCTCGTCCAGGGCGGTGAGCCCCTCCATGCTGGCGTGGAATCGGCTGCCGGCCGCCCGCAGCGGCAGGTACGCCTCCGGAGTCAGCAGCAGCACCAGCAGCGCGATCTGGAGGGTCAGCCCGCCACCGAGCAACCGGATGCCCACCGGCACCGCGACCAGTGCCACGGACAGGGTGGCGACCAGTTCGAGCACCAGGGCGGAGAGGAAAGCGATCCGCAGGGTCTTCATGGTGGCTACCCGGTGGCCGTCGGCCATTCGGCGTACCGCGTCGGTCTGGGCCTTTGCCCGGCCGAAGGCGCGCAGGGTGGGCAACCCGGCCACCATGTCCAGGAAATGTCCGCCGAGTCGGGACAGCCGACGCCACTGGCGTTCGGTGGCGGCCTGGGCCTGCCAACCGAGCAGGGCCCCGAAGATCGGGATGAGCGGCAGGGTCAGCGCGATGATCACGGCCGAACTCCAGTCGGCCAGGAAGATCCGGCCGAGCACGGCGATCGGCACGGTGACGCTGAGCACCAGTTGCGGGAGGTAGCCGGTGAAGTAGGCGTCCAGGGCGTCCAGCCCGCGCCCGGCGAGGGTGGCCAGTTGCCCGGCCCGCTGGCCGGCCACCCAGCCGGGGCCGTGCCGGGCGACCGCGCCGAGCAGGTCGGCCCGTAGCGCCGCCTTGACCGTGGCGGCCAGCCGCGCCGACACCGTGCCCTGCGCCCAGACCAGCACCGAGCGGGCCGCCACGGCGGCGACGAAGCCGGCCAGGGCGGGGCGGTTCAGTTCACCGGTGAAGGCGGCGGCCAGCAGGGTGGCCAGGGCGGTGGCCTGCGCCACGACCAACCCGGCGGCGAGTACCCCGAGGAACCCCAGCAGGGCCAGGTCACCCCGGGCAGCGGGGACCCGGCGTAGCAGACGCGGGTCGAAGGGCCGGCGGTTCACCAGTACACCAGCGCCCTACCCTCGGTTCGTCCTCGGAAAATTCACCAGCACATCGCCTGAAAGCCTAGTAGTGCCGGCAGCAACGGTACTGCGAGCCAGCCCAACAGACGCAGGGTCGGGGCGCTCGCTGCGGCGTTCATCACGGCCAGTGACGCTGTGGGGCCGAGGGCCGAGGGTCGAGGGTCGAGGGTCGAGGGTCCGGTGGGGCGGTGCTGGCTGGGGCACGTCGGGTGGCGTCGGCTGGGGGTGCTCCCGGTCGGGCGGTGCGGCGCTCAGCTCAGGAAGAGGCCGATCGGCAGGTAGGCGGCGGTGCCGGTGACCGTCAGGGCGACGGCGCCGAGCAGTCGGGGTGGGCGCCCGGCGACCAGCAGCCGCTGCATCCGGACGTCCAGGTCCCGATCTCCCAGGCCCAGGGTGCCGGCCGGGGAGATCCGGTCACCGGCGGCGGCGAACCGGCGCAGGGCACCGGCCAGTGGGGCGTCCGCGTGCTGTTCGCGGGCCTTGTCGTCCGCGCGCATCTCGACCAGCAGGCCGACGCGCTCGTGCGCCTGACGGACCCAGCGCAGCCAGGGCAGCGCCCGACACAGCGCGGTGAAGGGCAGCAGCACCAGATCGTGCCGCTCCTGGGCGTGGGCCCGCTCGTGGGCCAGCACCGCCTCCAGTTCGGCCGGATCGAGCAGGTCCAGCGCACCGGCGCTGACCACCACCCGGGGGCGTACCCCCGGCAGGCAGTACGCGGCCGCGCTCGGGTGGTCGAGCACGAGTGCTCCGGGCACCGCCGGATCCCGCCGCGCCACCAGGGTCAGCAAATCCCGGTGCCGACGCTGGGCGCGTACCGTGCCGTGGATGCTGCGTACCGTCGTGGTCAACAGCACCGCGCCGATGCCGAAGCCGATGCCCACCAGGCCCAGGTGCACCACGCCCAGACCGGCCGGCAGGGTGCTGTGCCACAGGTCCCTGGCCAGGGCCAGCAGGGCGCTGCCGGTGCCCAGCTGGTACGGCGCCAGACCGAGCGCGATCGGCATCCCCATCGCGGACAGCCCGGCGCCCAGACCGATCGCCTGCCAGCAGAGGATCGCCACCCCGGGGCTACGCCAGGTCCAGGTGGAACGGGCCAGCACCTGCGCGAGCAGCCAACAGGCCAGCATCGCGGCGGTGAAGTGCAGAGCGTAGGCCACGACGTCGCCCTACCGCTCCGCGCTCTCGCCCGAACGGCTCGCCCGGTCGACCGGCGGCACCTCGATCCGATCGGTCAGACCGCCGACTTCCTCGCTCGACGTGGCCTCCGCGGCAAGGGCGGCGCGCAGCACATCCGCCTCCGTGCCGGTGACCGACCGGGCGAACCGGACCAGCGCCGCGTCCCGGCTGCCGCCGAGATCGAGGGCGTCGAGCATGAGCTGGGCGATGTGCGCCTCCCGGCTGGCCGTCGCGCGGTAGCGCCAGGCCCGGCCCTCCCGCTCGCGCTGCACCATGCCCTTGCCGGCGAGCCGATCGAGCACCGTCATCACCGTCGTATACGCCAGCTCGCGTCCGGCCAGGGCGTCGGCCACCTCGCGCACTGTGACCCCGTCCGACCTGGCGGGCACCGTGTCCCACAACACGTCCATCACCGCACGCTCAAGATCACCTAGCCGAGTCACCCCAAAATCCTACCCCCCGTAGTAGACCGCCCGCACACCCCAACCACCCCCGTCCCACGCTCGCGGAGCCCACCGCCCGCCCTGCGATCCCGCCGCCTCCGCCCCACCAGCGCCGTTGCAGCCCCGACCACGGCACAGCAGCACTTGCCCGTGCAGTGCGCCACCTCAAAGCCCGGACAGGCAGCCCCGCCACGGCCGGTGCCTCGGATCGCGTCCCGGCGAGCGCAAGTACGGCGTAGTTGCGGTATCGAGAGGGCGCGCATCCAGCAATTTCGGCGTTCTTGCGATATCGGTCGCCACCTCAAGCTCGGTAGTCCTGGTTGCGCCAGTCGCCTGGATCGTGTCCCGGCAGGTGCAAGTACGCCGAAGTTGCGGTATCAACCCCATCCGCACACCGCAACTTCGGCGTTGTTGCGCCCGAAGGCGGAACTCGACCCAGCAAACCCGGGCTGACGGGCCTGCGCCCCACCGCACCTACGGCCCACCGCATCCCAGGGACGGACCATGGCCACGTCAGGGTTTCCGGGGGAGCCCACCCGCGCAGGGATCAAGCCTGACCGCCCGGAGCGGGTGGGCTCCCCCGGAAACCCACCCCAGGAGCCCGAAAACCAGAATCAGACCCCCTTCGGATGCCACACCGTCTTCGTCTCCACCAGCGCAGTCATCCGCCCCACCCCAGGATCGGCAGTCCAGTCGTGATCATCCGACACCGGCCGCAGCACCCGCTTGAGGTTCTCCGCAGCCTTGACCTCCAGGTCAGCGGCCAACTCGGGATCGATCACCCCGGTCAGGTCGATCGCGTTGACGTCCATGTGCGCGGCCAGCGTCGGCACGGTCTCCGACAGCCGACCGGTGAGGATGTTGACCACCCCGCCCGGCAGGTCGGAGGTGGCCAGCACCTCGGCCAGGGTCACCGCGGCCAGCGGCGCGGTCGGGGAGGCGGCCACCACCACGGTGTTGCCGGTGACGATCGCCGGGGCGATCACGCTGACCAGGCCCAGCAGGGCGGGTGCCTCCGGGGCCACCACCGCCACCACTCCGGTCGGTTCGGGGGCGGAGAGGTTGAAGTAGGGCCCGGCGACCGGGTTGGCGCCGCCGTACACCTGCGGCAGTTTGTCCGACCAGCCCGCGTACCAGACCCAGCGGTCGGTCGCGGCGTCGACCTCGTCGGCCGGTACGCCCAGGGCCATGAACTGTTCGCGGCGGCCCTCCAGCATCTCGGCCACCCGGTAGAGGATCTGACCCCGGTTGTACGCGGTCGCCCCGGCCCAGCCCTTCACGGCGGCGCGGGCGGCGACCACGGCGTCCCGTGCGTCCTTGCGGGAGGCCAGCGACACGTTGGAGTCCTGCACGAGATACGACCGTCCCGACTCGCTGCGCGGGAACTTCCCGCCGATGAAGAGCTTGTACGTCTTGCGTACCGCGATCCGCTCAGACATTGAGGTACGCCTCCAGCCCGTGCCGGCCGCCCTCGCGACCGTAGCCCGACTCCTTGTAGCCACCGAACGGCGAGGTCGGGTCGAACTTGTTGAACGTGTTGGCCCAGACCACCCCGGCGCGCAGCCGGTCGGCCGTCCACAGGATCCGGGAACCCTTCTCGGTCCAGATCCCGGCCGACAGCCCGTACGGCGTGTTGTTGGCCTTCTCCACGGCCTCGGCCGGGGTGCGGAAGGTGAGCACGGACAGCACCGGGCCGAAGATCTCCTCGCGGGCGATCCGGTGTGCCTGGGTGACCCCGGTGAAGATGGTCGGCGCGAACCAGAAGCCCCGCTCGGGCAGCTCACACGACGGCGACCACTGCTCGGCCCCCTCGGCGGCCCCGGCCTCGGTCAGTTCCCGGATCCGGGCCAGTTGGGCGGCCGAGTTGATCGCCCCGATGTCGGTGTTCTTGTCCAGCGGGTCACCGACCCGCAGTTGGGCCATCCGGCGCTTGAGGGACTCCAGCACCTGCTCGGCGACGGACTCCTGGACCAGTAGCCGGGAACCGGCGCAGCAGACGTGCCCCTGGTTGAAGAAGATGCCGTTGACGATGCCCTCGACGGCCTGGTCGACCGGGGCGTCGTCGAAGACGATGTTGGCCGCCTTGCCGCCCAGTTCCAGGGTGAGCTTCTTGCGGCTGCCGGCTACCGATCGGGCGATGGCCCGACCGACCTCGGTGGAGCCGGTGAAGGCGACCTTGTCCACCCCCTCGTGTTCGACCAGCGCCCGCCCGGTCTCGCCGGCACCGGTGACGATGTTGACCACGCCGGGCGGCAGGTCGGCCTGTTGGCAGATCTCGGCGAACAGCAGCGCGGTCAACGGGGTGGTCTCGGCCGGCTTGAGTACCACGGTGTTGCCTGCGGCCAGGGCCGGGGCGATCTTCCAGGCCAGCATCAGCAGCGGGAAGTTCCACGGGATGACCTGGGCGGCCACTCCGAGCGGCTGCGGGTTGGCACCGAAGCCGGCGTGGTTCAGCTTGTCGGCCCAACCGGCGTAGTAGAAGAAGTGCGCGGCGACCAGCGGCAGGTCGACGTCCCGGGACTCCTTGATCGGCTTGCCGTTGTCCAGGGACTCCAGCACGGCCAGCTCGCGGGAGCGTTCCTGGATGATCCGGGCGATCCGGAACAGGTACTTGGCCCGGTCCCGGCCCGACATCGGACCCCAGACCTTCTCGTACGCCTTCCGTGCGGCGCGGACCGCGCGGTCCACGTCCTGGGCGCCGCCCTCGGCCACCTCGGTCAGGACCTCCTCGGAGGCCGGGTTGATCGACTTGAAGCTGCCGCCGTCGGTCGGGTCGACGAACCGGCCGTCGATGAACAGGCCGTAGGACGGTTTGAGGTCCACCACCGAGCGGGACTCGGGGGCGGGAGCATATTCGAACATCGCGGTCAGTCCAGGGTGAAGTAGTCGGGACCGGCGTAGACACCGGTGGTCAGCTTGGTGCGCTGCATCAGCAGGTCGTTGAGCAGGCTGGAGGCGCCGAAACGGAACCAGTCCGGGTCCAGCCAGTCCGGCCCGACGGTCTCGTTGACCATGACCAGGTACTTGATGGCGTCCTTGGTGGTCCGGATGCCACCGGCGGGCTTGACGCCTACCTGCCGCCCGGTGGCGGCGCGGAAGTCCCGGACCGCCTCCAGCATCACCAGGGTCACCGGCAGGGTGGCGGCGACCGGGACCTTGCCGGTGGAGGTCTTGATGAAGTCGCCGCCGGCCAGCATCGCCAGCCAGGAGGCGCGACGGACGTTGTCGTACGTGCCCAACTCGCCGGTCTCCAGGATCACCTTGAGGTGGGCGTCCCCGCAGGCTTCCTTGACCGCGACGATCTCGTCGTAGACCTCGGTGTAGCGGCCGGTCAGGAAGGCCCCCCGGTTGATCACCATGTCGATCTCGTCGGCGCCGGCTTCCACGGCCGCCCGGGTGTCGGCGAGCTTGACCTCCAGCGGCGCCTGACCGGACGGGAAGGCCGTGGCCACGCTGGCCAGGTGCACTACGCCGGTCGGCGCGGCGCCGTTCGCCTGTCCCGGTCCGCCGGATGTCCGCCCGGAGCCGCGCAGCACCTCGGCCGCGTACGGGACCATCGATGGGTAGACGCAGACCGCGCCGACGTGCGGGCAGGAGGGGTCGGCCGGGTCGGGACGCAGCGCCTTGGCGGCCAGGGCACGCACCTTACCCGGGGTGTCCGCGCCTTCCAGCGTGGTCAGGTCGACCATTCGGATAGCCAGGTCGATGGCCTGGGCCTTGGCGGTGGTCTTGATGGAGCGGGTGCCGAGTTGGGCCGCCCGCTGCTCTGCGCCGACCTGGTCCACCCCCGGTAGACCGTGCAGGAAGGTACGCAGAGCGGTCTCGGATCGTCCCAGCTCGGTAAGGTCCGAGCGGGCCGACGTCGCTGTCGCCGTCATGTCCCGAAGTCTACGCAGAGGGTCAGCTAGTGATCTTGACCAATGCGCTCCATCGGTGAGCGGGATCGCTGGTAGCGCCGGTGGCCCTCGCGCCGCCCCCGGCGCCGGGTAGGTTGAGCGATCGTGGACGTACACGTCATTGACCACCCGCTCGCCCAGTCTCGGCTGACCGTCATGCGGGACGAACGGACCGACTCCTCCTCCTTCCGGGCGGCCCTGCACGAACTCACCACCATGCTGGTGTACGAGGCGGCGCGCTCCTTCCCGATCGAGCGTTACCCCGTGCAGACCCCGGTGACCGCCACCGAGGGCACCCGGCTGGCCAACCCCCCACTGCTGGTGCCGGTGCTGCGGGCGGGCCTCGGCATGGCCGACGCCGCGCTGGGGCTGCTGCCGGAGTCATCCATGGGCTTCGTCGGGCTGGCCCGTGACGAGGAGACCTTCGAGCCGCGCGCCTACATGGAGTCGCTGCCCCGGGACCTGACCGGCCTGCCGGTGCTGGTCCTGGACCCGATGCTGGCCACCGGGGGCTCGCTGGAGCACTGCTGCCGACTGCTGGCCGAGCGTGGCTGCACCGACATCACCGTGCTCTGCGTACTGGCCGCCCCGGCCGGCATCGAGCGCCTCAAGCGCTCCAACCTGCCGCTCCGCCTGGTCACCGCCTCCATCGACCAGGGCCTCAACGACAGCAAGTTCATCGTCCCCGGCCTGGGCGACGCCGGCGACCGCCAATTCGGCGGCATGCCCCGCTTCTAACCCCACCCCACCCCACCCCCGCCCTTTGTCGCGTTGATCATGAGGTTGGCGGCAGTCGTTGATCTCTGCGGTGCCGCCAACCTCATGATCAACGCGACAAAGGCGGGGTGGGTTAGATGCCCAGAGCGGTGGCGGTTTCGGTGCGTAGGGCCGCAACCGCTTGGGCGGCGCGGGAGCGGGCTGCCGCGACGTCGCCGTCCGTGACCGGCTCCACCACCTCCAGGTACGCCTTGAGTTTGGGTTCGGTGCCGGAGGGGCGGATCACCACCCGGGCGGTGTCGGTGCGGAGGATGATCACGTCTGCTTCGGGGAGCAGGTCCTGTGCTTCGGTGATCGGGTGGCCGAGCAGGGTGGTCGGGGTGGCGGCGCGGATTCGGGCCATCGCGTCGGCGATCAGGCGCAGGTCGTCGACGCGTACGGAGAGTTGGTCGGTGTGGTGTACGCCGAACTCGGCGGCAAGCTCGTCCAGCCGGTCGGTGAGGGTGCGGCCCTGTGCCTTGAGGCCGGCGGCCAACTCGGCGACCGTCAGGGCGGCGGTGATGCCGTCCTTGTCCCGGACGTGCTCGGGGGCCACGCAGTAGCCGAGCGCCTCCTCGTAGCCGAAGACCAGCGGCTCGGCTCCGCCACCGGCCCGGACGATCCACTTGAACCCGGTCAACGTCTCGTCGTACGGCAGGTTCCGGGCGGTACACATCGCGCGCAGCAGTGACGAGGACACGATTGTGGTGGCGTACAGGCCGGTCACTCCGCGCCGCATCAGGTGGTCGGCGAGCAGCACCCCCAACTCGTCGCCGCGCAGCATCCGCCAGCCTGTGCCGTCGTGGACCGCGACGGCGCAGCGGTCGGCGTCGGGGTCGTTGGCGATGGCCAGGTCGGCATCGGTCGACTCGGCGAGCGCGACCAGCAGATCCACCGCGCCCGGCTCCTCCGGGTTGGGGAAGCTGACGGTGGGGAAGTTCGGGTCCGGTTCGGCCTGGTCGGGCACCACCCCGGGGACCGGGAACCCGGCGGCGGCGAAGGCCGCAGTGAGCACGGCCGCGCCGACGCCGTGCAGCGGGGTGTACACCACCCTCAGCTCGCGTGGACCGTTCGCCGGCAGCACCTCGACCGCGCGGGCCACGTAACCGGCGACCAGTTCGTCACCGAGTACCTGGCCGGGAGGACCGAGCGGCACCTCGGCGAGCGGACCGACAGCCCGGATGGCGGCCTCGATGCCGGCATCGGCCGGCGGCACGATCTGTGCCCCGGCACCCAGTTCCCCACCCAACTCGGCGCCGAGGTAGACCTTGTAGCCGTTGTCCTGGGGCGGGTTGTGGCTCGCCGTGACCATCACGCCGGCGACCGCCCCGAGTTGCCGGACCGCGTAGGCGAGCACCGGGGTGGGCAGGGGCCGGGGGAGCAGCAGGGCGGGCCGTCCCGCCCCGGTGGCCACTTGGGCGGTCCGCTCGGCGAACTGCCGGGAGCCGTGCCGGGCGTCGTACCCGATCACCAGGGGGCCGGTGCCACCCTGGGCCGCCAGCCAGGCGACCAGCCCGGCGGCGGCCTGGGTGACCACGGCGAGGTTCATCCCGTTCGGGCCGGCGCGCAGCGGGCCGCGGAGGCCGGCGGTGCCGAAGGTCAGCGGTCCGGCGAACCGGTCTGCCAACTCCGGCGCGCTGGCCGGAAGGTCGTCGAGCACCGCCCGCAGTTCCGCCCGGTCGGCGGGGTCCGGATCGTCGGCGAGCCAACGCTCGGCCCGCTCGCGAATGCTGTCTAGGTCTTCGGTGTCCGCCGCCATTGGCTCTTGATAGCACGACGGCGGATCACCACGGGCCCTCGCCCCGACTCAGCCGGCGTTGGTGAGCTGGAACGACTTCACCATCTCGTCGTAGATTGGCTTGCTCTCCTCGAAGCGGGAGTCCGTCGCGGTCAGGTAGAAGGAGTACATCCGGCCCTCGTGGGCCACCCCCTGCCAGATCCCGTGCCGCATGCTGTCGCCCTGGCCGCAGGTGTACTCGAACTCGGCCGACGGCTTACCGGCCAGTTCCTTCTGTTCCATCGAGATCTGGTTGTACGGCTTGGCGCAGGAGGTCGACCTGCTCTTCAGGAAGTTCTCGGCGCTCTGCGCCCAGCGAGCCGAGTCGCCACGCCACTCCTCGTTCAGGATGCGTACCCGCCGGCCGCTGTCCTCCGGGTCGGTGTAGTCGACATAGACGCCACCGCTGGCCTTCTTCCAGCCCTTGGGCACCAGCACCTGCACTCCGCGCCCCGAGTGCTCCTGCATCTCGATGCCGGGTCCCGCGTCGGCGGAGGGGGAGGGGTCGGCGACCGGGGTGGTCGGTGACGAGTCGTCGCCGCCGGAGAGCGCCACGATCCCGATCAGCAGGATCAGCACCAGGCCGCCGGCCGCGGCGAGCTGCATCTTGCGCGGCCAGCCCTTGACGGTGCCGACCAGTTGGGTGCCGGCTGCCTTCGCCTTGTCCATCGGGCTGCCGCCGGTGGGGGTCGGCCGGGCACCGTACGGCTGGCTGGGTGCGGCCGGCCACTGGCCGCCGTAGTCACCGCCGATGTGCTGGGTGGCCTCCGGCTGCCCGCCGCCATAACCGAACGCCCCCGGCCCCACGCGTTGCGTGGCGTCCGCCCCGCCGATGTGCTGGGTGGCCTCGGCTCCGCCGAACCGTTGCGTGGCGTCCGCACCGCCGATCCGCTGGGTCGCCGCCGCGCCGCCGATGTGCTGGGTGGCGTCGGCACCGCCGCCGTAGGTCCGGCCGATCGGTGGCGGGGACATCGCGCCGTGCTGTGCCGGTCGGGCCAGGGTGTCGGCGCTGGTCTCCTCCATCGCAACGGCGTTGACCGGGGTGGTCTGGCCGGGGCGTTCCCCCCGGCGCAGCGCGGCCAGCCGGTCGGTCAGCGACTCGCCGGGGGCCAGCATCGCCGAGCCGCCGATCTGGCCGGAGGGCTTGCCCTTGGCCGGGGTGGGTGGGGCGCTGATCGCCGCGGGCTGCTGCGGCATCTGCATCACCGAGTACGGGTCGGTCATCGAGTTGACCGCGGCGGCGTTGCTGCTGAGCGGGCCGGCGAGCAGTTCGCGCAGCATGGCGCGGGCGGTGTGCACGTCGAGTCGGCGGGCCGGGTCCTTCTCCAGCAGGCCCATCAGCACCCGGGTCAGCGGGCCGCTGCGCTGCGGCGGGGCCGGTGGGTCCTCGACCACGGCGTGCATGGTCTCGATCGGGTCGCCCCGGTCGAAGGGGGGCCGACCCTCCACCGCGGTGTAGAGGGTCACGCCGAGGGAGAACAGATCGCTGGGCGGGCCGAACTCCTGCCCCATGGCCCGCTCGGGCGAGATGAAGTGCGGTGAGCCGAGCACCATGCCCGGCGTGGTGAGCTGCACGTCGGTCGGCATCCGGGCCACCCCGAAGTCGGTGAGCACACACCTGCCGTCGGAGCAGATCAGCACGTTGGCCGGCTTGACGTCGCGGTGCAGCACACCGATCGCGTGGGCCACCTCCAGGGCACCGAGCAGAGCGATGCCGATCTTGGCGACCACCCGTTGGGCGATCGGCCCGTCCTCGATCACCATGTCCGCCAGGCTGCGGGCGTCCAGCAGCTCCATCACGATCCAGGGCCGACCCGCCTCGGTCACCACGTCGTACACCTGCACGACGGCCGGGTGGGCGATGGCGGCGGCGGCGCGGGCTTCGCGCAGGGTGCGTTCGTACATCGCGTCGCGGTCACTGGGGGCCAGCCCCGGCGGTAGGACGACCTCCTTGACGGCCACGTCGCGGCGCAGCAGCGTGTCTGTGGCTCGCCAGACCGTGCCCATGCCACCGTTGCCCACCGCCGATCGCAGCGAGTAGCGGTCACCGATGACGGTGCCGGGTGTCGCGCGTCCATTGGTGGGAGTGCTGACTGGTCCGCCGCTCCACGTTGGGATCTGAGTCACAGAAAAGCCACCGGGGGAAGTCGAGAGGGCTGGGACACAACCCCCCTATCTTGCTGGTTCAGACGCCCGATGCGAAACCCGCCGCGACGGACGTTTACCGTACCGAACGGTACGTGTATGGCCCTTCACCTCTCGTCATTGCGTTGTCGACCTGGGAATGTGTGTCCCCCCTCACCCCGCTGATCGACCTGTTCGGCCTACCATCCGGTGATGAGTGAACGGCGGTCGAGCGAATCCGGTTTCCCTGTCAAGGACGTCTACACGGTCGACGACCTTCCCGGTGACCTGGACTCCCGACTGGGCACCCCGGGCCAGTATCCGTACACCCGTGGCGTGTACCCCACGATGTACACCTCTCGCCCGTGGACCATGCGCCAGTATGCCGGTTTCGGCACCGCCACCGAGTCCAACGCGCGGTACCACCAGTTGTTGCGGGCCGGGACGATGGGCCTCTCGGTCGCCTTCGACCTGCCCACCCAGATGGGGTACGACTCCGACGACCCGATCGCCTCCGGCGAGGTGGGCAAGGTCGGGGTGGCCATCGACTCGATCGAGGACATGCGGCTGCTGTTCGACGGCATCCCGCTGGACCAGGTCTCCACCTCGATGACGATCAACGCCCCCGGTTCGGTGCTGCTGCTGCTCTACCAACTGGTCGCCGAGGAGAACGGGGTGCCGGGCGCCGCCCTGAACGGCACCATCCAGAACGACATCCTCAAGGAGTACATCGCCCGGGGGACCTACATCTTCCCGCCGAAGCCCTCCCTGCGGCTGGTCGCGGACACCTTCGGCTACTGCCGGAGCGAGGTGCCGAAGTGGAACACCATCTCCATCTCGGGCTACCACATGGCCGAGGCCGGGGCCTCGCCCGTGCAGGAGATCGCCTTCACGCTCGCCAACGGCGTCGAGTACGTCCGGGCCGCGATCGCCGCCGGGCTGGCCGTGGACGATTTCGCCCCCCGTCTGTCGTTCTTCTTCGTCGCCCGGACCACCCTGCTGGAGGAGGTCGCCAAGTTCCGGGCGGCCCGGCGGATCTGGGCCCGACTGATGCGCGACGAGTTCGGGGCGAAGAACCCGAAGTCGATGATGCTGCGGTTCCACACCCAGACCGCGGGGGTGCAGCTGACCGCCCAGCAGCCCGAGGTGAACCTGGTCCGGGTGGCCGTGCAGGGGCTCGGGGCGGTGCTCGGCGGCACCCAGTCGCTGCACACCAACAGCTTTGACGAGGCCATCGCCCTGCCCACCGAGAAGGCGGCCCGGCTGGCGCTGCGGACCCAGCAGGTGCTGGCGTACGAGACGGACCTGACCGCCACGGTCGACCCCTTCGCCGGGTCGTACGTGGTGGAGGCGATGACCTCGGAGATCGAGGCGGCGGCGGACGCGCTGATGGCCCGGGTCTTCGAGCACGGCTCGTCGGTGGAGGCGATCGAGGCGGGTTTCCAGAAGCGGGAGATCGAGCAGTCCGCGTACCGGATCGCCCAGGAGATCGACTCGGGGCAGCGGGTGGTGGTCGGGCTCAACCGGTTCACGGTCGACGCCGAGGAGCCGTACGAGCCGCTGCGGGTGGACCCGGCGATCGAGGCGGCCCAGGCCGAGCGGCTGGCCCGGCTGCGCGCCGAGCGCGACAACGCCGCCGTGCAGCAGGCCCTGACGGACCTTCAGGATGCCGCCAAGGGCAGCGCCAACGTGCTGTACCCGATGAAGGAGGCGCTGCGGCTGCGGGCCACCGTCGGTGAGGTGTGTGGGGCGCTGCGCGAGGTGTGGGGCCGATACCAGCCGACCGACCGGTTCTGACTTTCCGTAGCGCCGAGTGGAGGGCCGCCGGGCGGGGTATGCCGTTCGGCAGGGTTCCGGCGGGCCCTCCCGGCTGATCTTTGACGCACACCGTGTCCGGTCGGGGGGTGACCGTACGTGTGAACGTGCCACGGTGCGCCCGTCGCCGGCTGTGGTCGGGTAATTGTCGTAGGGTCAGTTGATCGAGCGACTAATGCGACAATTCGGAAAACCCATCAACGGATTTTTCGGCTCGACCGGCCGGTTACAGGTTGTAGGAGGTGGGGGGCGGATGAGGTCGTTCAACGGCGATCTACCTGCTGTCTCGCTCCGCTCTGGGGGCTCTCAGCAGGGCATACGTGACGCTGTGCGGTCCGACGATCACCGGAACGAAGTTGCGCAGAGTCACCATCGAAGGTCTACCCTGTCTGCTGTCCCCGATGATCCATCCATCTCTAGTGATCGAGATTTCGACGTGACGACTGCGCTGACGATGCCCACCGGCGAGCAGCTGGTGCCGCCGCCCGGTGGCCAGCCCCTGCCCGCCGAGCTGGACCACCTGCTCGCGCTGCGGGTGCCGGGCCTGATCGCCACCCGCCGTCACCTCCACTCGCATCCGGAGCTGTCCGGCGAGGAGTTCGAGACCGCCGCCCTGATCGCCCGGGAACTCTCCCTGGCCGGGCTCAGTCCGCGCCTGCTACCCAAGGGCAACGGGGTCATCTGCGACATCAACGGCCGCCCGGACGGCCCGGTGATCGCCCTGCGCGCCGACATCGACGCGCTGCCGCTGGCCGACGCCAAGGAGGTTCCGTACCGCTCCACAGTGGACGGGGTCTGCCACGCCTGCGGTCACGACGTGCACACCACGGTCATGCTCGGCGTCGGCATGATGCTGGCCCAGCTCGCCGACCAGGGCGAGCTGCCGGGCCGGGTCCGGCTGATCTTCCAGCCCGCCGAGGAGATCCTGCCCTGCGGCTCGCTGGAGGTGATCGAGGCCGGCGGTCTGGACGACGTGGTGCAGATCTTCGCGCTGCACTGCGACCCGAGCCTGCCGGTGGGCCGGATCGGCCTGCGGATCGGCCCGATCACGGCCGCCGCCGACAACGTCACCGTACGGCTGACCGGGCCCGGGGGCCACACCGCTCGTCCACACCTGACGGTCGACCTGGTCGACGCCCTGGGTCGGCTGGTCACCGAGGTGCCCGCCCTGGTCAGCCGCCGGGTGCCGGCGAACAGCGGCCTGCTGCTGGTCTTCGGCCACGCCTCCGCCGGCACCCAGTACAACGTCATTCCCTCCGAGGCCTCCGCGTCCGGCACCCTGCGGGTGATGGACCGGGACACCTGGCACGGTGCCCCGGACATCGTCACCCAGGTGGTCCGTGACGTCCTGGCCCCGACCGGCGCCACGGTCGACATCGAGTACCTGCGCGGCCGTCCGCCGGTCAGCAACGACGCTCAGGCGATAAGCGTGCTGACCGCGGCGACCATCGCCGCCCTCGGCCCGGAGGGGGTCGCGGAGACCCCGCAGAGCATGGGCGGCGAGGACTTCTCCTGGTATCTGGAGTACGTCCCCGGAGCCCTGGCCCGACTCGGAGTCGGCCGGGCCGGGCCCAACGTGGACCTGCACCGGCCGTCCTTCGACGTGGACGAGCGGGCCATCCCGGCCGGCGTACGGCTCATGGTGCAGACCGCGCTCCAGGCACTGGCGGCGCTGCGCTGACCCCGCCCCCGGTCACTCCCGGCGGTGGCGGTGCCCCGATCGGCGCTACCAGGGCCGGCTCGGTGGGCCGGTGGCCGCGCCGCCGCCGGTGCCACCACCAGAGCAACCCCAGCGGTACGCCGAACACCAGCAGCCACGGCAGGACCGCGCCGAGCACGGTGACCAGCACGGTCATCGAGGTCAGGAAGACTTTCCAGCCGCCGCTGAGCCCCGTCAGGAAGCCGAGCTGATCGTCCTCCTCGGTGCTCGCGTTCGGACCGGCCAGGGAGACGGTGATCGTCGACAGGGCGGTCAGGTCGGCCAGTCGCCGCTTCTTCGCCTCCAGCGAGGCCAGGTCGGCCTCTCGGCGTCCCAGCTCGTTCTCCAGGCTGATCAGGTCGCTGATCGAGTCGGCCTGGGCCAGCAACCGCCGGGCGCTGTCCACCCGGGCCCGCTGGGTGGCGATCCGGGCGTCCAGGTCGACGGTCTCCTCGGTGACGTCCTGGGTCTCGATCGTCCGACGTTGCTGGCTGCCCAGCCGGGCGAGTTCCTCCACCACCGGGTGGAACCGGTCGGCCGGCACCCGTAGCTCCAACTCCGCGACCGCGTCCGCCGCCGCGCTGCGACGCCGGTCACCGCCGACGAAGCCACCGGCTCGGGTCGCCACCGCCACGGCCTCCCGGGCCGCGACCTCCACATCGTCCACCCGGACCTCCAGCGATCCGGTGTAGATGATGGCGCGTTGCTCGACCCGGGTGTCCGTCGCCGCACCCGCCCCGCCCGGGGCCGGCTCACCGGCCGGCTCCCGTTCGGCCATGGCCGGTCCGGCGGCCCGCTCGTCGGCCGCGGCCGAGTCGTGGCCACCCGAGTCGCCGCTGCCGCACCCGGCGAGCATCAGCAGGGCCAGTAGGGCGCCCACCGCCGCAGTGGCGGCTCGGCGTGCTCCTTGCAGTTCCATCCCCGTTCCCCTTTCCTGGACCCGCGGTGGGGCGATAGGTGGGACGTGCCGCACCACCTGACGGGTTCCGGCAGACTGCGCTGGAGACATCACGATTCGGTATGGGAGGCATCACGATGCGGATCACCAAGTACGCGCACTCGTGCGTGCGGATCGAGCACGACGGGGCGGTGCTGGTCGTCGATCCGGGCATATTCAGCGAATCGGCAGTGGCGCTGGACGGCGCAGACGCGGTGCTGATCACCCACGAGCACACCGACCACCTGGATGCCGAGGCGGTCAACCGGCAGTTGGAACGGCGCCCCTTCGTCATCCACGGTCCGGAGTCGCTGTCCGGGATGTTGGGTGAGGCGGCCGAGGCGCTGCGCCCGGTACGCCCCGGGGACTCCTTCACCGCCGCCGGGGTGCCGGTACGTGCCTACGGCGGTCGACACGCCGTGATCCACCCCGACATCCCGGTGATCGACAACATCGGGTACCTGTTCAACGAGGTCGTCTACCACCCCGGCGACGCCCTCTACGCGCCCGAGGACGTGCAGGTGGACACCCTCTTCGCGCCGATCCACGCCCCCTGGTCGAAGTTCTCCGAGGTGGTCGACTTCATCCGCGCGGTCGCTCCGCGCCGGGTTTTCGCCCTGCACGAGGGCCTGCTCAACGCGAACGGCCTGATGGTGCTCGACCGGCAGTACACGGCCCTGTCGGGCAGCGAGTACCGACGGCTGGAGCCGGGCAGCCGGATCGACGGCTGAGCCCGATGCCCGAATCGGCGCCCGACCTCGTCGAGCAGCTCTACCGGACGCCGCCGGACCGGTTCGTCGCGGCCCGGGACGCCGCCGTGGCCCAGGCCCGTCGTGCCGGAGATCCGGGTGCCGCCCGGGAGATCGCCCGATTGCGTCGGCCCACCGTCGCCGCCTGGCTGGTGAACCTGCTGGCCCTGGAGCGGCCCGAGCTGGTGGCCGACCTGGTGCAGCTGGCCGAGGCCCTGCGGACCGCGCAGCGGGAGCTGCGTGGCCCGCGCCTGCGGGAGTTGTCCGCGCAGCGGCGGGCCGTGGTGGCTGCCCTGGTCGCCGAGGTACGCCGGCTGGCCGCCGAGGTCGAGGGGGCCCCGTCGAGCGGGAAGCTGCCGTTGGCCGAGGTCGAGGCGACCCTGAACGCCGCCCTGTCCGACGCCCAGGTAGCCGAGCAGATCCGCTCCGGTCGCCTGCTGCGCTCCGCCCACTACGCCGGTTTCGGTGAGGTACCCCGGCCGCAACTGCGCCTGGTGACCGGTGGGCAGGAGCCGCCGGCCGTACCGCCGCGACAACAGCCCGCCCAGGGCAGCGCGCTGCGGGCCGAACAGGCCCAGCGGGCGGCCCGCGCCGAGCGCGAGCGCCGCCGTCGGGCCCTGGCCAAGGAGCTGAACCGGGCCCGTACCGACCAGGACCGGGCCGAGGAGGAGTTGGCGGGCGCGGCGGCGGCCGAGCGGGACGGCGCCGCCGCCCTGGACCGACTGGAAGCGGAGTTGGCCGAGTTGGAGCGCCGACGGGCCGTGGCCGAGCAGGAACTCAGCCGGGCCCGGTTGGCCCGCCGGGCGGCCGAACGGGCCGCCGGTGCGGCCCGCCGCCGCACCGGTGAGGTCGAAGCCGCCGTCGAGGCGTTGGACGCCGAGGAGGAGGATGCCGGCTCGGCCGGTGGCGGGGCAGACTGATGTCCCATGGACGGACCATCGGCGCGCTCCCTGACGGACGGACCCTCGGGTGGCTGGGGATGACGCCGGAACAGGTGGCGGCGGCCAGCAAGCCTGCGGTGCTCGCCCTGGGTGAGGCGTACGGCCGGTGCCCCAGCACCCTGCGGCGGGCCCGGCTGCTCGGCATCTCGGGCTGGGCCTTCTACATCACCGGCCGGGCCGGTGCCCTGGGGGACGTACGCGCCGAGACGGCCGCCGCGGCCCTCGGCTTCATCGCCCCGGAGGCGGTGGCCGACGGCTGGGAGGGCGCCGCCCGGACGGTACGCCCCTTGGAGGTGGCCGCCGCCAGCCTGGCCGAGTGCTGCCGTTGGGGCGAGGACCGGCTGGCCGACCTGCCCCACCTGGACCGGCTGGTCGACCTGGTGGAGCGGGCCGTGACGGCGGCCGACGCCAGCGCCATGCCGCTGTTCGCGGCCTGGCGGGCCATGCCCTCGCCGGCCGTGACCCCGGCCGGCCGACTGGCCGCCGGGCTGCGCCTGCTGCGGGAGCACTTCACCGGTGCCCATCTGGTGGCGGTACGGGCCAGCGGGATGACCCCGCTGGAAGCGGTGCTCGCCGGGCCGGAGGGGGAGAGCGGGGCGATCGCCTGCGGGTGGCCACCGCCGTACCCGCCGGTCGGGCCGCTGGTGCGGCGGCGGTTGTGGGCCGAGGCGGTGACCGACCGCCTGGTGGCACCCGCCTTCGTGGCCCTCGGTCCCGCCGGCGGCGCGGAACTGGTGGAACTGCTGGCGACAGCCCGGACCCGCACCGAGAGCTGACCGCCCGGACCGCCCGCAGGCCGGTCGGCCCGACACCACCCGGGGGCGCCCAGCGGCCCGGGCACCCTACCGGACGGGGGATAAAGCGGGCTGACCGGGACAGATCGCCCGGGTTCCGGGGTCGACGCCCGCCGTGTCGGCGGCCGGTAGCAGACTGAGGGTGTGGGAGACGCGCTACGCCGATGCGGTGCCGGTGGGGCGGGACCGCAGTTCGAGGACGTAGTCGTCCGGCGCGCCCGCCTTCTCGGCGGCGTTCGCGATCTCGGACAGATACCACGAGGTGGGCAGCCCGCCCTCGTAGCCGTCGAACACGTACACCCAGGCGGTCACGTCGCCGTCCAGGGTCGACACCCGTACGGTCAGCTTCCGGTAGGTGCCGGCGGTGACCCCCTCGATCTCGTCGAGCTGGGCCGCGTCGTACGGATGGATGTCGTAGAGCGCCACGAAGACCCGGTCGCCGGGCGATTCGACCACCGTGCTGACCGCGCCCTCCCAGCCGATGACATCTTCACCGGCGAAGGTGAGGCGCCAGCCCTCCAGCCAGCCGATGCCCACCATCGGCGAATGCGGGCAGTAGGCGCGCATCCGAGCAGGGTCCAGGTTCGAGCCGTAGGCGGCGTAATGACGCACGGCGATGACGATAGCCCGGCAGGCGCCCGGGGGAGAATACGACAGTGCGTGTCGCACGTACCGGGGAGAAGAAAGTCACTGTGAGCATGGATGAGGGGCGGTCGTGGTGAGCCGGATCGTGATCATCGGCGGAGGGCCGGCGGGCTACGAGGCGGCGCTGGTGGCGGCCCAGTTGGACGCCGATGTCACAGTCGTGGAGGACGAAGGCGCCGGGGGTGCCTGCGTACTGTCCGACTGCGTGCCGTCCAAGACCTTCATCGCCAGCTCCGAGGTGGTGACCGGGTACCGCGACACCGAGGTCTTCGGGGTGCACTCCGACGGCCTGGAGGCCGTGACGGTCGATGCCCGGACGGTCAACGAGCGGGTCAAGCGGCTGGCCCTGGCCCAGTCCAGTGACATCCACGCCAAGCTGGTCAAGGCCGGGGTCACCTTCGTCTCCGGGCGGGCCCGGATGGGCGAGGACACCCTGGGGCACACCCACCGGGTGATCGTCACCCCGCACGGCGAGGAGGCCGCGTACGCGATCGGCGCCTCGACGGTGCTGGTCGCCACCGGGGCCACCCCCCGTCAGCTGCCCACCGCCGTGCCGGACGGCGAGCGCATCCTGACCTGGCGACAGGTCTACGACCTGCCGGAGCTGCCGGAGCACCTGATCGTGGTCGGTTCCGGGGTGACCGGCGCCGAGTTCGCCAGCGCCTACCTGGCCATGGGTGTGCAGGTCACCCTGGTCTCCAGCCGGGACCGGGTGATGCCGCACGAGGACGCCGACGCCGCGCAGGCCATCGAGCGGGTGTTCCGGGCCCGGGGCATGAGCATCCTGAACAACTCCCGCGCCGAGGGGGTCCGCCGTACCGCCGACGGCGTCGAGGTCGAGCTCTCCGACGGCCGCAAGGTGTACGGCTCGCACGCCCTGATCGCGGTCGGCTCGATCCCGAACACGGAGGCGCTGGGGCTGGCCGAGTACGGCGTGGAACTGGCCCGGGGCGGTTACGTGACGGTGGACCGGGTCTCCCGTACCAACGTGCCCGGCATCTACGCGGCCGGTGACTGCACCGGGGTGCTGCCCCTGGCCAGCGTCGCCGCCATGCAGGGCCGGATCGCCATGTGGCACGCCCTCGGCGAGGCCGTGCGGCCCCTTCGGCTGCGTACGGTCTCGGCGAATGTCTTCACCGATCCCGAACTGGCCACGGTCGGGGTCTCGCAGGACGAGGTGGACGCCGGCAAGGTGCCGGCCCGCCAGGTGATGCTGCCGCTGGACGGCAACGCCCGGGCGAAGATGGACGAGATGGCCGACGGCTTCGTCAAGCTGTTCTGTCGCCCGGCCAGCGGCCAGGTGATCGGCGGAGTGGTGGTGGCTCCCAAGGCCAGCGAGCTGATCCTGCCCATCACCATGGCGGTGGAGAACAACCTGACCGTCAACGAGCTGGCCCAGACCATCACGATCTACCCCAGCCTCTCCGGCTCGATCACCGAGGCCGCCCGCCAACTGATGCTGCACGAGCTGGAGTGACCTGCATCGCCGGCGGCCGCCCTGTCCGCCTCCGACCGGGGGTGGGCAGGGCGGTGGCCAGCAGCACGAGCAGGCCGACCTCGGTGAGGATGAGGGCCCGTTCGATCAGGCCGTAGAGGGCGCGGTCACCGGGATAGGCCGACCAGACCTGGGCGGCGGCCAGCAGCAGGCTGGCCACCGCGAGCATCCGCAACCACCGGCCGGTACGGCTTCCGGCGGGCAGGTGGGCGGCGAGCAGCCAGCCGACCAGGGGCAGGGCCAGGAAGGCCAGCACGGAGGCGTACCGGTGTACGTGGGCGGCGGTGCCCATCTCGGTGCCGGGCGGATTCGTCGGCACCAGACCGGCGATCAGCAGCCCACCGGCCCACACCGCGAGCAGCAGTTGAGCCGTGCCCAGTCGACCGCCCGGTCCGGCCAGGCGGCGCAGGGCCGGTACCAGCAGAGCCGAGGCCACCGCCAGGGTCACCATCGCCAGGTGAATGGCTCCGCCGGAGTCGGAGACCGCGTAGTCGCTGACGGTCAGGCGCATCGGGTCCAGGTCCCGCACGGCAAGATGGCCGACGACGGCGAGCAGTGCGGCCAGGGCGATCCCCCCGAGGGCCAGTGCACCGATGTTCCGGATTCCAGGCATGGCTCAGCCTGTCGCCGAACCCACCCCAGAGGGATCCGGGACGAGCACCGAAATTCGACCCCGGGTGCACCCCGACAGGCCATCCGGCATCACCCCCAGGGTGACCGCCCGGTCGGCTCAGTCGGCAGGCAGTTCGGCCGGTGCCGGGGTGAACCGGGCGGCGATCGCCGCCAGGGCCCAGCCGGTCAGGGCGAACCCACCGGCGGCCACCGCCGCGATCACCAACATCCGCCAGGTCGACCCGGTCAGCGCCGCCCCGCCCAGGTGTCCCACCAGACCCCCGTACGAGGCCCAGGCGGTCGCCGCCAGGGCGGTGTAGGGCAGGAACAGTCGCAGGGGATACCGGCCCCGACCGGAGGCGAAGCAGACCGTCATCCGGCCGCCCGGCACGAACCGGCAGAGCAGCAACCCCGTGGGGCCGGGCCGACGCAGGCCGGCGGCCAGGCGACCGGCCAACCGCCGGGTCCGCCCCCGCGTCTGCGGGCGAGGTGGTTGACGCCGCGAGGTGCTGCGGCCGAGCAGGTAACAGGCCAGGTCGCCGGTGAACACCCCGAGAGCGCCGATGCCGATGGCCAGCGGCAGGTCCAGTCCGCCGTACACCGTGAGGGCGCCGCCAGTGATCATCAACAACTGGGTGGGCACCACCGGTACGAAGGCGTCCACCAGCAGCAGCACGAACAGCACGAGGTATGCCCAGCCAGGTGACGCCACCTGGGTAAGTAGGTCGGGCACCGCGATCCCCTCGTGGTGTGGGCGGTTCGGACAGTTACCGAGCCTGACGATGTGTTCGGGGTCACCATGGAGGGCCCTGCCCCGTCGTGACCAGCAACACTCGCTGGTGGTGTGGCCGGTGACGGCTTTGAGCGGGGAATATCGAAATCGGCTGGTGTGCGGTGACGGTCGCCGGAATCTCGCCCGGCGGCGTACCGTTGTCGGCGCGGCCCCGTGTGCGTCGGGTCCCCCGTTCCCGATGTCGGCCGCGGCCGGGCCGCTGACAGGTCCCGTGTCAGCGGCCCGGCACCCTCAGGCGGGCACGGCCACCGGGTCCTCGCCGCCGACCGGCTGCTGGAACTGGGCCTGATGGAGCCGGTGATAGGCGCCGCCGGCCGCGAGCAGTTCGGCATGGGTGCCCTGCTCGACGATGCGGCCCTGTTCCATCATCAGGATCAGATCGGCGTCGCGGATGGTGGAGAGCCGGTGCGCGATGACGAAGCTGGTCCGCTCCGACCGCAGGGCCGCCATGGCCCGTTGGAGCAGCACCTCCGTGCGGGTGTCCACCGAGCTGGTCGCCTCGTCGAGGATCAACAGTGCGGGTTCGGCCAGGAAGGCCCGGGCGATGGTGATGAGCTGCTTCTCACCCGCGCTGACATTGCTGCCTTCCTCGTCGATCACGGTGTCGTAGCCCTCGGGCAGGCTACGGACGAACCGGTCCACGAAGGTGGCCCGGGCGGCGGCGAGGATCTCCTCCTCGGTCGCCTCGGGCCGCCCGTAGGCGATGTTGTCCCGGATGGTGCCGCCGAACAGCCAGGCGTCCTGAAGGACCATGCCGATGCGGCCGCGCAGGTCGTCCCGGCTGAGGGTGGTGATGTCCACCCCGTCGAGGGTGATCCGGCCGGCATCCAACTCGTAGAAGCGCATGATCAGGTTGACCAGGGTGGTCTTGCCGGCCCCGGTGGGCCCGACGATGGCCACGGTGTGTCCCGGCTCGGCGACCAGGGAGAGGTCGGAGATCAGCGGCGTGTCCGGGTCGTACCGGAAGGAGACGTCGTGGAATTCCACCCGACCGTGCGGGTCGCTGACCCGGGCCGGCACCGCCGGGTCCGGTTCCTGTTCCTCGGCGTCGAGCACCGCGAAGACCCGCTCGGCCGAGGCCACCCCGGACTGGAGCAGGTTGGCCATCGAGGCCACCTGGGTGAGCGGCTGGGTGAACTGGCGGGAGTACTGGATGAACGCCTGCACGTCGCCGAGGCTCATCGCACCGGAGGCCACCTGCAACCCGCCGACCACCGCGATCGCCACGTAGCTGAGGTTCCCGATGAAGAACATCGCCGGCATGATGATCCCGGAGATGAACTGGGCCCCGAAGCTGGCCTGGAACAGTTCGTCGTTCTTGGCGTGGAAGGCCGCCTCCACCTCCCGCTGGCGGCCGAAGACCTTGACCAGTTCGTGGCCGGTGAACGCCTCCTCGATCTGCCCGTTCAACTCGCCGGTGTGGGCCCACTGGGCGATGAACTTGCGCTGCGACCGCTTGGCGATCTGCCCGGTCACCAGCACCGACAACGGCACCGCGACCAGCGCCACCAGGGCCAGCAGCGGTGAGATCCAGAACATCATGCCGAGTACCCCGACCACGGTGAGCAGCGCGGTCAGCAGTTGACTGAGGGTCTGCTGGAGGGTCTGCGAGATGTTGTCGATGTCGTTGGTGACCCGGCTGAGCAACTCCCCGCGCGGCTGCCGGTCGAAGTAGGGCAGCGGCAGCCGGTTCAGCTTCTCCTCGACGTCGGCCCGCAGTTGGAACACGGTGCGCTGGACCACCCCGTTGAGCAGCCACCCCTGCCACCACATCAGCACGCTGGCCGCCAGGTAGAGGACCAACGCGAAGATCAGCACCCGGCCCAGGGCGGCGAAGTCGATGCCCACTCCGGGCACCACATCCATCCGGGCGAGCATGTCGGCGAAGTTGTCGTTGCCGGCCGCCCGGGCCGCGGCGACGGCCTGCTCGGCGCTGGTGCCCGCCGGCAGTTGCTGGCCGATCACCCCGGTGAAGATCAGGTCGGTGGCGTGCCCTAGCACCTTGGGGCCGATCACGGTGAACCCGACGCTCAGCACCGCCAGGGCGATGACCGCCGTCAGGTGCAGGCGATGCGGACGCAGTCGGCCCAGCAGGCGTCGGGCGCTGGGCCCGAAGTTCATCGAACGCTCGGCGGGCATCCCCATACCCATGCCGCCGTGCGGACCGCCACGATGACCCCCGCCGGGCAGTCGTCTCGGCGTACTCTCGCCGGCCGGTTGCTGTGCGGGGATGGCCGCCGTCCCGGGTCGCCGCTCGGTCATGCCGGCACCTCCGTGGTGCGTTGGGACGCCACGATCTCGGCGTACGTGGGGCAGGCCGTCAGCAGGTCCTCGTGCCGGCCCAGGCCGACCACCCCGCCGTTCTCCAGCACGATGATCTGATCGGCGTCGATGATGGTGGAGACCCGTTGCGCGACGATGACCACCGCGGCGTCGGCGGTGACCGGCCGCAGGGCCGCCCGTAGGCGCGCGTCCGTGCCGAGGTCCAGTGCGGAGAAGGAGTCGTCGAAGAGGTAGATCTCCGGCCGTCGGACCAGGGCGCGGGCGATCGCCAGCCGCTGTCGCTGGCCGCCGGAGACGTTCGTGCCGCCCTGTGCGATCGGGGCCGCCAACCCCTCCGGCATGGCCTCGACGAAGTCCCGGGCCTGGGCGATCTCCAGGGCCGTCCAGAGTTCCTCGTCGGTGGCCTGCGGGTTGCCGTAGCGCAGGTTGCTGGCCACCGTGCCGCTGAACAGGTACGGCCGCTGTGGCACCAGCCCGATACGGTTCCACAGTTGCTCCGGCGCCAACTGCCGTACGTCGACCCCGTCGACCAGTACGGCACCGGAGGTCACGTCGACCAGCCGGGGGATCAGCGAGAGCAGGGTGCTCTTGCCGGCCCCCGTACTGCCGATGATCGCCGTGGTGCTTCCCGGTGTCACCCGGAAGGAGATGTCCCGCAGCACCGGCTCGGCGGCCCCCGGGTACTGGAACCGCACCTCGCGCAGTTCCAACTCGGCTCGGCTGGTCACCTCGACGACCGGGTCCGGGGCGGGCACCACGGAGGATTCGGTGTCCAGCACCTCCGTGATGCGTTCCGCGCAGACCGCCGCCCTCGGCACCATCATCAACATGAAGGTGGCCATCATGACGGCCATCAGGATCTGCATCAGGTATTGCAGGAAGGCGGTCAGCGCGCCGACCTGGATGGCGCCCTCGTCGACCCGTTGACCGCCGAACCAGAGCACCGCGACGCTGGAGACGTTGAGCACCAGCATCACCACCGGGAAGATCAACGCCATCAGTCGGCCGGTACGCAGGGCGGTCGCGGTCAGGTCGGTGTTGGCGTTGGCGAACCGGGCCGTCTCGTACGGCTCCCGGACGAAGGCCCGGACCACCCGGATGCCGGTGATCTGCTCCCGCAACACCCGGTTGATGGTGTCGATCCGGGTCTGCATCAGCCGGAAGCTGGGCACCATCCGCCGGATGATCAGGCCCAGCAGGATCGCCAACACGGGTACGCAGATCAGCAGCAGCCAGGAGAGCCCGACATCCTCCCGCAGGGCCATCACCACCCCGCCGACGCTCATGATCGGGGCGGCGACCAGCATGGTGCAGCTCATCAACACGAGCATCTGCACCTGCTGCACGTCATTGGTGTTGCGGGTGATCAGCGAGGGGGCGCCGAAGTGGGCCACCTCCCGGGCGGAGAAGCGGTTGACATGCCCGAACAGTGCCGCCCGCAGGTCCCGGCCGAAGCCCATGGCGATGTGCGCACCCAGGTAGACCGCCGCGATCAGGCAGATGATGTGCACCACGGTGAGTGCCAGCATCCAACCGCCGGTACGCAGGATGTAGTCGGTGTCTCCCCGGGCCACCCCGAGGTCGATGATGTCGGCGTTGAGGCTCGGCAGGGCCAGCGAGGCGATGGTGCTGACGAACTGGAGCAGCACCACCATGGCCAGTGGCCGTCGGTACGGGCGCAGGTTGCTGCGCAGCAACCGGATCAGCATGTCGGGTCTCCTGCGGTTCTGCCGGTGGGCTCCTCCTGGCCGATGACCTCGAGGAGGAACTGCCGGATGACGGCCGCCTTGGTCGGGTCGGCGTCGACCGAGGTGAGGGGGCGGCGCGCCTGGATCATCGCGGTCAGGGCGTCCACCCGGTCACGGCCGGTCGGGGTCAGGGTCAGTTTGACGGTACGCCGGTCGGTGCCGTCCCTACGTCGCTGCACCAGGCCGTCGCGTTCGAGGGTGTCGACGATGCCGGTGAGGGTGGCCGGGCGGACGAAGCACAGCTCGGCCACCGCGCGGTGCGGCAGCTCCCCGTGCTCGGCGAGGGCCATCAGGGTGACCATCCCGGCCTGGGTGAGGCCGTGCTCCTCGGCCAGATAGCGGTTCCACCGCTGGCCGGTGAGGTGCCCGGCGACTACCAGCAGTCGGCCGAGCGGAACGTCCCTGAGTTGGACCAGTTTCATGCCGGTAGATTAGATACCAGACAGTCAGGGGCCAAAGTATTTTCGGGGATGTGCCCCCTCACCAACTCGTCGGCAGGGCCATCCCCTCGGTGTAGCCGGCGGTGCTCTGCACGCCGACTAGGGCCCGCTCGTGAAACTCCGGCAGGGTCCGCGCACCGGCGTAGGTGAACGCGCTGCGTACCCCGGAGATGATCTCGTCGATCAGGTCCTCCACTCCGGGTCGGGTCGGATCCAGGTACATCCGGGCCGAGGAGATGCCCTCCTCGAAGATCGCCTTGCGGGCCCGGTCGAACGGGCTGTCCTCACTGGTGCGTGCGCTGACCGCCCGCGCGGAGGCCATCCCGAAGCTCTCCTTGTAGCGGCGGCCGTCCTCGTCGGTGTAGAGGTCCCCGGGGGACTCGTAGGTGCCGGCGAACCACGAGCCGATCATCACGTTGGACGCCCCGGCGGCCAGCGCCAGGGCCACGTCCCGGGGATGGCGCACCCCACCGTCGGCCCAGACGTGCCGGCCCAGTTCCCGGGCGGCGGTCGCACAGTCGAGCACCGCCGAGAACTGCGGCCTACCCACCCCGGTCATCATCCGGGTGGTGCACATCGCCCCCGGACCGACCCCGACCTTGACGATGTCCGCGCCGGCCTCCACCAGATCGCGTACCCCGTCGGCGGTGACCACGTTGCCGGCCGCGACCGGGACCCCCGGATCGAGCCCACGCACCGTCCGCAAGGCGGAGATCATCCGCTCCTGGTGGCCGTGCGCGGTGTCCACGACCAGGGTGTCCACCCCGGCCTCCAGCAGTGCCGCCGCCTTGCCGGCCACGTCTCCGTTGATCCCCACCGCCGCCGCGATCCGCAGCCGCCCCTTCTCGTCCACCGCCGGCCGGTACAGGGTGGCCCGCAGCGCCCCCTGCCGGGTGAGTACCCCGACCAGCCGCTCCTCCTCGTCGACCACCGGGGCCAACCGGCGCCGCCCGACGGAGAGCCGGTCGTATCCGGTACCCGGATCCGCGCCCGCCGGCACGGTGTGCAACTCGGCCGACATCACGTCGCGCAACTGGGCGAAGCGGTCCACCCCCACGGTGTCCGCCTCGGTCACCACCCCCATCGGGCGACCGGCCTCGTCAACCACGACCACCGCGCCGTACGCCCGCTTCGGCAGCAGGTGGATCGCGTCGCCGACGGTGTCCGTGGGGCCGAGCGCGATGGCGGTCTCGTACACCAGGTGTCGCTGCTTGACCCAGGCGACCACCTCGGCCACCACCTCGATCGGGATGTCCTGGGGAATCACCACGATGCCGCCACGGCGGGCCACCGTCTCGGCCATCCGCCGGCCGGCGACCGCGGTCATGTTCGCCACGACCAGGGGGATGGTGGTGCCGGTACCGTCGCCGGTGGCCAGGTCGACATCGAGCCGTGAGGCCACCTCCGATCGGGCCGGGGCCATGAAGACATCGTTGTAGGTCAGGTCGTACGCCGGGGTGGCGCCATTGAGGAAACGCACCCGGCCATCATCGCCGCCGATGCCCGTCCGCGCCGCCGCTGGTGGAGGAAACCACCCGCTCAGCCCAGTACCAACGCCACCGCCACCGCCACCATCACCACCGCGATCAGGCCGTCGAGCACCTGCCAGACCCGGGGACGGGCCAGCAGCGGAGCCAGCCGGTAGGCGCCGACACCGAGTGCGGTGAACCAGCACACACTGGCCAGGGCGGCCCCTACCCCGAACCACCAGCGGTGCTGGTGCTGCTGGGCGATGCCGCCGAGCAGCAGCACGGTGTCCAGATACACGTGCGGGTTGAGGTAGGTGAAGGCCAGGCAGGCCGCCAGGGTCGCACCCAGCCGGGCCGGGGGGCGGTCCGCGGGAGTCAGGGCGCTCGGGCGCAGGGCGCGGCGGGCGGCGAGAACCGCGTACCCGATCAGGAAGGCGGCGCCGCCCCAGCGGATCGCGGTGAGTACCTCCGGTCGACCGGTCACCACCGAACCCACCCCGGCGATTCCGACTCCGATCAGCAGGGCGTCCGACACCGCGCAGGTGAGCACGACCGGCACCAGGTGTTCCCGGCGCAGGCCCTGGCGGAGCACGAAGGCGTTCTGCGCTCCGATCGCGACGATGAGGGCGATGGACAGGGTGAAACCGGCAACGGCCGAGGTGAGCATGGGTCGACCGTAGGGGTGGAGTGGATCATCAGTCCAACTAAAGATTCTTCAGGTGGTTAAGCTGAGCTTCATGATCGGCCTGGATTCCGCCCAGCTCCGCACCCTGGCCGCCGTGGTCGAGGAGGGCAGCTTCGAGGCGGCGGGTCGGCTGCTGCATGTCACCCCCTCGGCGGTCAGTCAACGGATCAAGGCCCTGGAGGAGGCCGTCGGGCAGGTGCTCGTCCGACGGCAGCGGCCCTGCCAGGCCACCGAGGCCGGGCGTCCCCTGCTGCGCCTGGCCGGGCAGCTCGCGCTGCTGGAACGGGAGGCCCTGGCCGACGCGCGGGGACCCCTCGGTGGCGACCCCGGTCGTACCCGGGTGGCCGTCGTGGTCAACGCCGACTCCCTGGCCACCTGGTTCCCGGCCGCCCTGGCCCGGCTGCCCGCCTCGCCGGAACTCTCCTTCGACCTCCGACAGGACGACCAGGATCACAGCGCCGAACTGCTGCGCGCGGGAGCGGTGATGGCCGCGGTGACCGCCCAACGGGAGGCGGTGCAGGGCTGCCGGGTACGCCCACTCGGCGCGATGCGGTACCGGGCCCTGGCCACCCCGGCGGCGGTACGACGGTGGTTCCCGCAAGGGCTGACCCCTTCGGCCCTGGCCGCCGCACCGGTGGTGGTCTTCGACCGCAAGGACCGCATCCAGTACCGCTTCCTGAAGGCCCTGACCGGTCGCGACCTGGACCCACCGGTGCACTACGTGCCGTCGGTGCCCGCCTTCAGCGCCGCTATCCGCCTCGGGCTGGGGTGGGGGATGGTGCCGGAGCAGATCGCCGACGAGGACCTGGACTCCGCCCGCTGCCTGGACCTGGCCCCGGGCCGGGTGGTGGACATCCCGCTGTACTGGCAGCACTGGCGACTCGACTCACCGGTGCTGACCGCACTCACCGCCGCGGTGTGCGCCGTCGCCGCCGAAACCCTCCGCTGATCCGTACGGCGGAGGGGTGCACCTCAGGAGATGGTGCAGATGGCGGCGCCGGCGGTGATCACCGCGCCCACCTCGGCGGCGAGGCCGCTGACCGTGCCCGCCTTGTGGGCGTGCAACGGCTGCTCCATCTTCATCGCCTCCAGCACCACCACCAGGTCACCCTCGGCGACGGTGTCCCCCTCGGCCACTGCGATCTTGACGATGGTGCCCTGCATGGGGGAGGCAAGCGAGTCGCCACCGACCACCGCGCTGACGGCGGTACCACCACGACGGGTGGGCTTGCGGGCGGCCGGGGCGGCGGAGGCCGAACCGCTGGTGAGGCCTGCGGGCAGGCTGACCTCCAGGCGCTTGCCGCCCACCTCTACCACGACGGTCTCCCGCTCGCCGGGGCCGGCGGTGGGGTCGGCCGCGCCGGTGAACGGCGGCACGGTGTTGTCGAACTCGGTCTCGATCCACCTGGTGTGCACGGTGAACGGCTCGGCGGTGAAGGCGGGATCGCAGACCACCAGACGGTGGAAGGGCAGCGCGGTGGCCATCCCCTCGACCACCATCTCGGAAAGCGCCCGGCGGGCCCGCTCCAACGCCTCGGTCCGGGTCTCCCCGGTGACGATCACCTTGGCCAGCAGCGAGTCGAAGTTGCCGCCGATCACGTCACCGGCCGAGATGCCGGTGTCCACCCGTACGCCGGGGCCGGTGGGCAGCCGCAGAGCGGTGACCGTGCCGGGGGCGGGCAGGAAGTTGCGCCCCGGGTCCTCACCGTTGATCCGGAACTCGATGGAGTGCCCGCGCGGCGCCGGGTCCTCGGTGAAGCGCAGCTTCTCGCCGTCGGCGATGCGGAACTGCTCGCGTACCAGGTCGATGCCGGCGGTCTCCTCGGTGACCGGGTGCTCCACCTGCAACCGGGTGTTGACCTCCAGGAAGGAGATCGTGCCGTCGTTGCCGACCAGGTACTCCACCGTGCCGGCGCCGTGGTAGCCGGCCTCCCGGCAGATGGCCTTGGCGCTGTCGTGGATCTGGGCCCGCTGCTCGGCGGTGAGGAACGGCGCGGGCGCCTCCTCGACCAGCTTCTGGTGCCGGCGCTGCAACGAGCAGTCCCGGGTGCCCACCACGATCACGTTCCCGTGCTGGTCGGCCAGGACCTGCGCCTCGACATGGCGGGGCCGGTCGAGGTACCGCTCCACGAAGCATTCCCCCCGGCCGAAGGCGGCGACCGCCTCCCGGGTGGCCGACTCGAACAGCTGCGGGATCTCCTCCATCGTCCGGGCCACCTTCAGACCCCGCCCGCCACCACCGAAGGCGGCCTTGATGGCCACCGGCAGGCCGTGGTCGACCGCGAAGGCGATCACCTCGTCGGGGCTGGCTACCGGGTCGGGGGTGCCGGGGACCAGGGGCGCACCGGCCCGCTGGGCGATGTGCCGGGCGGTGACCTTGTCACCGAGGTCCCGGATGGCCTGTGGGGTGGGGCCGATCCAGGTCAGACCGGCGTCGATGACCGCCTGGGCGAAGTCGGCGTTCTCGGCGAGGAAGCCGTAGCCGGGGTGCACCGCGTCGGCGCCGGAGCGGGCCGCCACATCGATGATCTTGTCGATGCGCAGGTAGGTCTCCGCGGCGGTGTCACCGCCCAGGGCGTACGCCTCGTCGGCCAGGGTGGCGTGCAGGGCGTCCCGGTCGGAGTCCGCGTACACGGCGACACTGCCCAGGCCGGCGTCCTGGCAGGCGCGGATCACGCGTACCGCGATCTCGCCTCGGTTGGCGATGAGAACCTTGCGCACCTTGGTGGCTCCTCCCGGGGGTTACTGACCGGGAGTTTAGCGACCGAACCGGCAAACCTAACGGGCGCTCATTGTGGGATGGCGCACGGATTGGCCCGATATCGATACGGCGTGGTGTCGTACCGATGTGATCCGCTACCGATGACGATGGTGGCCGACAGCGGCCTCAAGCGGGGAGAAGCGATGATCGAGACCAGAGGGCTGCGCAAGTCGTACCGCAGCCGGGCCGGTCGGGAGACGAAGACCGTCGACGCGGTACGCGGGGTCGACCTGGATGTGGCGGCGGGTGAGATCTTCGGGTTCCTCGGCCCGAACGGCGCCGGCAAGACCACCACCCTGCGGATGCTGGCGACCCTCATCGAGCCGGACGGGGGCCAGGCCACCATCGCCGGTGCCGACCTGCGCAAGGATCCGGGCGAGGTACGCCGCCGCATCGGCTACGTGGCCCAGGGCGGCAGCACCTGGGACGAGTCCACCGGTCGGGAGGAGTTGGTGCTCCAGGCCCGGCTGTACGGCATCTCGAAGGCCGAGGCGCAACGTCGGGCGGTGCGCGCCCTGGAGGCCTTCCAGCTGACCGAGTTCGCCGACCGCAAGTGCAAGACCTACTCCGGTGGACAGCGCCGCCGGGTCGAGATCGCCCTCGGCATCATCCACGAGCCGAAGATCGTCTTCCTGGACGAGCCGACCACCGGCCTGGACCCGCAGAGCCGGGCGCACATGTGGGACGAGATCCGCCGGCTGCGCACCGACGGCATGACGGTCTTCATCACCACCCACTACCTCGACGAGGCCGACGCCCTCTGCGACCGCATCGCGATCATGGATCACGGCGAGGTGGTCGCCGAGGGGACCCCCGCCGGGCTCAAGCGGGAGATCTCCGGCGACGTGGTGCAGCTCGGCCTCGGCCACAACGCCGCCGCCGAGGCGGAGAAGCTCCTCGCCACCGAGGAGTACGTCAGCCGGCTGGAAGCGCTTGAGGAAGGCGGCCTGCGCCTCTTCGTCGACGAGGGCGCGACCGCCATTCCGCGCATCCTGCGCCGGGCCGACAGCGCCGGAATCGAGCTCAGGTCGATCGAACTGCACCGCCCGAGCCTCGACGACGTCTTCCTCACCAAGACCGGCCGCTCGCTGCGCGAGTCCTGACCCGACCAGGAGATCTGATGAAACTCGCCCGCGACACCTGGCTGATCTTCCAGCGTCAACTGAACCTGCTGCTGCGCAACCCGGTGTGGGTGTTCGTCGGCGTCTTCCAGCCGGTGATGTACCTGCTGCTGTTCGCCCCACTGCTCAAGCCGGCCCTGAACGCGCCCACCCAGGCCGAGGCGTACAAGATCTTCGTGCCCGGTCTGCTGGTGCTGCTGGCCATCTTCGGGGGCCTGTTCCAGGGCTTCGGTCTGATCGCCGAGCTGCGGGCCGGGGTGATCGAACGCTCCCGGGTGACCCCGGTGAGCCGACTGGCCCTGCTGCTCGGCCGCTCCCTGCGCGACGTGGTGTCGCTGCTGGTCCAAGCGGTGATCATCACCCTGCTCGCCCTCCTGTTCGAGCTGCGGGTGTTCATCGGCGACCTGCTGCTGGCCTACCTCATGCTCGCCCTGATCGCGCTGATGACCTCGGCGGTCTCCTACGGGGTCGCGCTGAAGGTCAAGAGCGAGGACGCGCTGGCCCCGCTGATGAACACGGTCGCCCAACCGGTGCTGCTGCTCTCCGGCATCCTGCTCCCGCTGGCCTTCGCACCCGGCTGGTTGCAGGGCATCGCCAAGTGGAACCCCTTCTCCTGGGCGGTGGACGGCACCCGGGCCCTGTTCAGCGGGGACATCGGCAACGACAAGGTCTGGCAGGGGCTGACCATCATCGCGGTGCTCGCCGCCGCTGGGGTCTACTGGGCGGCCCGCCAGTTCGCCCGCAGCGTCCGCTGACACCCCGGCTCAGCGGGAGGAGAGTTCGCTCTCAGGGCCGGTCGGGCAGGCGGCAGCCGCTTGTAGCGTGGGCGGGTGCCACGCCTCCGTCACGACCGGATCACCTGGTTGGCGTACGCCCAGCTCGGTCTGTGGGGCTTCTTCCTCTACGGGTTCGGCCCGGTGGTGCCCCTGCTGCGTGACGAGCAGGGCACCAGCGCCGCCGTCGCCGGCCTGCACAGCACCGCCCTGGCGGCCGGTGCGCTGGCCGGCGGCGCACTGTTCGCCCCGGTCGCCCGTCGGTTCGGTCGCAGCCCGACGATCTGGCTCGGGCTGGCCGGGGTGGCCGCCGGGGTGAGCGGGCTGGCCCTGCTCCGCCCGCTACCGGCCACCCTCGCCATCGTCGTGGTGATCGCCACCGGAGGGATGCTGGTGGTCAGCGGCGTGAACGTGCTGCTCACCACCCGGCACGGACCGGCCGCTCCCGCAGCCCTGGCCGAGGCCAACGCCGCCTGCGCCGGCATGGGCATCCTCGCCCCGCTGGTGATCGGATACACCGTGAACGCCGGCTGGGGTTGGCGCCCCGGCCTGTCCGTCGTGGTCGCCCTGATCGCCCTGGTCGCCGTGACAACCCGCACCTCCCGGGTACGCGCACCGCAGATCGCCGTCGTCGAGGCCCGCCGGATGCCGGTGCCGCCTCCGGCCGGTACGCGGCGGCTACCCAGGGCCTACTGGATCGCCTGGGGGCTGATGGCGGTCACCGGTTCGATCGAGGTCTGCCTCTCCCTGTGGACCGCGGACGTGCTGCGGGTACACGCCGCAATGGCGCCCGGTGCCGCCTCGGCGGCGGTGGCCGCGATCGTCGCCGGCATGTTCGTCGGCCGGATCTTCGGCGGCCGGGTGGCCCTCCGGTTCCGCCCGATACCCCTCCTGCTGGCCGCGTTGGGGGTGTCCCTGGTCGGGTTCGGTCTCTTCTGGGTGGCCTCGGTCGGCTGGCTGGCCGTCGTCGGCTTGGTGGTGCTGGGCCTGGGCAACGCCTTGCACTATCCGCTGGCCATCTCCCTGGCCCTGGCCGTCGCCGGAGACGCCACGGATCAGGCGGCGGGCTGGTCGGCGTACTCGATGGGGGTGGGTTTCGGGATCGCGCCGGTCGCCCTCGGGTGGGTGGCCGACGGGGTCGGGACCCACCTGGCGTTTCTGCTGTTGCCCGGCTTCATCGCGCTGGCCGCGCTGCTGGCGGTACGACTCGGCCGGGCCCTGCCGACCCCGGCCTCCGCTGCCGTGTGATTCACCGGCGGTGCAGGGTGCCGACGGCCCGCAGGGCGATGTCGACCGAGCCGTGAAGCTCCTCGCGACTGACCCCGGCTGCGGCGTGCACCGCGTGCCCCTCGCTCAGCGCCATCACGAATCGGGCGAGTGCCCGGACATCCGTGTCGTCCGCCAGATCCCCTCGGCCACGGCCCGGGACAGGCGCTCCTCCAAGGCCGGCTCGGTGGCGGCGCGACCGGCGGCCAGGATCTCGGAAATGCCGGCGTTCTCCGGCGAGCAGGCCAGGCCGCCCTGGATGGAGAGGCAACCAGCCGGGTGGTCGGTGGCGGTCAGGCCGTCGGCGCTTGAGCGCAGAAAGGCCTCGATCGCCGCGTACGCGCTGGGCTGGTCGAGCGCGGCACGGGCGGCGGCCACCTGGGTCTCGTGATAGCGGCCGAAGGCGCGTTGGAACAACTGCATGACCGTCACACTGGTCACCGGAGCCAACAAGGGCATCGGTTTCGAAACCGCCAGGCAGCTTCTCGACCTGGGCCACGTCGTCTACCTCGGCGCCCGCGACCTGGAGCGGGGCAGCTCGGTGTGGACGGTCCGACCGGGACTCTCACCGACGAACACGGCGAACTGGGCTGGTAGGGCGACATGAAGACGCAAGAGGATCTCCGCAACTGGTACCTGCGCTACGTCGCGGCGCTCAACGCCCACGAGTTCGACGGGATGCACGAGTTCATCAACGACCAGGTCCTGCTCAACGGCAGGATGGGCACCCGCGATGATGTGCTCACCGTCCAGCGGCAGGACATCGACGCCGTTCCGGACCTCCACTGGGAGGTCAAGGAACTGCTGTTCGACCGCGACCGCATCGCCGTACGCGCGATCAACACCGGCACTCCGGTCAAGGAGTGGCTAGGTGTCGCCCCGTCCGGCGCCTCCTTCGAAATCGTCGAGTACGCCATCTACGAGGTCAGTAACGGTCGGTTCGCGCAGATGACGGCGTTGCACGACTCTGCCGAACTGCTTCGGCAACTGACCGCCTGAGCAACGAGAACAGGTTCTCTGGCGGATGACCCTCGCCCTGGCTCAATGCACCCGGGCGAGGGTCAGGCCGTCGGCGATCGGCAGCATCACCGCCTCCACCCGTACATCGGCCAGGACCTGGTCGTTGAAGGCGGCGATGGCCCGGTCGTCGGCGTTCTGCGGGGCGATGACCCGGCCGTGCCGGAGCACGTTGTCGACCGCGATCACCCCGCCTGGCCGCATTCGGGGCACCAGCTCCGCCCAGTACACCGGATAGCCGGTCTTGTCGGCGTCGATGAAGGCGAAGTCCAGGTACCGCTCGTTCGGCAGTTCCCGCAGGGTGTCCCCGGCCGGGCCGATCCGCAGGTCGATCCGGTCGGCCACGCCGGCACGGTCCCAGTACCGGCGGGCCACCCTCGTGTACTCCTCGGAGATGTCGAAGCAGGTCAGTTGCCCACCATCGACCAGACCCCGGGCGATCGCCAGCGCGGACAACCCGGTGAAGGTGCCGACCTCCACCGCGTGCCGGGCACCGATGAGCCGGGTCAGGAAGGTCAGGAAGGCGGCCTGCTCGGGGGCCACCTGCATGGAGGCACGCTCCGGCAGCAGGGCCAAGGTCTCCTCGGCCAGGTCACGGATCACCTCGTCGGGCGGGGCGCCGTGCGCCACGAGATACCCGTGCAGTTCGTCGGTGAGCGGAATCGACTTGCGGGTCATGCCCGGACGTTAGCCGAGAGGCTCGATCGACTGGCTGCCCGGCGCGACCTTCGTCCACAGATCGGTGATCCGCAGGTCCAGCTCGGCCAGCAGCCGCCGCAGCAGTGGTAGGGACAGCCCGATCACCGTGCTCGGATCACCCTCGATCCGTTCCACGAACGGCCCGCCCAGCCCGTCGATGGTGAACGCCCCGGCGACCGCGAGCGGCTCACCGGACCTGACATAGGTCGCGATCTCGTGATCATCGATGTCGGCGAAGTGCACCACCGTGGAGGCCACCGCCTCCGCGCGGCGACCCGCCTCGACATCGAGGAGGCAGTGCCCACTGTGCAGCACCCCGCTGCGCCCACGCATCCGCTCCCACCGGGCGGTAGCGTCGGCAGAATCAGCCGGTTTGCCCAGGATCTGCCCGTCGAAGGCGAGCACCGAGTCGCAGCCCAGCACGAGGGTGCGCTGGTCAGCGGCGGGCCGCAACCGGGCCAGCACCGCCTGCGCCTTCAATCCGGCCAACTCCAGGCAGAGATCCTCCGCCCGTTCCGTCACGACAACTGACTCGTCGACCCCGCTGACCAGCACGTCCGGCTCGATGCCGGCGGCTTGCAGGGTCTTACGGCGGGCCGGACTCGCCGAGGCGAGCACCAATCGGATCGGCATGACATCAGGCATCCCGCCGACGTTACCGGTTGCCAACCCGATCATGCCGTCGCCTCCACCCCCGGTCGCCGTGTCGCGTAGGCGGTCAGCGACTGATCCGCGGCGGGGGATCATCGGACCTGCGGCGGTGGCGAGCGAACAAAGCCCAGACCCCACCCGCCGCCAGCAGCACCCCCAACGTGACCCACCCCCGCACGGTCGCCGAACCGTCACCCCCGCCCTCGGCCCGCGGCCCATCCGCCGCCGCCGTGGTCGGGCCAGCCGCATCCGGCGAGGTCGCAGGCACCGACTCAAAACCCCTCGGCGGTACGTCTGCCGTCAGCGCCGCCACCAGATCGATGACCCCGTAGCCGTACTGGTCGTCCCGCCCCGGCGGCCCCTTGTCGATCGCAGTGGCAGTCAGCCGGTGCGCCACCTCATCCGCAGGCAGATAGGGATACTTGGCCCGCACCAACGCCGCCGCCCCCGCCACAATCGCCGTAGCGTCCGAAGTGCCTCTACTGCGACTGTACTTCCCATCAATACTTGTGCTGTGTATCTCCTCGGCAGGAGCTACAACGTCTATTTCAGGACCGGTCACAGATATGGGTGCTTGGCTTCCCAGCCGATCTATCCCGCCTACGGCTATCACGCCGGGATAAGCGGCAGGGAAGGCTACTGGGACTTCCTGCGGCCTGTTGCCGGCCCCTGCAACAACAACTATATCCGCGCGAAGGGCAGAGGCAATGGCCTGTTGTAGCTTAATATTTGGCCCCGCCGCTATGGAGATGCTGATTACCTTCGCGCCCTGATTGACTGCGTAATCAATCCCGCGGGCTAGGTCATCGGTGCTTACCTGGTGGCTGTCGAGACTGACCCGTATGGGCACAACCTTCGCCTTTGGGGCGATTCCGAGGGCTCCTTTAGTGGACCCTCTCCCATGTGCAACGATCAGGCCTGCAAGGATGGTTCCGTGGCCGTCGCTGTCTCGCCTTCCGTCCCTGTTGCCTTCTGGCGTGATATCGATTCCCGGAAGTAAGTTTTTTATCAAGTCAGGGTGTGGGTCGATTCCCGTGTCCGGCACTGCGACTATGACACCTTCGCCTTGGCTGATCTCATGTGCTTTGGAGGCGCCGAGGTACGTCAGATGCCATTGGTCATTTCGGATTAGATCCGCACCGTCTGCAGATGTTCCTTCTGCCCAGCCTGCACCTGCTGTGGAAGGAGTCAAGATGGCGGCGATTAAGGCAATTTTACCGGCACGAGCCAGGTGTGACTTGATGCTCATCTATTTGAGTCCGATTGTGGGTCCAGGGTCGATTGGGCCGTCATCATCGGTTGGTCTAACAACTGGAGGGACCCCTTGGTCTACTTGCCAGGGCTGATCTGGGTCCCACTTTTCCATCCCGTCGGTATTACGGCCTTGGCTATCGACGCCTCGCGTGCCCGCCATTCCCTGTGAACCGAACCAGCCGGTCGCTGGCGTGCCGCTGAGGGAAGAGTTGGTACTCGGAATTCCTCGGCCTCCTCGAGGCCGCGAACCTGCCGCACCAGTGGGGGCAGTGCCAGCCGCACCGCCTCCAATTACTCCCCCGACTGGATTGACGCGTCGAGTCTGTGCGGCGCCTGCGGCGGACGGGCTAGCCATCATTCCGGGAATCCCGCCAATTATTCCATTATTGGCTGCGGGTCGAGGCGCAGCCGGTGCGCGGGATCCGGAAGTTGGTTGACTGATGGGTGCGGGCCTTATTTGTCCTGCTCCGAGGCGCCCTATCTGGTGGTCGAGGCGGGGTGGTGGTTCAGGTTGGACGCTCGGGCTGGTGGGGGGAGGAGGCGTGGTCGGGACTGTCTTGCTGGTTGGCTCTGGAATTAGCGGTGTGGTGGAGCCAGGTCTGGCTTCACCGAGAACTGGTCCGATTCCTGGAGCCTTGGGGGTGGGAGTTCGCTCGCCTTGAGGCTTTCTGCCCGATCTTGTCCGAGCCGTGGGCGTAGGAGCAGGAACGATTGGTGGAATGATTGGGATTTGCCCGGCGCCAGTGCCGTAAAAATTCGGTTCGTTTTGGTTGATGCCTCGGCCCACGGAGGGTGGGGGAGGGGGCTGGCGGAGCATTGCTTGGGCTTGTTGGAGTTCGCTGCTGAGGCCGTACATGATGCCGCGCGCTCGGATGTTGAGGCGTTCAAGGTCCGCGTCGGTCACCGGAGACTCGCTGGCTCGGCTTCCGGCGGCGGCCTTGGGGTCGGCGGCGATCTCTTCCCAGGTCCGCTTCTGTCGAAGCTTGCCCGCGTACTCCTCGTAGATCTTGCTCAACTCGGTGCGGGTGCTGGTGATGGCCTGGGTGGCGGCCGACAGTGCGGTCTGGTTGGCGGCGGCGGCGTCGTGGGTGCGTTGCACCTGGTCGATCAGGTTGTCCAGTTCGGTGACGTACGCCCGGGCGGCGGCGTTGGTCTCCGGCGGCCAGGCGCGGGCCAGACCCTCGCGGTAGGCCTTGAGTCTGGTGAGGTGCTGGCCGGCCAGGTCGCAGACCTTGCGCCAGCCGGCGACGTGTCGCCAGTGTTGTTCGGTCTGGTGGTCCTGCACGCAGGCCCACATGTCGGCGACGTTCATCAGGTACCAGTCGGTGAGGCCGCCGCTGCGGCCGACGCCCACGTCTCTCATGGCAGCACCACCGGTCCCGGCTGGTCGGGGCCGGTGGGGTCGGCGAATGACGGCGACGGCATCGGTGCGGTGGTGGTCATGCCGGGGCTGGCCAGGGCGCGTTGGATGTCGGCGACCCGGGCTGCGGAGAAGGCGTCGGCGTCGCCGTAACGCAGCGCCACCTGCTGGGCGGCTTCCGCCAGGTGGCCGGTGGTGTGACCGACGCCCCAGACCGCGTTGGTGGCGGCCTGCTGGGTCTCCCAGTGGGCGCGCATGAACTGCACCAGCTCGATGAACGCGTCAGCGGGGTTGGACACCTGGGTAAGCATGTCGTTGGCGATGTACCGCAGATGCGGGGTGTAGTTGCTCTCCACCTCGGCACGGAGCCGGTCGGCGAACTCCCGCATCTGGCGAATGTCCGCCTCGATGGTGCGGTAACCACCCAACCAGGACGCAGGTCGGTCCTCTTCAGGGATCACGTTCCCTCCCAACCGTCACGGCCCGATTCCCCTGAGTGAGGTTAATGGGTGCAGGCCGCCCTCGGCAGCCCCGTACCGGGCCGGTCGCGCCCCGGTTGAAGGCCGGAGAAACGGGCCGGAGGGTCAGCGGGGCAGGCCGGACACGCGCCAGGCGCCGGGGCCGGGCAGGTGCCCGTTGCTTGCCGGTCGGGCGCTGCGGGCCCAGGTGGAGGTCGGTGCCGGGGTGGGCCCGACGGCGGGCCGGGGGCGGGCGACGATCACACCCACCAGCGCGGCCAGTTCTTCGGCGGTCGGTATGCCGCGCACAATGCGCAACAGCGGCTCTTCCCCAGACATGCCACTCAGCGTACGCGGCCCGAAGTTGACCTTGGTCGCAGAATGGCGTGCCGACGGTGTAGGTGTGAGCGCTGCCGGGTACCGTCTCAGCGATGTCAGACGCTTCCGCCTCCCAGCTCGTCGCCGACCGGTACCGGCTCATCTCGCCGCTCGGTCAGGGCGGCATGGGTCGGGTGTGGAAGGCGCGCGACGAGGTGCTGCACCGCGATGTCGCCATCAAGGAACTCGTACCGCCGCCGGGTCTGACCAACGACGAGCGCCGCGAGATGCGGGAGCGCTCGCTGCGCGAGGCGCGGGCCATCGCCCGGCTCAACAACGTCAACGTGGTACGCATCTTCGACGTGCTCCGCACCGACGGTGACCCGTGGATCGTGATGGAGTACGTCGCGTCGCGTTCGTTGCAGGACACTCTCGCCGAGGACGGGCCGGTGTCATCGGCCCAGGCGGTGGAGATCGGGCTGGGGGTGCTGAACGCCCTGAAGGCCGCGCACCGGGCCGGCATCATGCACCGCGACGTCAAGCCCGGCAACGTGCTGCTCGGCACGGACGGTCGGGTGGTGTTGACCGACTTCGGGCTGGCCACCATCCCGGGTGATCCGAACGTCACCCGTACCGGCATGGTGCTCGGATCGCCGGCCTACATCGCCCCGGAACGGGCCCGCGACGGCACCGCCGGGCCGGAGGCCGACCTGTGGTCGCTGGGCGCCACTCTCTACGCCGCCGTGGAGGGAAAGTCCCCGTTCGCCCGGCCCTCGGCGATCGCCACCCTTGCCGCGCTGGCCACCGAGCCGGTGCCGCACTCGCGTAACGCCGGCCCACTCAAGTCCGTGCTCAACGGCTTGCTCCGCAAGGACCCCCAGGAGCGCATCACCGCCGACTCCGCCGAGCGCATGCTGCGTAAGGCCAGCGGCCGGCGGGCGCGGACCATCTCACTGCTCGATGGCGTACGCCGGCCGGGGCCGAACGGTCCGCGGGAGCCCCGCCCACCGTTGGTGCCGGCACCCCGACCGTCCGGGGAACAGCCGTCCGCCCCGGTCAGCCCACCTGCCCCGCGTACGCCGCCGGCCGCCGCCGGATCGACGAGCGCGGACGCCGGGGCGTCGACGAAGGGCGTCCCCGCCGACGCCGCAGCGACGGCCAGAATGGACGCTGGCGACACCGGTTCCGACCGGGGGGAGTCGACGAGTTCGGACGCCGCACCCACCGCTCTGGTCGCCTCCGGTCCGGGCAGCTCAGCCCGGGTGGAGGGGCACGATTCGGCTGCGGGCGAGGAGGTCGTCGAGCCGACGGGCTCGCAGGCCACTGAGGGTTCGGGGTCCGGGGCGGAGACTTCCGTCGAGGCGGGATCGACGGACCAGGTGGACGCCGGTGGTGCGACGACGCCCCCCGACTTGGGACAGTCCGACGACGACAGTGCGGCGGCAGCGGGCTCAGCTGCCGAACCCACCCGCCGGGTGACCTCCGGAACGGCGGGGGACGCCACCCGGGTCGTATCGCAGGGGACCGCGCAGTTGCCCTCGGCTCCGGTGGGCTCGGAACCGGCCCGCGGCGCTGTCTTCACCTCGGGCTTCCTGCGTTCGGAGCGCAACCGGCGTGGGCTGCTCGTCGGCGCTCTGGTAGCGCTGCTGGTGGTCGGTCTGGTGGTGGCGGTGCCGCTGCTGACCGGCGACGACGGCGATGACGATCGCACTCCGCAGGGCTCGACCGGCAGCCCCACAGCCTCGGCCCCGGCGAGCAGTGAACCGGCTGCACCGCCGCCCACCAGCGACACCCCGGCCACCAGTGCCGCCCCGCCCAGCCCTTCGGTCTCGCCCAGCACGGCAGCGCCGACCAGCGGCGGGCTGCCGGCCGGCTGGACGATGCGCAACGACCCGGTCGGCTTCAAGGTGCCCGTGCCGGAGGGTTGGCGGCGTAGCTCCGGCAGTACCTGGGTGAAGTATCGGGACCCCAACGGCGTCAGCGAGTTGACCATCGACCGCACGGATCGCCCAGGACGGGACGCGGCCGCCACCTGGCGAGAGCTTGAGCCGGGTCGGAGGAACGTCAGGGGCGTGCAGAATTACCGGCTGATCGACATCTGGTCGTTCGACTGCAAGTGGCGGACCTGCGGCGACTGGGACTGGTACCAGACCCGCAACGGGGTTGAGATCCGGGTGCGTAACCGAGGCTTCGTCACCGCCGGCAACCGGGGTTTCGCCCTGCGCTGGGAAGTGCCGAACAGCGAGTGGGAAGCGCAGCTGCCGAACTTCGAGACCGCCTTCCGGGAGTTCGTACCCGACCGTCAGGACTGAGTGACAGGCATGACCCTTCGTCGATCGGGGTATCTGATCTCCGACGACGGAAGGGAGGCCGAGATGGCTTACCGAGGAAGGGACACCCGATCCCGGCTGGCACTGTGGACCCTCGCGGTGCTCGGCAGCGTCGTACTGCTGGTCGCCGCCGCCGGAGTCGCGATGCTGATGAGCCTGATGCTGCTGGCCGGGGCCGCGCTCACCGGCTGGCACCTGACCCGCCGAGGTAGCGTCACCCGCAGTGGTGGCATGACCGTGCCGGTCGTACTGGCCTCGCGACGCCGGGCCTGAGCCCACGACGACGAGCGCCACCGACGGCGGGCCGGAGTCCGCGACAGGACGCGGCCCGCCGCCGGTGGCGTACGTCAGGTGTTGTTGGCCAGGGCGATCAGCCGGCTGCGGTCGCCGTTCCAGTAGTTGCGGTCCACGGCCCCGCTGATACCGGCTACCCGGCCGGAGTCGGTGTACTGCCAGAAGCTCCAGAAGGGAGCGCCGGCGGGCAGGGCACCCACGGAGGACGACCAGCGGGCGATCCAGAGCGGGTGGTTGTTCCAGGGGCCACTCCAGCTACCGGTGCACTGGTTCCAGAAGCTGGTGGTGGTGTAGATGACCGCGTAGCGGCCGGTGCGGGAGCGGTAGGTGTTCAGGAAGTCCTGCACCCAGTTGCGCATCGCGGTGGTGCTCAGGCCGTAGCAGTAGCCGCCGCTGTACGGGTTCGCCTCCAGGTCCAGGGCGGCAGGCAGGGTACGGCTGTCGGCCGACCAGGCGCCGCCGTTGGAGGCCAGGTAGTTGGCCTGGACCGCGCCGGAGGAGACGTTGGGCAGGGCGAAGTGGTACGCCCCCCGGATCACCCCCGCGTTGTACGCGTTGACGTAGTTGGTGTTGAAGTTCGGGTCCTTGTAGCTCGTACCCTCGGTGGCCTTGATGAAGGCGAACTGGATGCCGGCGTTGCGGACGCTGGTCCAGTTGATGCTGCCCTGGTACCGCGAGACGTCGATGCCGGGCACGGTGGCCGCCGCAGCGGGGGTCGCGGTGGCGACGAGCCCGGCGGCGGCGGTGGCGAGCATGGTGAGTGCGGCGGCGGTCAGCCGACGCAGCGAAGACCTGACCTGACCCATGGCGTCCTCCTGAGACGACGGTCAATAGACAGTCATCTTTGGATGGAGCTGCCCGGTCGAGCAATAGGGGCAAAGATAATTTTCGATGTCCGGCTTGTGGCGTCAGCCTACCTGGTGTCAGCGCAGGGCGGCTGGATCGATCTGCCACCGGAACGGCTCGGCGAGAGTCAGAGTCTCCCCGGCCTTGGCCACCCGGTCCTCGACGTAGTGCCCGCCGTCGAGCCGGTACAGCCGCAGCGAATGGGTGTCACCGTCCTGCTCTACCAACAGGTACCAGGGAATCTGGGCGATCGCGTAGAGCTGCATCTTGAGCATCCGGTCGGCGGCCGCGTTGCCCGGCGAGACGATTTCGCCGACGAGCGCTACGGGATACGGGCGGTTGGCCCGGCAGTGACGCCGGAACGCGGCCGGTAGGCTCGCGCCCCATGGTGTCGATCGAGGGCATGACGGAGTTCTGGGACCGCCTGGTCGGCGCGCAGCCCGACCCGCCCCCGCTGCTGGTGCTGCTCACCGGTGTGGCCGCGCTGCTGGTGGTCAGCACCCGGCTGCCCTGGCGGATCGCCCGCAACGCGATCACCATCGCGCACGAGGGCGGTCACGCCCTGGCCGCGCTGCTCACCGGACGCAAACTGCGCGGCATCCGATTGCACTCGGACACCTCGGGACTGACCCTCTCCGCCGGTCGCCCCACCGGCCCGGGGATGGTGCTTACCCTGCTCGCCGGCTACCTGGCACCGCCGCTGGTCGGCCTGGGCGGGGCATGGCTGCTGGCCGGGAACCGGATCACCCTGCTGCTCTGGCTGGCGGTGCTCCTTCTGCTGGCCATGCTGGTCATGATCCGCAATCTGTTCGGGGTGCTGTCGCTGCTGGTCACCGGCGGGGTGGTGCTCGCCGTCTCGTGGTACGCCAGCCCGCAGGTGCAGGCCGCCTTCGCCTGGACGAGTGTGTGGTTCCTGCTGCTCGGCGGGGTACGACCGGTGATCGAGCTGCAACGGCTGCGTACCCGACGAGGGATGCCCGCCTCCGACGCCGACCAACTAGCCGGCATCACCGGCCTTCCGGCCTTCTTCTGGGTCGTCCTCTTCGGCCTGGCCAACTCTGCCGTGCTGATCGTCGGCGGTCTGATGCTGGCCGGTCCGCTGCTCACCGAAGCCGGCATCACCTGGTGACCTGAGCCTCCGGCCTCGATCGTCTAGGGCCTGGCGGCAACCGCCTGACCCCCTGGTGCGTGTTGTCTACGACCCGCAGGAGGTGGCAGGTGCCGGACGTCGACGGGTTCGACGAGTTCTACCGGGGCAGTCGACAACGGCTGCTCGGCTTCGTCTACGTGCTCACCGGTGACCTGGGCGAAGCCCAGGACGCCGTGCAGGAGGCGTACGTGCGGGCGTGGCAACGCTGGTCCACGGTGGGGCGTTACGACGACCCCGAGGCCTGGGTGCGGGTGGTGGCCAGCCGGCTGGCGGTGAGCCGGTGGCGCAGTCTGCGCAGTCGGGCCCGGGCCTACCTGCGACACGGCGCGGTGGAGAGTGTCCCCGCACCCGGTACGGAGACCGTCGAGGTGGTCGCCGCCCTGCGTCGCCTGCCCGAGGAGCAGCGGGTGGCGATCGCGTTGTACTACCTGGTCGGCCTGCCGGTCGCCGAGGTCGCGCGGCAGACCTCAGTTCCGGTCGGCACGGTCAAGGCCCGCCTGTCCCGGGGGCGTACCGCGCTCGCCGGGCTGCTCGCCGTCACCGACCTGGAGGAGGCACCCGGTGCGTGACGAGATGATGTTCGTCGAGCGGCTCCACAACGAGCTGCGGGACGTCCGCTGGCCGGAACCGGCCGTACTGCGTGAACGGGCCCGCCGTCGGCGGCGCCGAGCCATGCTGGGCGCGGCGACCGCAGTGGTGCTCCTGGCGGCCGGACCCGCGATCGCGGGGGTGCGCCGGACCGCGCCTCAGTCGACCGCGCCTCAGCCGACCGCGCCTCAGCCGACCGCGTCTCAGCCGACCGCGCCTCAGTCGGCCGCCTCGCAGCCGCAGACCTCGCTGCCGGCGTACGCCGAGATTCCTCACGAGGCGCTGGTGCAGCCGGAGGACCTGACGACGAAGACGGACCCTCCACTGAGCCAGGCGGGCTTCAGCGAGCCGGTGCGGGTCGACGAGTTGCTGCTGGCCTGCCTCACCGAACAGGGGCAGGCCGAAGCCTGGGAGGTGTCCCGGTACTCACGGTCGCAGACCCTGCTACGGGCGAGCGCGGATGGTGCCCGTCGGCCCGCTGACGTGGTGCTCAATCAGGCCGTCTACCGGCTGGCCGCGGAGACCGCCGCCGGTTTCCTCCAGCGGCTCGACGTGCTGATCGCGCCGTGCGCCAGCTGGCGGGTGACGGGCGAGGTGATGTGGGAGGACCGGATCGCGCGGGCCGAGGTGGAGCACCGCTGGGAGGTGACCGACCGGGCCCTCGCCGGTGACGAGGCGATGCTGATCCGACACGTCGTCGTGACGGCTCGCAACCTGGACACCGGAGAGAACCGGGGACCGACCAGCCCCGACACGAGGGCCGTCGTACGCGTCGGCGACCTGGTCACGGTGCTGACCCTGGGCCGCGACGCCACCGACTCGGAACTACGCCGCGTCGCCACCATCGCCGCCACCCGCCTCTGCCCCGCCGCCACCCCCCCTTGCTAACCCCCACCCACCCCCGCCCCCGCGCCCCGCGCCCCGCCCTCGCACCCGCCCCGCCCCGCCCCGGCCCGGCCCGGCGATCTTGCACTTTCTGTCGGGGCGTAACGGGATGAAAGGTGCAGAATGGCGACACAAAGTGCAAGATCGCGGGAGGCGCTGACCGCCGGTCAGAGTGGGATGTTGCCGTGCTTCTTCGGCGGCAGGGTCTCCCGCTTGGTACGCAGCACCCGCAGTCCCCGGATGATCTGAGTACGGGTCTGGTGCGGCGCGATCACCGCGTCGACGTACCCGCGTTCGGCGGCGACGTACGGGTTGGCCAGGGTGTCCTCGTACTCGGCGATCTTCTCGGCGCGAACGGCGGCCGGGTCCTCGGCGGCGGCCAACTCCTGGCGGTAGAGGATGTTCACCGCCCCCTGGGCGCCCATCACCGCGATCTGGGCGGTCGGCCAGGCGAAGTTGAGATCGGCCCCCAGGTGCTTGGAGCCCATCACGTCGTACGCCCCGCCGTACGCCTTGCGGGTGATCACGGTGACCTTCGGCACGGTGGCCTCGGCGTACGCGTAGATGAGCTTGGCGCCGCGGCGGATGATGCCGTCCCACTCCTGGCCGGTGCCGGGCAGGAAGCCGGGCACGTCCACGAAGGTCAGCACCGGGATGTTGAAGGCGTCGCAGGTACGCACGAAGCGGGCCGCCTTCTCGCTGGCCGCGATGTCCAGGGTGCCGGCGAAATGCATCGGCTGGTTGGCCACCACACCGACCGGTCGACCCTCCACCCGGCCGAAGCCGACCACGATGTTCTGCGCAAAGAGCGGCTGGACCTCCACGAACTCACCGTCGTCGAGCACATGCTCGATCACCCGGTGCATGTCGTACGGCTGGTTGGCCGAGTCGGGGATCAGGGTGTCCAGTTCCCGGTCGGCGTCGGTGACGCTCAGCTCCGCCTCGACCGGGAAGACCGGCGGCTCGTCGAGATTGTTCGACGGCAGGTGGGACAGCAGGGCCTTGACGTAGTCGATCGCGTCCTCCTCGTCGGTGGCGAGGTAGTGCGCGTTGCCGCTGCGGCTGTTGTGGGTGCGGGCCCCACCCAGCTCCTCCATGCCGACGTCCTCACCGGTGACCGTCTTGATGACGTCGGGACCGGTGATGAACATGTGCGAGGTCTGGTCGACCATCACGGTGAAGTCGGTGACCGCTGGGGAGTAGACCGCACCACCCGCGCACGGGCCCATGATCAGCGAGATCTGCGGGATTACTCCGCTGGCCCGTACGTTGCGGAAGAAGATCTCGCCGTAGAGGCCGAGGGAGACGACACCCTCCTGGATGCGGGCCCCACCGGAGTCGTTGATGCCGATGACCGGGCAGCCGATCTTCATGGCGAGGTCCATCACCTTGACGATCTTCTCGCCGAAGACCTCGCCCAGGGAGCCGCCGAAGACCGTGAAGTCCTGGGCGAACACGCAGACCTGCCGGCCGTCGACGGTGCCGTAGCCGGTGATCACCCCGTCGCCGTAGGGTCGGGTGCGGTCCAGGCCGAAGTTGGTGGACCGGTGCCGGGCGAACTCGTCCAGCTCGACGAAGGAGCCCTCGTCGAGTAGGAGTTCGATCCGCTCACGGGCGGTCTTCTTACCCCTGGCGTGTTGCTTCTCCACCGCTCGGGCCGACCCGGCGTGCACCGCCTCGTCGACCCGTCGGGCCAGGTCCGCCAGCTTGCCGGCGGTGCTGTGCAGATTGCTCCCGGTCTCGGTAGTCACCCTGGGAATATAACGATGGTTCAGGTCAGCGGCGTGCGGCAGGAGGGGTAGTCCGTACGCTGGTGGGATGCCGGGCTCGCCGTACATCGATCTGGATCGTCCGCCCCTGTCGGCGGCGCGGCTGCGCCGGGCGTTGGTCACGCCGTACGGCCCATGGGCGCGCTTGGAACTGCACACCGAGACCGGCTCGACGAACGCCGATGTCGCCGAGGCGGCCCGGCGCGGCGAGCCGGAGGGGCTGGTCGTGGTCGCCGAGCAGCAGACCGCCGGGCGAGGGCGGCGCGGACGGACCTGGCAGTCGCCGCCTCGGGCCGGCATCGCGACGAGTGTGCTGCTGCGGCCCGGGGAGGCCGTGCCGGACCGTGGCTGGCGGCCCGCACCACCGGCGGGGTACGGCTGGCTGCCGTTGCTGGCCGGAGTGGCGCTGGTGGAGGCGGTCGGTCGGCTGGCCGAGCTGGAGGCCGGCCTGAAGTGGCCCAATGATCTGCTGGTCGACGAAGCCAAGTGCGCCGGCATCCTCGCCGAGGCGGTGCCCGGTCCGACCCTGGGTGACCCGCCTGCGGTCGTGCTCGGCATCGGGCTGAATGTCACCCTGCGGGCCGATGAGCTGCCGGAGAATCCGACCGGCCTGCCGGCCACCTCGCTGCAACTGGCCGGCGCGGCGGCCACCGACCGGGACCCACTGCTGCGGGCCCTGCTGCGTTCGCTGGCCGACTGGTACGCCCGCTGGCGGGACGCCGACGGCGACGCGGGCGCCAGCGGCCTGCGCGAGGCGTACCTGAAGGTGTGCGCCACGGTCGGCCGCGAGGTCCGCGCCGTCCTCCCGGACGGCACCACCCTCACCGGCACCGCCACCACCATCACCGGCGAAGGCCACCTCCTCCTCACCACCCCCCACCCCACCCCCACCACCCACTCCCTCCCCGCCGCCGACCTCCTCCACCTCCGCTAAACCCCCACCCCACCCCACCCCACCCCGCCCTGCGCGCCGCCCCCACCCCCGCCCCTGCGCGCCGCCCCCGCCCCCGCCCCTGCGCGTCGATCTTGCAGTTTTGGTCGGGATGAATGGGGAGTAACGGGGCGAAAGGGCGACCGAAAGTGCAAGATCGCGGGGAAAGGGGTGGGGAGGGTGGCCGCGTGGTGGATGTGGGGGAGGGGGCGTGGGGGGTTAACGTCTGCGCGTCCGGTTCTGCGAGGAGGTATCCGTGGCGTTCCCCGAAGACGTGCTCACCGAGGACGAGCACGTCGTGCTGCATCTGCGTCCGCACTGGAAGGCCCTGATCCGGCCGGTGGCGGTGCTGGTGCTCGCCATCGCCGCGGTGGTGGTCGGTTTGATCTTTCTACCCTCCGGCGGAGGTGGATCCGTCACTCTCGCCGTGATCGGCGGGCTGGCGGTGCTGGCCGTACTGGTGCTGGGACTGTGGCCGTACATCGTCTGGCGCACCACGCACTATCTGTTCACCAATGAGCGGGTGGTGCTCCAGCACGGGGTGTTCTCCCGGGAGCGGCGGGACATTCCGCTCAGCCGGGTCAACGACCACTCGATGAACCAGCAGTTCGTCGGGCGTCTGCTGGGCTACGGCACCCTCACCATCGAATCGGCCGGTGAGCGGGGCCAGTCGGTGCTGCCCGATGTGCCGAAGGTCGACCGGGTCCAGACCAAGCTCTACGAGTTGGTCGAGGCGTTCCACGACAAGCACTCGTTGGGCGACGGGGAGTTGCGTGAGATCCTCGCCGAACGTGACAACCGTCCCGGCCTCTGAACCCGACCGGGGTAGGCGAGTAGCGCGCGGCCCGGCCCTGGGCCGCATGACACCGGCCCAGGGTGTCTCATGACATGAAGAACGCCCGCCGGTATCGGCGGGCGTTCTGCGTTGGTACGGGATCAGCGACGCCGAAAGCGGCGGTGGGCCGGGGCCGGCGCCAGTTCGGTGGCCAGTTCGGCCTCCAGCTCCTTGTCCAGCGCGGCGGTGAGCTCGTCCTCGCTGCTCAGGGCGGCGGCGCGAGGCTGAAGCGGCCGAGGCGTGAGGCCGGAAGGCCGCCGGGCCGGTGGTTCCTCTTCCTCCAGCTCGGTGACGGACTCGGCGAGTTCGGCCACCGGATCCATCCCGGCCATGGTGTCCCACTCGTCGCGCGGCAGACCCTGCCAGGCCTGCTTCGGCTCGGCGGGCGCGGACTGGAACACGAAGGTGCGGTACGACCAGAAGCGGAACAGGGTCGCCAACACCACACCACCGGTCTTGGCGACATTCAGCGCCAGCAGGCTCGTCATGCCCAGCCCGTACTTGGCGGCGGCCAGGACCCCGAGTTCGATCAGCAGGCCCACCCCGTTGAAAAGGAAGAACAGGGCGTATTCCCGCTGCATGGCGGATTTCGGGCGATCTCGGTACGTCCAGTGCCGATTCATCAGATACGACGTGATGGTCGCCACCACTGTGGCGACCACTGTCGCTTTCAGCTGACCATCGACGAAAACGGTGAGTGCCAGGGCGTTGAACACCGCGTAATTGATTGCGGTGTTGACGCCACCGACCAGGCCGAATTTGAGCGCCTCATGGATGAACTTCTGCCAGCGCTCAGGCAGCAGACGGACAAGAGGCATGCGTAACACCTTAGGGCAGTGGGCTGGGGCCGGCAGGCTCCGGCTGGACGGGTGGGCGGCAGGTCACGCCCCGCGGTCCCGATTCACTTCCGTGTCGACAGGGGTTCCCGGATCCACGAAGACGAACCGTCGGTATGACCAGAATCGGAACAGGGTCCCCAGGCCGGTGCCCACGACGAAGCTGGCGATGTTGTCGGCCAGCCGGGTCTGGAAGACCTGCGGCCAGATGCTGCCCAGGCCGTACCGGCTGAGAGCCAGGCAGGCCACCGCGATGCCCAGACCCACCGTGTTGAAGAAGAAGAACAGGGCGTACTCGCGCGCCGGGTGGGAGCGCTTGCGGTGCCGCCAGGTCCAGAAGCGGTTGCCCAGGAAGGCCAAGGTGGCGGCGATCACCGTGGCGATCGTCTTCGCTGTGATCTGTTCCACCCCGGCAGGGCCGATCAGGTAGTTGAACAGGGCGAAGTCGACGATGAAGGCCACTCCGCCGACGGTCGCGAACTTGCTCATCTCGCGGACCAGGTGACCGAAACGGTCGCGCAGGGAGTGGATCAGACCTGGGCGGGTCTGCCGGGAGCCTGGCTCCCCGGTCATCGTGGCGGCCACCGTGCGAGCGTACCGGTTTGTGACCCCCCAGACGTGGATCGACCGCTTCCGGTATCCGTCGGCGCGGCGGTGGGCTCGGGTGTCAACGGAGCGTAACCGGACTTGTGCGATCCGGAGTTGAATTGCCCTACCTCCCAGCAGGTGACAAAACGCCGCCGTCGGGTGCAGCGGATAGAGGTCGGCCGCAAGATTTGCGTGAAACTGCGCGCGAAAGCGGGTAAAGGGCCGTGAAGCGGCAGCGCGCCCGTGCCTTGTGCAGTTCTTCACAACCAGTCCCACTGACTGGGGAGGTCCCTCGGTTTACGCTGAGCCCAATCCCAGGTTTCCACGAAGGCGACGCACAACGCGCGCCAAGACTCGTGCATCCCATAGACAGGTCAGCGTCGACCACAAGGAGATGTGTCATGGTTGCTCCGGCCACTGTTCGGGGTATCGATCAGGCCCCGACGTCCCACCCCAAATTGCTCGCCTGGGTCCGTGAGGTCGCTGAGCTGACCACCCCTGACCAGGTGGTCTGGGTGGACGGGTCCGATCAGGAGTGGCGCCGCCTCACCGATGAACTGGTCGAGGCCGGTACCCTCATCCGGCTCAATCCCGAGAAGAAACCCAACTCGTTCTACGCTCGGACCGATCCGACCGATGTCGCCCGCGTCGAGGAGCGGACATTCATCTGCTCGGTGGACGAAGCGGACGCCGGCCCCACCAACAACTGGATGGCGCCGGCCGAGATGAAGCGGACGATGACGGATCTGTACCGCGGCTCGATGCGCGGTCGGACGATGTATGTCATCCCGTTCGTGATGGGTCCGGTCGAGGCCGAGAAGCCCATGTTCGGCGTGGAGATCACCGACAGTCCATATGTTGTCGCGTCGATGCGGATCATGACCCGGATGGGTGCGAAGATCCTCGACGCGATGGGCGACGACGCGGATTTCGTGCAGGCCCTGCACTCGATCGGCGCCCCGCTGGCGCCGGGCCAGCAGGACGTGGCCTGGCCCTGCAACGAGACCAAGTACATCTCGCACTTCCCGGAGACCCGGGAGATCTGGTCCTTCGGCTCCGGCTACGGCGGTAACTCGCTGCTCGGCAAGAAGTGCTACTCGCTGCGGATCGCCAGCGTGATGGGCCGCGACGAGGGCTGGCTCGCCGAGCACATGCTGATCCTCAAGATCACCTCGCCGGAGGGCAAGGTCTACCACATCGCCGGGGCCTTCCCCTCGGCCTGCGGCAAGACCAACCTGGCCATGCTGGAGCCGACCATCCCGGGCTGGAAGGTCGAGACCATCGGCGACGACATCGCCTGGATGCGGTTCGGCCCGGACGGCCGGCTGTACGCGGTCAACCCGGAGTACGGCCTGTTCGGCGTGGCACCCGGTACGGACTGGAAGACCAACGCCAACGCCATGCGGACCCTGGACAAGGGCAACTCCATCTTCACCAACGTCGCCCTGACCGACGACGGCGACATCTGGTGGGAGGGGATGGGTGAGCCGCCGGCGCACCTGATCGACTGGAAGGGCGACGACTGGACGCCGGACAGCGACAGCCTCTCCTCGCACGCCAACAGCCGGTTCTGCACCCCGATCACCCAGTGCCCGATCCTGGCCGAGGACTACTACGACCCCAACGGGGTGCCGATCGACGCGATCCTGTTCGGTGGCCGGCGGCGGGACACCGTACCGCTGGTGACCGAGGCCCGGGACTGGGTGCACGGTGTCTACATGGGCGCCACCCTGTCCTCGGAGACCACCGCCGCCGCCTCCGGTGCGGTAGGTGTGGTCCGCCGGGACCCGATGGCCATGCTGCCGTTCATCGGCTACCACGGCGGCGACTACTTCCGGCACTGGATCGAGATGGGCAAGGGCACCGACGGCGACGAGTCGAAGCTGCCCAAGGTCTACTACGTCAACTGGTTCCGCAAGGACCCCGAGGGCAGCTTCCTGTGGCCCGGATTCGGGGAGAACTCCCGCGTCCTCAAGTGGGTCATCGAGCGGATCGAGGGTCGGGCGGAGGCCGTCGAGACCCCGATCGGCATGGTCCCGACCCTGGACTCCCTGGACGTCGAGGGCCTGGACATGACTCCGGAGGATGTCCGGATCGCGCTCAAGGTCGACCCGGACGAGTGGCGCAACGAGCTGCCGATGGTCACCGAGTGGTTCGAGAAGTTCGGTGACAAGCTGCCCGGGGTCCTCTGGGCGGAGTTGGACGCCCTGCGGGCCCGACTCGACGCGGAGCAGCCGCGCGGGGTGTGATCGAGGCGGGATTCGAGGCATCATCGGATCCCATGAGGACGGCCGCCGAGACCGAGGTCCGGCGGCCGTCCGCCGTCCGGGCCATGACCGTGCTGCTCACCATGACCGCCCTGGCCACCGTCGTGGTCGAGGTGCTCAACTGGTGGTACGCCCCGGAGCAGGGCTTCGGGCTCGCGGTGCGTACCGGTTGGGCGATGCTGCGGTCGTTCGGCTTCCTGCTGCTGATCGGTCACGTTCGCCGAGGGCGTACGGTGGCCCGTCCGCTCGGCCTGATCCTCGCCGTCACCACGGTCTTCGCGGTGGGTCGCCTGATCGTGCCCCGGCACGGCGTGCCGCCGCTGCCCGGCCTGCTCGGCTTCGCCCTGCTCACCCTGCTGTGCGCCACGGTGGTCTGGATGCTGTACCGCTCCCCGGCCATCGCGGAGCATCTGGTGCGGCACCGGCCCCGCCTGGTCATCGACCGGTCCGGCATCTCCTGGCGGGAGACCCCACCCCGCAGACCGGAGGCCAACGCCTGGCTGCTGACCAGCCGGGTGGCCGCCTTCACCTACAGCCCACTGATGCTCGTACCGGCCCTGGTGGCGGGGGCGGCGATCCTCGACGGTCGACCCTTCGCCCTGCCTGCGGTGCTGTTCTGGCTGGCGGCGGGGATCGCCACCAGCTACCTGGTGCTGTTCTGCACCGCGTTCCTGATGCGCGGCAGTCGGTGGGCGGGCACCCTGCTGGTGGTGATCACTCTGGCCGTCCTGGCCGTGGACCTTCCGCTGTGCTGGTGGTTACTCGGTGTGGATGGCCTGATCCGCGACGGCACCCCACTGGTCGCCGCGGCGGCGCTGGCCCTCTACGGGGTACGCCGCGCCGCCACCGCCGCACCTTCATCCTGACCTGGGGCATTCGACCGCCCTTCGCCGCCTGCGTGCGGTATCGGCCACCGGCCCGCCCACCGGCGCGAGGGCTCGCTACTCTGCAAGTGATGACTCTGCGGAAACTTCTCTACTCCGTCTACGAGCGGCGGCTGACGGCCAAGCTCGCGGGCTGTCCGGTGCCCCGTCATGTCGGGGTGATGTGCGACGGTAACCGCAGGTGGGCCCGGGAGATGGGCTTCCTGGATCCGAACGACGGGCACCGCAGGGGTGCCGAGCGGATCAAGGAGTTGCTGCGGTGGTGTGACGCGGCCGGCGTCGGGCACGTGACCCTCTGGCTGCTCTCCACCGACAACCTCTCCCGCCCGGCGGCGGAACTGAATCCGCTGCTTCAGATCATCGAGGATCTGACCACCGAGCTGGCCGAGGAGGGCAACCCCTGGCGGCTGCGGATGGTGGGCGCTCTGGACGTGCTGCCGGCACACCACGCCGAGGCGCTCAAGGCCGCCGAGGAGCGGACCCGGGACCGCAGCGGCGGTGCCCAGGTCAACATCGCGGTCGGGTACGGCGGACGCCGGGAGATCGCCGACGCGGTCCGCTCGCTGCTGCTGGAGCACGCGGCCAACGGCGGCACCCTGGAGGATCTGGCCGGCTCGCTCGATGTCGACGACATCTCGGAGCACCTCTACACCCGTGGTCTGCCGGACCCGGATCTGATCATCCGTACCAGTGGGGAGCAGCGGCTGTCCGGCTTCATGCTGTGGCAGTCGGCGCACTCGGAGTTCTACTTCTGCGAACTCAACTGGCCGGACTTCCGGCGGGTCGACTTCCTCCGCGCGCTGCGCTCGTACGCCACCCGCCAGCGGCGTTTCGGAAGCTGACCGCCGGGGTCGTCCGGCGTCAGGTCAAGTGGTGGGTGGCCTCGGTGAGGAAGTCGCCCAGGGCGGCCGGGGAGTCGATGGTCAGGTCGGCGGCCTCGGCCACCTCGGCACCGGTCTCCGGGTTGGCCACGGCGACGCAGACCCCCAGGAAGTCGGCGTCCGCGGCGGCGCGGGCCCGCAACGCGGCGAAGGCCTTGATGTCGGAGACGTCGTCGCCGAAGTACCAGGCCCCGCCGGCATCCTGCACCAGTTCGTCGATGACCATGCCCTTGTCCCGGTCGACCGGGGGCTTGATCTCCAGCACCATCCGCCCGATCTGCACCCGCAGCCCCAGCCGCTCGGCCTGGGCCCGACCCCACTGCTCGACCGTCTCCGCCAGCTGAGGTGCGGTACGCCAGTGCAGGGCCACCGACAGCCGCTTGTACTCCACCAGAGCCTGGGCGGGAAGTTCGGCCCGGGCCTGCTCGGCCAGCTCGCTCATGGTGGGCACGAACGGCAGGGCGGCCGGCTCGGTGACGATCTCGCCGCCGGAGTGGCTGTGCTCCAACCCGTACAGGCCGTAGAGGTCCACGCCGGGCAGCCCGTCGAAGTGCTCCCGCAGGAACTCGACCGGCCGGGCGGAGACGATCGCGATCCGCCGCACCACCGGGGCCAGCGCCTCGATCGCGGCCAGCACCTTCGGCGCCGGCTGCACCTTCGTGGGGTCGTCGGCGACCGGCGCCAGGGTGCCGTCGAAGTCGAAGAAGAGAACTGTGTCGGCCGCCCGATCGGCGGTGGCCCGCCAGGCCTGGTCGGCATTCAACGGGATCTTTGGCTGCTGGTCGCCCAGATTCAACGGTGGCACGCGCGACAGCGTACCCCGGGTTTCGGCGATGAATCCTGGCCCGAGTGAGCTCGTTCGGCCCTTGCGCTCAGCGTTCGGCGGCTCCTCGTCCTCGGCGTCCGAAGGGCACCACGGCCGCATCCTGACCGTGACTGAGCAGGTAGCCCTCCACGAATCCGGCGTTGCGGTCGCCGGTGTGCGCCTCGATCTCCCGCAGCCGCTCGACCAGGAATTCGGTGAGCGCGGTGACCCGGTCGTTGAGCCGCTCGTGCAGCTCCGCCAGCACGGCCAGGACGATCGCGGTGCTCGCGGCGGCGAGCGCGAAGAGGTTGACGAGCAGGGGAAGCTGCCCGCCGTTGAGGGCCAGGGTCACTGCGTTACCGGTGACGCAGAGTGTCACCGAGATTGTCGCGACCACGACTGCCGACCATTTCAGGGTCATGAAAGACCCTCCTTCTGTCCCGCAGGGCTGGGTTCGGCCTTGTCCCGTCCCCCCGCCGACGACGAGCCCAAGCAGTACAGATACGGACGCTAGCGCGCCCGTTCCCGCCCCGTAGCGAAACGAATGAGCCTGACCTGCTGTTCTTTCGCCATCTGAGGAACTAGCTGGCCGCTTCTTCCCGTTTTCGCCCGGCAGGCGGCAGAGTGGGACGGTATGCGAGGTAACGGATTGTTTCTCGGATGTGGAACTTCTCCGCATCCGACACCTCGGGGTCGACCAGGCGACGCAGCAGGGCCTCGACGTCCGGATCCATCGGCGGGGGCGTCGGGTCGGCCCGGTGCCGGGAGGCGGTCCGGTCCCAACCGAGTGTCGCGAAGGCCGCTGCCGGGTCGAGACCGAGACCGTCGCAGAACGCCACCACCCGCTGGGCCTCCGGGTCGCTGGCCCAGTCGCCGCGTACCCAGCGGTTGATCGTCTGTCGGGAGACCCCGGTGCGCCGGGAGACCTCGGTGCCGCTCCACGCCCGGGTGGCACGCGCCTCCTCCAGGGCACGACGGACGAAGGTGGCAAAGGCGATCTTCCGGGCGTTGGTGGTCTCGGTCACCTCGCGACCGTACGACCGTTGAGTCTGGGTGGGGGACTGCGGCGCGCTACTGTCACGCTTGCGTGACGCTGGCGGTGGGTGGTCGTACTGCGGCCAATCACTGCTCCTGAGGGGTCTCACCTGGGCAGGATAGATGTACGTAGGTGCCGAGGCAAACATGCGAAAAGCTGATACTGTCACGCCCATGGGACAACCTACGGTGTGTCACGTGCATGAGACGAATGGTGCTCGCCTGCGTCACGCGTCCGTTGCGTGGGAGGTGTGGTGACCGAACTCGCGACCCGTGCCCAGGCCTTCGGTCTGGTCGCGGAGGGTGTCGCCGCAGGGCTGAGCGCACCCTGGCGCCTCTACCTGGCCCAGGGATGTCGCTACCTCTCGCTCAGCGTCGGCGACCGGGCCGAGTGGGACGCCTGGCGGACCCACCTCGGCTGCCCGGAGCTCAGCGTCCGGGTCTATGACGCCGGTGGCGAGATCCGGCGGTCCTCGGTGGCCGAGGTGATCCTGGACGGCTGCCGGATCACCGTCGAGCTGGTGGAGGAGGTCGGTACGGACGACCTCGACCGGCTGCTGGTGATCGACCCGACGACTGTCGAGCCGGAGGAACGATGAACAACGTGCGAGGTACCGGAGCCGCCGGATGAGTCCTTTCCTCGCGATCTTCCTGGTGCTCGTGCTCGCCGCGACGAGCTACGCCGCCGGGCGACTGCACGGGCAGCTCAGCTACCGGATCGGTTACCGCTTCGGCTACCGGCAGGGCTACTTCGACGGTGACCGTGGAGCCTGGAACCGGCGACGCCGGGACGCCCAGGCCGCGATCGCCACCGCCCTGGCGGTCACCGGGCCCGGCAACAGCCGGGCACCCGCTGCGGTGGCTCGCCCGGGCACCACGTACACCGGATCGTCGTTCACGACGCCGACCGCCACGGTCACCGGGCGGCACCCGACCGGCGCACTCGTACGACGAACCGGCTGAGACCGGTCGACGGGCCTGCGGGCCCGTCCAGGACCGCGGCGTACCGCCTGCTCGGGCGGGCACCGCGGGGATCACGTCAGACCGGGACGGTGGTCCGACCGGCCGGGGTGCGCGCAGGGGGCATGCATCCCGGCCGGTGCACCGCTGTCGCGGGGCCACCCCTGGTCCGGGTCGTGCCCGCTGCGGGTGGGCTCCCTGAATCATGCTCTAGCCGGGACGGGTGCGGGCAGCTAGCGTCTAGGCATGGCGCGGGACTGTCCCGAGCCAGCCGGCCCGCCCGGCCTGCGACCTCGCGCACGGGGCCCGCATCCGACCCCGCGTCCGTCGGGCACCGGAGGAGGCGGACCGCGGGTGGCCGGGTGCCCATCCGCCGGAGCAGGCCTGTGACCACTCGCCGTACAACCGCCGGTGCCGACCAAGGCCCGGCCGCGACTGCCACGATCCGCCGTGCCGCCCGGAGCCGCCGTGGCTCGGCTGCCGGATCGGCCGACACCAGGGAGCCTCGACCAGCGGGACAGTCCTTTGTGCTGGACACCTCCGTCATGCTCAGTGACCCGGCGGCGTTCCACCGCTTCGCAGAGCACGAGGTGGTCCTGCCGCTGGTGGTGATCTCCGAACTGGAGGGCAAGCGACACCATCCCGAGCTGGGCTGGTTCGCCCGCAAATCGCTGCGCATGTTGGACGAGTTGCGCATCCGGCACGGGCGGTTGGATCTCCCGGTGCCCGCCAACGACGAGGGTGGCACCCTGCGGGTGGAGCTGAACCACACCGACGACGGGGTACTGCCGCCGGGCTTCCGCAACGAGTCCAACGACGCCCGGATCCTCTCCGTCGCGCTGAATCTCGCCGCCGAAGGGCGGGAGGTGACCCTGGTCAGCAAGGACATGCCGCTGCGGGTCAAGGCCGCCTCGGTCGGGCTGCGGGCCGACGAGTACCGGCACGGCCAGGCCAGCGACCCGACCTGGACGGGGATGGCCGAACTGGATCTGGCCGAGGAGGACATCGGTCGGCTCTACGCCGGGGAGGCCATCGATGTGGACGCCGCGGCGGGCCTGCCCTGCCACACCGGCCTGGTGTTGCACTCCACCCGGGGGTCGGCCCTCGGTCGGGTGCTGCCGGACAAGACCGTCCGGTTGGTACGTGGCGACCGGGAGGCGTTCGGGGTGCACGGCCGCTCCGCCGAGCAGCGGATCGCGCTGGATCTGTTGCTCGACGAGTCGATCGGCATCGTCTCGCTGGGCGGCCGGGCCGGTACCGGCAAGTCGGCCCTGGCGCTCTGCGCCGGGCTGGAGGCGGTGATGGAGCGCCGCCGGCACAAGAAGGTCATCGTCTTCCGCCCGCTGTACGCCGTCGGCGGCCAGGAACTCGGCTACCTGCCCGGCTCGGAGTCGGAGAAGATGTCGCCCTGGGCCCAGGCGGTCTTCGACACCCTTGGTGCGGTGGTGCACGAGAACGTCCTGGAGGAGGTCACCTCGCGGGGTCTGCTGGAGGTGCTGCCGCTGACCCACATCCGGGGGCGCAGCCTGCACGACGCCTTCGTCATCGTCGACGAGGCCCAGTCACTGGAGCGTGGGGTCCTGCTGACGGTGCTCTCCCGGATCGGCCAGGGGTCCCGGGTGGTGCTGACCCACGACGTCGCCCAGCGGGACAACCTCCGGGTCGGCCGGCACGACGGCGTCACCGCGGTGATCGAGGCGCTCAAGGGGCATCAACTCTTCGCGCATGTCACCCTCAGCCGTTCGGAGCGGTCCCCGATCGCTGCGATGGTGACCGATCTGCTGGAGGACATCCCGCAATGATGACCTTTTGGGCGTGTTTACCGGCATTTTGTAAGTGACCCACGTCACAATACAGTCCGGGCGTTTCCCAACCGCCTCACTGTGCGCGATCGTGTCCCACGGCGCCCAAGCACCGCCGGAAACGTTGGTGGCCAAACGTCACCTCCCCTGAGGGAGACGGATGATCACCGGGTGGAGGAGGTGTGGCTACGGTGACCGGGAAGCCGGTCACCGGCGCTCGCGGTGTGCTTCGGCCGGTGGGCTGGGTCACCCCGCGTCCCTGACCCCGACGAAGGGATCACCACGTGAGTCGGCTGTGGAGCCGGTTCGCCGCTCGTGGCGTCGCTGTCGTGCTGCTCTCCGGGGGCATCGCCGGCGGCTTCTACCTCAGCGATGACCGCCAGACGCCGCGCCCGGATCCGGGCGCGCAGGTGGCCGGCAGTGTCACCGAGATCGACGTCGACTACCGGCAGGAGCAGCAGGTCTCCCGCCAGCTGCGGGCGGTGCGTCAGCAGGCTGCCGAGACCAGGAAGCAGGCCCGCGCGGCCGCCGAGAAGGCCCGCAAGGCCGAGGAAGCGGCGCGCAAGAAGGCTGCTGCGGAGAAGGCCGCCAAGGAGGCTGCCGCCGCTCGGGCTCGGGCCCTGAAGCCGTACGACGGACCGGTCCCGGCCTCCTGCAAGGAGTACAGCGGGCACCGGAAGACCGGCTGCGCCCTGATGATCGACGCCGGTTTCAAGATCGACCAGTTCCCCTGTCTGGACAGGCTCTGGAACAAGGAGAGCGGCTGGAACCCCCGGGCCCACAACAGCAGCTCCGGCGCCCACGGCATCCCGCAGGCCATGCCGGGCAACAAGATGGCCACGGTCGGCGCGGACTGGGAGACCAACCCGGTCACCCAGATCAAGTGGGGCCTCGGCTATATCAAGGGCCGCCACGGTACGCCGTGCAGCGCCTGGAACCACTCGCAGAACCGCGGCTGGTACTGACCGCTTGACCGCTGGGTCGGCGAGAACGAAGGGGTACCTCCCGCGTTCCCGCCGACCCTGCGCCGGCCGCCCTGACCGTCTGCCGAGGGGACGGTGCCCTGGGACGAAGAGTGGCGGCTGCCGGAGTTTGCTGATAGCTGTTGACAGGTGACCCTGCACCCTGTCAACGGCGACCCGCACCGGTTCGGCACGGAAGCCTTCTATGCGTCCATCGGCCGAGCCTTCGTCGCCATGTGCGCCGTGGTGCCGGTGCTCTTTCTGATCGAGGGCCTGGACACCTGGCTCGGTGCCGGATTCGACGCCGCCGCAGGCATCATCCCGCAACGCATCGAGGGACTGGACGGGATCTTCTTCTCACCCTTCCTGCACCACGGTTTCGAGCACCTCTACAGCAACAGCATCCCGCTGATCCTGCTCGGCACCTTCGTGCTGGCCGCCGGCGCCCGGCGGTTCCTCTGGTCCACCCTGGTGATCGTCCTGGCCAGCGGGTTGGGCGTCTGGTTCACCGGGTCCCCCAACACGATCGTCGTCGGGGCCAGCGGAGTCATCTTCGGCTACCTGGGCATCCTGCTGACCCGGGGGATCTTCGAGCGCAGCTGGTGGAACTTCGCCGTCTTTCTGCTGGTGGGCCTGCTCTACGGCGGTCAACTGGCGCTCGTCCTGCCGACCGACGAACGGATCTCCTGGCAGGGGCACCTGTTCGGACTGCTGGGCGGCATCGTGGCGGCGATCATCTTCCGCCGTCGACGTTCGGAGTACGACGGCCCGTACGGCTCCCAGTCGCCGATGACCATGCCCTGAGCCGTACCCTCACCGGGACCTTCGGCGGCCGGCCAGTCGGCGGAGCCGACCGCCCAGGGTGGCGACGGCGACGGCGACCAGGGTGAGCAGCGCGCCCAGGAAGGTCCTCGGGCCGGGCTGCGAGGCGGCCGTGGGCAGCACCACGTCGAGCAGCACCGCACCGATGACCTGGCCGGCGATGGTCGCCAGCCCGAGCACGAGTACGCCGATGAGGCGGACCACCGCAGCGGCGACCGCGATGAACGACACCCCGACCAGCCCGCCCAGGTAGAGCCAGGGCTCTGTCGGCAGGCTGCCCGAGGGAACGCCGCGCACCACGAGGCTGACGGCGAAGGCGATGAGCAGAACGCTGGTCCCGACGGCGAAGTTCACTCCCGTGGCGGTCAGCGTGCTGCCGCTGGCCACCCGGACCCACCCGTTCACCGCCTGCTGCCAGGCCACCCCGATCCCGGCGATCAACGGCAGCGCGATCAGTCCGAGAGTCTCCGGTTCCAGCCCTCGACCGCCGACGGCCAGCAGCACCGCGACCACGGTCAGGACCGCACCGGCCAGTCGGGTGCCGGTCACCGACTGGCGGCCACCCGGGCCGATGCCCGCCCGGTCGACCGCCAGGCTGCTTCCCGACTGCCCGGCGACCACCGCCACCGTGAAGGCGGCCACCCCGAGGGTGCCGACCGTGGCCCCCTGGGTGAACACCAGCAGAGCCCCACAGGCCCCGCCGAGGCACTGCCAGGGGCGCAGGGCGCCCGAGGCCAGCGCGCCACGCAAGGCAGCCAGCCCGCGCCGCCCACTGCGGGTGGCGGGCAGCAGCACCATCAGCAGCAGCAGGCCGACCCCGAAGGAGATCACGGCCGCGGCCAGGCCGTCGCCGAGGCGTACGCCCAGTTCGCCGTTGATCCGCGACTGGACGGCCACCCCCATCCCGGCCACCGCCGCCAGTGCCACCGCGCCGACCCGGCGCCCTACGGGAGGTGCCGTTCGGGGCAGACTCACGCCATCGCCGTCGTGGGGGTTCGTCTGTCGGGTCCGCTCACGCCTGCTCGGCCAGCGGCCGGCCGTCGAAGTCCACCGCCGAGTAGAGCGCCAGCTTCTCCAACCGGTGGTACGAGTCGATCACCCGGATGGTGCCGCTCTTGGACCGCATGACGATCGACTGGGTGTACGCCCCACCGGCCCGGTACCGCACTCCCCGCAGCAGGTCACCGGAGGTGACCCCGGTGGCCACGAAGAAGCAGTTGTCGCCGGTGACCAGGTCGTCCGTGGTCAGCACCCGGTCCAGGTCGTGCCCGGCAGCCAGCGCCTTCTCCCGCTCGGCCTCATCCTGGGGCCACAGCTTGGCCTGCATCATCCCGCCCATGCACTTGAGGGCGCAGGCCGCGGTGATCCCCTCGGGGGTGCCGCCGATGCCCATGAGCACGTCGACGTCGGACTCCCCGCGGGCGGCGGCGATGGCACCGGCGATGTCGCCGTCGGAGATGAAGCGGATGCCGGCACCGGCCCGGCGGATCTGGTCGACCAGGTCGTCGTGGCGGGGCCGGTCGAGCACACAGACCGTCACCTCGGAGACGCTGGTGCCCTTGACCTTGGCGATCCGGCGCAGGTTCTCGGCGACACCGGCGTTGATGTCGACGACGTCCGCGTAGGCCGGTCCGACGGCGAGCTTCTCCATGTAGAAGACCGCACTAGGGTCGAACATCGCACCCCGCTCGGCGACCGCCAGCACTGCCAGGGCGTTCGGCATCCCCTTGCTCATCAGCGTCGTACCGTCGATCGGGTCGACGGCGACGTCCACCTCCGGGCCGCTGCCGTCACCGACCTCTTCCCCGTTGAAGAGCATCGGTGCGTTGTCCTTCTCGCCCTCGCCGATCACCACGATCCCGCGCATGGGGATCGAGTTGATCAGCTTGCGCATGGCGTCGACGGCGGCGCCGTCGCCGCCCTCCTTGTCGCCCCGTCCGACCCACCGGCCGGCAGCCATCGCTGCCGCCTCGGTGACCCGGACGAGGTCGAGAGCGAGGTTGCGGTCGAGATCCTGTGGGGTACGCGTCCTGGTGGTCGTCATCTGAACGGCTCCTCCTCGCGGCGGTGCGGGGTTGACCGGGCCGACAGTGGGCAGCTGCCGGCGGTGTCCCTGATCCTCACACGATGGCGGACGCGGAGCGGGGCCGGGGCGGTGATGGGCCGGATACCGCCGGTCGGGCGGCTGCCAGAATGGTCGGGTGGAACCTGCACAGCCTGCCGACCGCGTACCCGCAGACCAGCCGCCGGGCGATGACCGGCCGACTGCCGACCGGCAGGGCGGCCCGGGTGGGCCTGACCGACTACCGGGCCCCTCGGCGGCTCCCGGGAAGCGGGCCTCCACCCGCTCGCCCCGCGACATGGCCATCTCCCTGCTGGTGCTGCTGATCCCGATCGCCCTGCTGCTCGCCTTCTACCGGGGTTTTCTCGGCGGCGACCAGCCGACTCCGATCGATCCGGTGCCGGCCTTCGAGCAGGCGCGGTCCGCCGGGGAGTTCCCGGTGAGCGTGCCCTCCGGGTTGAGCAAGGAATGGCAACCCATCCGGGCCTCCTACCGCGCGGTCGAGGGGGGTTCCACCCTGCGGGTGGGATATGTCACCCCGGAAGGACGTGGCATCCAGTTGGTGCAGAGCAACGTGCCGCCGGAGCACCTGCTGCCCACCGAACTCACCGACGCGGGACGACCGCAGGGACAGATGGATCTCGGTGCTGGCACCTGGCAGCGGTACACCGCGCGGGGCAACGAGCAGGCCCTGGTGCTGCTTCAGCCGGACCGCACCGTGATCGTGGTCGGCGATGCCCGGGACAACGAACTGCGGGAGATGGCCGGCGCCGTGGACTGATTAACGGGCCGCGAGATGTCGCTCCGATCCGTTACGCTCCCGGCGTTCGTTCCTCGGATGGTGTGAACCGTCCGGCTTTCCCAGTTTGAGAAGAGATTGTCTGTGAAGATTCGACGCTGGAGCGTGGGCGTCCTCGCCGCCACCTTGCTGGTTCCCGGCGTAGCCGCCTGCAATTCCGACGCCACCGACTCGTCCAGCGGGTCGGGCTCGTCAGCCTCCATCCCGAAGGACCCGAAGACGGCCCTGGTCGCCTCCACCAAGGAGTTGAACGACGGGAACTTCACCTTCACGATCGACTCGGAGTCGATCAAGGGGGGCGGCAGCGTCCACAAGCCGAGCAACAGCGCGCAGTTCTCCATGACGGCCGGCGACGAGACCTTCACGATGGAGGTCGAGATCATCAAGATCGATTCCGACAGCTACGTGAAGATGAACCTGGGTGAGCTGCTCGCCGGCCTCCCGGGAGCGGAAGACATGAAGGGCAAGTACCAGCACGTCGACGCCACCAAGGCCGGCGACGCCAAGAGCCTGGACATCTTCAAGGACGGCACCGACCCGGCCAACGCCGCCGATATGTTCAAGGGTCTGGGTGAGGTCCAGGAGACCGGGTCGGGCACCTACAGCGGCAAGATCGACATCACCGCCGCCAAGGACTCCGTGGCCGCGGACGAGGACATGCTCAAGGCCCTGGGTGACCAGGCCAAGGAAATCCCCTTCACCGCGAAGGTCGACGGCCAGGGCCGACTGACCGAGCTGGTGCTCTCCGTGCCGGCCGCCGGCGAGGTCAAGGCGCAGGAGATCACGATCAAGTACGCCGACTACGGTGCGGCCAGCCCCGCCAAGAAGCCGGCGGATGACGAGATCGTCGAGGCCAACGAGCAGCTCCTGGAGATGTTCAGCTAGGTCGACAGGTGTCACCCGGACGGGGGAGCGGGCATGATCCGCTTCCCCGTCCGGCGTCTGTGGGGTGGGTGGCGGACCGGGATCCCGGGACTCGGTGCCGGAGTAGGTGATTGCCCGACCGGCCGGCAGGGAACAGAGAAGACAGCCTTCCGGCGCGCGAGATGCGTCGGGCGACCCTGCTGGGAGACACCGATGACCGTTCGACGACTGAGCGCCGGCCTGATGGCCGCCGCGTTGCTTACGCCCGGCGTCGCCGCCTGCACCACCACCGGTGACGGCACCGCCGGGACCACCGCCACGCCGTCAGCCACCACCACCGCCAGTGGTGCGGCCGGCGACGCCGACGCCAAGCAGGCACTGCTGGACTCCACCCGGGAGATCAGCAACGGCAACTTCCGGTTCCGCATGTCCGGTGCCGGCTCCACCGCCGAGGGGCAGGTCCACGAGCCCAGCCAGAGCGCCCAGATGAAGGTGAGCATCGGCGAACCGACCGATGACCTGGCGATGACCCTCGACCTCATCCACGCCAAGCCGGACAGCTGGGTCAAGCTGGACCTTCAGGGCTCGGCGGCGTCCAGCGTCCCGGGGCGGGACAAGCTGAGCCTCGGCAAGTACCAGCACCTGGACCAGACCCGTATCCAGGGCAACCGCAACCTGGGCTTCGACTTCGACAAGGTCGACCCCGCCGGCAGCGCGGTGCTCACCCAGGCCATCACCGAGGTACGCCGCACCGGCGACGGCGCGTACGCCGGCACCATCGACCTGTCCAAGGCGGCCGAGGCCGGCTCGCTGGACCAAAGCATGATCACCGCGCTCGGCGCGCAGGCGAACTCGGTGCCGTTCACCGCGACCACCGATGCGCAGGGTCGGCTCACCGAGTTGGTCCTTCAGGTCCCCGGCGTTCAGGCGGGGGTGACGACCCAGGAGATCCGGGTCACCTACAGCGACTACGGCAACGCGACCGCCGCGCAGAAGCCCCCGGCCGACCAGGTCGTCGAGGCGCCGCCGGAGCTGTACAACCTGTTCAACTGAGCACTACCGATCGCGCGGCGCGGGTTCGTCACCTGGCGCCGCGCGATCACTTTTCTGCGCTCCGCCGGCTGACCGCGATCACGCGCCTGCGCTGGCTGACCTTGCGCCGTCTGGTCAGCCGGCGAGTCTTCTGCCGGCTGGCTTGTCGCCGGGTGGTCAGCCGGGGGTGTTCTGGCGGCTGGCCTCGATGCGGGCGCGGGCCCCGTCCAGCCAACGCTGGCAGATCACCGCGAGCGCCTCGCCCCGCTCCCAGAGCGCCAGGGACTCCTCCAGGGAGGTCCCGCCGGCCTCCAGCCGATCCACCACCGAGGCGAGTTCGGCGCGGGCCTGTTCGTAGCTGAGCCGTTCGTCGGGCCCGCTGGTCTGCTCGTCAGTCATCGCACTCATCTCAACACAACCCTCCGACACCTCCCACCACCGCACCGCCCGCCACTCGATTCGGCGGGGTGGCCGGTGGCGGTGGTCAGGTGGTCACGGTGGCGGCCAGTTCGCCGTCGGCCAGGCGTACCCGCAGGGGGTCACCGGGGCCGACCTGGTCGGCCGCGCGGACGACATGACCGTCGGCCCGTTGCACGATGGCGTACCCGCGGTCGAGGGTGGCGGCGGGGGACAGGGCCCGCAGCCGGGCCAGGGTGTGCCGCAGATCGTCGTCGGCGGCGGCCAGGCGGTGGCCCAGGCTACGTTCCGCCCGCTGGCGCAGGGCGGCCAGGTCGGCGGCCCGCTGGTCGACCATCACCTGGGGCCGGGCCAGCACCGGCCGGGAGCGTAGGGCCTCGATCCGGTGGTTCTCCCGGTCTAGAAGGTGGTGCACCGCCCGGTGCAGCCGGTGCCGTGCCTGGTTGATCAGGCGGATCTCCTCGGCCAGGTCCGGCACCACCCGCTTGGCGGCGTCGGTGGGGGTCGAGGCACGTACGTCGGCCACGTAGTCGACGAGCGGTGCGTCCGTCTCGTGGCCGATCGCGCTGACCACCGGGGTACGGCAGGCGAAGACGGCCCGGCACAACGCCTCGTCGGAGAAGGGCAGCAGATCCTCGATGCCGCCGCCACCACGGGCCAGGATGATCACGTCGACGCTCGGGTCGCTGTCCAACACCTTGAGGGCGTCGATGATCTGCGTGACGGCGCCGGGGCCCTGTACGGCGACGTTCACGGTGCGGAACTCCACGGCCGGCCAGCGGCGGCGGGCATTGGTGAGCACGTCCCGTTCGGCGGCGCTGGCCCGACCGGTGATCAGCCCGATGCGCTGCGGCAGGAAGGGGAGCCGGCGTTTGCGGGCCCGGTCGAACAGCCCCTCGGCGGCGAGCAGCTTCTTGAGTTTCTCCAGCCGGGCCAGCAGCTCGCCCAGGCCGACCTGACGGATCTCGTCGGCCCGCAGGCTGAGGGTGCCCCGGGCGGCGTAGAACTCCGGCTTGGCGTGCACCACGATCCGGGCACCCTCACGCAGCTCGGGAGCGCCGGAGTCGAGCACGTCACGGTTGGTGGTGACGGTGAGGCTCAGCTCCGCCGACGGATCACGCAGCGTCAGAAAGACCGTGCTGGCCCCGGGCCGTCGGCTGATCTGCGCCACCTGCCCGTCGACCCACACCCAGCCCAGCCGAGCCACCCAGGCGCCGATCTTCTGACTGACCACCCGCACCGGCCACGGCTCCTCCGAGCTGCTGGCACCCGTCCCCCCACCCACCCCATCACCCACCTCCCCACCCTAACCCCCACCCACCCCACCCACCCCACCCCATCGAGCTGCGTTGATCATGAGGTTGGCGGCAGCGTGGAGATCGAACACTGCCGCCAACCTCATGATCAACAGTGGTAGACGGTGGGGGAGTGGGGGCGGGCGTAGGATGGGGGGGTGACTGAGGCTGGCATCGGGAAGCGCGTGCTCTTGGCCAAGCCCCGCGGTTACTGCGCGGGCGTCGACCGGGCGGTGCAGACCGTCGAGGAGGCCCTCAAGCTCTACGGTGCGCCGATCTACGTGCGTAAGCAGATCGTGCACAACAAGCATGTGGTGCGGACGCTGGAAGCCAAGGGCGCGATCTTCGTGGAGGAGAACGAGGAGGTGCCCGAGGGCGCCACGGTGATCTTCTCCGCCCACGGGGTGGCACCCGAGGTCTACGAGCAGGCCAAGCAGCGCTCCCTCAAGGCGATCGACGCGACCTGCCCGCTGGTGACCAAGGTGCACCAGGAGGCGAAGCGGTTCGCCGCCGAGGACTACGACATCCTGCTCATCGGTCACGAGGGCCACGAGGAGGTCATCGGCACCGCCGGCGAGGCCCCGGAGCACATCCAACTGGTGGACGGCCCGGAGGACGCCGACCGGATCACCGTGCGTGACCCGAACAAGGTCGTCTGGTTGTCCCAGACCACCCTGTCGGTGGACGAGACCCTGGAGACGGTGGCCCGGCTCAAGAAGCGGCTGCCGATGCTCCAGTCGCCCCCCAGCGACGACATCTGCTACGCCACCAGCAACCGTCAGCACGTGGTCAAGGAGATCGCGGCCGAGTGCGACGTGGTGATCGTGGTCGGCTCGCGCAACTCGTCGAACTCCGTACGCCTGGTGGAGGTGGCCCTGGACGCGGGCGCCCGGGCCGGGCACCTGGTCGACTTCGCCCACGAGATCGACGACGCCTGGCTGGCCGGTGCGCAGACGGTGGGCCTGACCTCGGGAGCCAGCGTTCCGGACGAGTTGGTCCAGGAGGTGCTGACCCATCTCGCCGCGCGCGGCTACACCGACGTGGAGGAGGTGGTGACCGCCAACGAGCGACTCACCTTCTCCCTGCCGCAGGAGCTCAAGCGCGACATGAAGGCCGCCGCGGCGGCCCGCGGCTGAGCGGTCCACCCGGCATGATGGAACGGATCACCCGGCTACCGCGTCAAAGTCTGGCATGAGGACCCTTCGGATCGCCGCCGCGGCGTTGATCGTCTGCACCGCGCTCGTCGCCTGCGCCGGTCAGGACGCCGGGGACGGCTCCGCCGCCCCGACGGGAGCGCCATCCGTGACCGAGCTGCCCACCCCGGACCCGACCGTGCCTCCGTCGGTCGACCCGACGGACACGAGCGGCCCGCTGGGCCGACCCGGCAAGCGCCCCGGTGGCCCGCCGCAGCCGACCTCCACCGGTGAGATGACCCTGACCGGTCAGATCGAGTCCGGGGTCGAGCCCGGTTGCCTGCTGCTCGACGGTTACCTGCTGCTCGGCGGCCCGCGCGAGGTGCTGACCGCAGGCGCCGCCGTGACGGTCACCGGCCGACCCGAACCTGGCCTGATGACCACCTGCCAGCAGGGCACCCCCTTCAAGGTCGCCTCCGCCAAGCGCGCCTGAGGCAGCCCGGCCGGAGGCGCGAGGATCCTGTCCGGACGGCAGGATGCATCGATGCGTCCACGATCGTTGCTTCTGCCGTCGGCAGGGCTCCTGCTCGCCGTACACGTGGTGGGTGTGCTCACCTCCGCGCCCATCCTGCGCCACGCCGAGGTCCTCGCGGTGGCCTTGATCCTGGCGTACGCGCTGGTCGTCGGTCTGCCGTCGCCGCTCTGGGTGGTGCCGGCCGGGCTCGTCGTGGTGGCCGTCGACGCATGGTCGACGATGCCGGTCGATCCTGCCGACGCTGGCTACCGCTGGCACGTCCTTGAGCCCGGTCCGCCTCCCAAGTTCACCGAGGGACTGTGGACCGGGCTTGAGCTGACCTGGGCGGCACTGGTCTTCGTGCTGCTGCTGGCCTTCGTGAACCGGCCTGCTGGTCGGAGGGTAACCGCCGGTGGACGGCCGCGAACCGACCGCCCTGCGAGTGGACGGCTGGTGATCGGGCTGTTGCTGGCCGCCGGGGCGATGCTGGGGTACGCGGTGTTCCGGGCGGTCGAGGTGCGCCGCAACACGATGGAGATCGAGCTGGCCGACCAGCACGACGGGCAGCCCGGCATTGGTGTGCTCGCCGCCGCGGTGCTCGCGCCCCTCGCGCTCGCCCTGGCCGCCCTCCTGCTAGCTGTGCTACTGCTGCGTCAGGGTCGGTGGCGGGCTACCGGTGGTGCGGTTCTGCTGGTGGTGGCCGCGCTGTTCCACATCGATGCGGCTCTAGCCCCGTACACACTGCTGCCGTTGTCCCCGGCCCGGGGGACTGTGTTCACCGGCGTCGTGGTCAGCCCGATCCTGGTCATGGCACCGGCACTGGCTGTCGCCGCCGAACTGACCGGATACCTGCTGCTCGTGGCGGGACTGCGCCCCGACCGGCCGGTACGGCACCGGGCGACGGGTGATCATCCGAGGCCGACGGTCGGATAGGCCAGGAGCGAGGGAAGCCCGCAGCCAGAGCCCCGCCTGGGGGTGGACGGGCGGGAGCCCGCCTCCGATGGATCCGGAGGCGGGCTCCCTGGGTGGTGCGGTGGTGGTGGGTCAGTTCACCGCGCCGATGGTGACCGAGCCGCGGCCGACGACCGCGCCTTCGCTGGTCACCACGGACAGATCACCGGAGAGGGTCCGGCCCGCGGGCGGGGCGGACTGGGCGGTCACCGTACCGGTGAGGGTGCCGGTGGCGCCGTGCGCCAGGGTGAGGCTGTTGCTGGGCGCCGTCAGGGTGCCCAGCGCCGGGGAGGAGTACGAGTCCCGGTAGTCGTACGCGGTGCTGCCACCCGCGCCGTCGACCGAGTACGCCTCCACGACGACCGTGTAGGTGCCGGCCGCCGGGTTGTTGAGGGTGACGAACTCCTCCGAGTCGCCGTCGGCGTTGTACGCCACCAGGGTGGCGCCCCGGTAGACGAACAGGTCGAGGTCGGCGCTGGCGTTGGAGACGTTGCCGATGCGGGCGGTGAAGCTGGTGGCCCCCGCCGGAACCTCGACGGTGAACTCCTGCACGGCGAGCTCCACGATGGTCGGGCGCTCGATGTGGGTGCTGGACAGCGGACCGCCCTGACCGGTCACCGTGACCGGGCCGAAGGTGTTCTTCAGCGACCAGGTCACCGGGGTCGGGGTACCGGTGGTGACCGAGGGCAGTTCGACCACGGCCGGCTCGACCGCGACGCCCTGCACCCGGGCCTGGATCTGGTACGGGTTGTTCAGCGACGGCGAGGTACGCCGGGACTCCACCTCGATCTCCCAGATGCCCGGCATCGGGTCGGCGTAGTCACGCTCGAACGGGTTGCAGACCACCGTGCTGACGTGGTTGGTGAAGCAGGCCAGGCTGGAGGTGCTCTCCACCGGAACGCCGTACGGGTTGATTGCGATGAAGCGGGTCTGCGACGCGGTGGCGATGCCGGAGAGGTTCACCTGCAACGCACCGGCGCCCGGGGGCACCGTCACGAAGTACGACGTGGTGTGGTTGCGGTCCACCGAGCCCTGCGCCGAGTAGGCGAAGTTGGGCTTCACGACGTCGTTCGAGGCCACCACGACGGCGGAGAACTCGAAGTCGATCGTGTTGGTGGCCTTGTCGTCCACGGTGACGATGGTGCTGTGCGCACCGGCCGTCTTCGGCTTGGCGGTGACCGTGATGGTGACGGTCTGGTTCAGCGGCAGGGTGACGTTCTTCGGCGCCGAGAAGGTGCCGTTGTTGCCACGCAGGCCGATGGAGTGCTTGATGTTGCCGGCCGGGCCGCTGGTCCGGGTCAGCTTCACCTGGTACGACTTCGACTGGTTGATCTTGTGTCCACCGTTTGCCGAGTCGCAGCGGTTGTAGATGCCGGTGCCCTGGTTCGGGGTGGCCAACTGGCCGGACAGCGGGGTGCAGACCGGGGCGTCAGCGGTGTACGAGCGGGTCTGGACGCCCTTGCGGAGCAGCTTCCAGGCACCCGGCACGTCGAACATGCCGTAGCCCTGACCGTAGGTGGGGGTGTCGGCGATCGGCTTGGCCGAGGTGTAGATCGCCCGACGCAGCGCCTCCGGGGTGACCCCCAGGTGGTTGGCCTTGGCGGCCGAGAGCAGCAGGGCGGCGGCACCGGCGGCCTGCGGGGAGGCCATCGACGTACCGTTGAACATGGCGTAGCCCGGCGGCAGTGCGTAGCCGGCCTCGGCGACCGGGCTGCCGTCCTGCCAGACCGGGGTGGTGGAGATGGCCGAACCCGGCGCGGCGATGTTCGGCTTGGCACCGCCGTCCTCACGCGGACCCCGGGAGGAGAAGTTGAACAGGGCGTTCTTCTTCTTCACCACGGAGCCGTAGTTGGCCAGCCAGGTGTCCTTGCTGACGCTGGCGGCGACACTGACCACGTTGCTGGAGGCCGAGGGGTCGCCGATGGTGTTCACACCCGGGCCGGAGTTACCGGCCGAGATGAACATCTGCACCCCGTACGTGGTGATCAGGTTGTTGTAGAGGGTGGCGCGGGCGTTGTTGCCGTCGTTGAGCGCCGGCAGACCACCGATCGACATGTTGATGACGTCGACCCCACGGTTGATCACCAGGTCGGCCATGCCGGTGGTGAGGGCGGCGTAGGTGCAGCCGCCACCCCAGGAGCAGGCACGGGAGGAAACGATCTTGGCGCCGGGGGCGGCACCGTTGAACGCGCTGTTGCCCATCATGCTGTTGGCGGCGGTGATGCCGGCAACGTGGGTGCCGTGCGCGCTCTCGATGATGCCGATGTTGACGTAGTCGACCAGGCCAGGACCGCCGACCGGAGTGGTGTCGACGTTCTTGCGGTACTCGACCACGAAGGACATCCGCTCCTTGACCGGAGTCGCCGGGTCGTCCGTGCCGAAGTAACCGACGTCGAACTTCTCCTTGTACGGCCGCATCAGGGCCTCGTCGGTGAAGTCGCCGTCCTGGTCGGTGTCGACCCAGATGTTGTTGGTCACCGGGTCGTACAGGACGCCCCACTGGTCGGTGCGGTCGCCGTCGCGGTTGACGTCACCGGCCGGCTCGCTGTTGCCCGTGATCGACTCACTGAACAGGTTGAACCGGTAGGTGCCGGCCGGTGCGGTCCAGGTGCGGCCGGCGAGGGTGAACGACGGGCCGGTCACCTGGTTGAGCATCGGGCGCCAGCTGGCGTCCTCCAGGGGGTCGGTGGCGGTGACCCAGTCGACGATCTTCCGTTCACCGGTGGTGGTCTTCTGGAGCGCCGGGTGCTCCAGGTCCACACCGGAGTCCATGATGCCGATGGTGACGCCCCGGCCGTCCCACTTCTTGTTGGACTTGACGAACTTGACCGCACCGGTCTCGCCCGTCGGCATGTAGGGGTTGTCGGCTGGGGTCTTGGCGCCCGGACCGCTGAGCGTGCTGCCCTGCTTGTCGCCCTTCTTGCCGCCCTGGACGACCTCCGGCTTGGGGTCGGGCAGCTGGATCTTCTCGTCCAGGTCGACGGCCGAGACGCCGGGCAGGGTGGCGGCCTTGATGGCCTTGCTGGTCGGCACCTTGGCCAGCACGTAACCGATGGTGTCGAAACGCTGGGTGACCGCAGCACCCAGGTCCTTGAGGTCGTCGGCGACCTCCTTGGCCTTGCCCTTGTCGGTGGCGACGATCATCGTGACGTTGGGGGCCTTCTTGGCCTCCGCCTCGGCGAGCAGCTTGGCGTCGTGCTCGCCCAGGACCTCGGCGGGGGTGACCTGGGCCGGGTCGGATCCGGCAGGAGCGGCGCTCGCGGTGGCGGTACCGCCCACCACGGACACGGCACCCGCCGCCATGACCGAGGCGAAGAGCGCGGCGGAAGTACGCCGGCTCAGGTTTCGGGGTCTGCTCACGTTCTCTTTCCTCCAGAGAACTCAGGCGCCCTCAGATGCAGGGCACGCGTGAGCGAAATCCTTCGTGGTGCCGACCGTCAATGTCACTACCGACAGGTACGTTGTGACCATCTCGTGATACGTGGGACGCCCAATGTCACATCGAAGGTGATAAGAACCCGATTAGGCTGACCGACTTCGACCATCCCAGTTGGATTCTTCAAACAGCAGCTCAGGGGCCTGTGGCTGCCGGGGAGCCAACTCCACCTGCGCCGGTGTGGACAGCTCCTGATCAGAAACTCCCAGCTCAGCCAGCTTGCGGGCGCTGACCAGCACCCGCGCCTCCAAGGACCCCACCGCCCGGTTGTAGGCGGTCACCGCGCTGCCGAGTGAGGCGCCGAGTTTACCTACATGATCACCCAGGGTGGAAAGTCGACCATAGAGTTCCCGGGCCAGGGAATGCACCGCGACCGCGTTGCGGGCCAGCTGCTCCTGCCGCCAGGACCAGGCCACCGTACGCAGCATTGCGACCAGAGTGGCCGGGGTGGCCAGCACCACGTTGCGGGCGAAGGCGTGCTCCAGAAGGGTCGGATCGCGCTGCAATGCGACATCGAGGAAGGGGTCCGCCGGCAGGAACAGCACCACGAACTCCGGGGTCGACTCGAAGGCCGTCCAGTACGACTTGGCCGCCAGCGCGTCCACATGGGCCCGCAGATGTCTGGCATGGGCGTCCAACTGGGTGTCGCGACTGCGCTCGTCGCGAGCCTCCATCGCGGTCAGGTACGCGTCGAAGGGGGCCTTGGCGTCCACCACCACCGTCCGGCCGCCGTGCAGCCGGACCACCAGGTCTGGGCGTACGGTCTGCTGGTCGGTGGCGGCGGTGACCTGCTCGGAGAAGTCGCAGTGCTCCAACATGCCGGCCGCCTCGACGATCCGACGCAGTTGGTGCTCGCCCCACCGCCCGCGTACCTGCGGGGCCCGCAGCGCCGCGACCAGCTGTTTGGTCTCGGTGCGCAGCTCGCCGGAGACGCTGCTCATCGCCCTGACCTGCTCACGCAGCTCGGCGTACGCGTCCACCCGGTCACGTTCCAGTTCGGTCACCCGCTGCTCGTAGCGGCGCAGGGTGTCGTGCAGGGGTGCCACCGCCCGGGCGACCGCCTCCTGGGACTGGGCGGTCGCCTCGTAGCTCAGCGCCCGCATCGACTGTTCCAGCCGCCCCTCGCCCTCGCGGGTGGCGCGCAGGGTGGCGTCCAGCCGGGCGATCTCGGTGGCCGCCCGGGACCGGGCCGCGAACCAACCCACCGCGCCACCGGCACCGAGACAGACGACGACCACTGCCAGGGTCGCTAGCTCCATCTTCACGAGCTTGCCAAAGATGTGCCGGCGGTGCCGCGCTGGGGCCGGAAATGCCGATGGGCCGGGCACAAGGCCCGGCCCATCGCCGGTCACCGCATCAGGTCGACGCGGTGACCGGGTTCGGTCACTTCAGCTTGTGAGCGAGACCGAGTGTGGCGCCGTCGCGCTCGTACGAGACGAGCAGCGAGGAGCCGGCCGGCAGGGCGCCGTTGAGGGGCAGGACCAGGGTGCGGTCCTTGTTCAGCGAGACCTCGGTCTGCGCTACGACCCGCTCACCGTCCCAGATGAAGACCCGGGCCACGCCGGACTTCTTCACCTTCAACTCCACCGAGACCTTCGAGGAGGACTTGGTGACCTTCTTGATCTTGACGATCTTCTCGTCAAGAGCCGCGTAGCCACCCGGTGCCACCCCGTCCGAGGCGGACTGGAGGATGGTCTGCGGCGACTTGACGCTCTGCGCCGCGGTGTCGGGCATGATCGGAGCCTTCGGCGCCGACGGCCGCGCCGGCAGGCCCGGCAGGGTGGCGACACCCCAGCGCCACGCGTCGGCCCGTACGCCGCTCCAGGTCGACCAGCCGATCCGGGTCTGCGTGGACAGGTCCTGCGTGTCCGAGTCGTTGACCAGGATGTTCATGCCCATGTTGTTCGGGTCGATGGTGTCCGGCAGCACGCTGAACGGAACCTTGACCTCGATCTGGTACCCGGTGCCGGTGAGAACCGAGGCGACCTCGAGACCCGGTGCGGTCTCCGGGCCACCCTGGTGGTTGTCCCGCTCCCGGGCGAAGCACGGCGGGTTGCCGTTGGCCGGGTCGTTGGTGGCCGGGAAGAGCGCCACGTTGAACACCGTGGAGGTGTTCGCCGAGTTGCCCCGCGGGTCGATACCGAACTCGACGGCGTCGGCACGACGCGGACGCTTGCAGTCCTCCGGCAGCAGGAACCGGCCGAGCACGTCATCGGTGATGTTGAAGATGGCGTACAGGGCGTCGTCGGTGTGGGCGATCTGGGCGGTGCCGGAGATGTCCGCCGCCGTGGTGGCGGTACCCTCCCAGCGCGTCGAGATGTCGATGACCTCGCCGGTGTACTCGTGGCTGTGGCCGTGGCCGTCGACGGTCGGCGCGGTGGTGGCCTTCGGGATCACCGTGGTCGGCACCAGGTTGAAGGCACCCGGCTCGGTGGCGCTGCCACCGTTGTAGGTGGTCTCGATCTGGAGCCGGTACGCACCGTTGTCCGGCGCGCGGTTGGCGGTCGGCAGCGTGGCGTCGGTGTTGGTCACCGTGAAGGTCACCGAGCTGCGGGCACCGGGCTGGAGCCCGCTGTACGGCAGCTGCTGCGGGGTCGCCGAGAACCCGGCCGGCAGGTTCAGCCGGACGGTGCCGGACTGGACGGTGTCGCTGTGGTTGGCCAGGTCCACCCGGACGCTGCGGCTCTTACCGCTCGGGATGTTGAGCAGCGACTCGATGAGGGCGTCGAGCTGCTTGACGTTCTTCTGCTCGGTCCACGCCCGGAAGTCCGCGATCTCCTCCAGCGGCTCGAGGGTGCCCCGAACCGGAGCGGTCGCCTGCACCCGTCCACTGCTGGTGCCGCTACCGTCCTTGTTGCTGGTCATCGTCGCTTCGATCTTGAAGCGGGTACCCACCGGAAGCTGCGCGGGCGGGGTGACCGTGAAGCTCTTCACGACCTCCTTGCCCTTCTTGAGCGTGCCGACGTTGCCGTTGCCGCTGACCCGCCAGCCGGCCGGAACCTGGAGCGAGACCTTGGCACCCTTGATGTCCTGGGTGGCGTAGAGGACGGTGTCCACCTTGACGGACTTGCCGGCGAGCACCTCCCACTTCTCCGGACGCACGTGGATCTCGGTGCCGAGCGGCAGGCCACCCGGAGCACGGAGGGTGGCGCCCTGGAGCGCACCGGTGCCGGCGCCCACGTTCGGGTCCGGGTGCGGGGTGCGAGTGTCGATCAGGGTCAGCCGGTTGCAGCCGATGTTGTCCGGGTTGGTCGTCGGGAAGGAGCTGTTGCCCCAGCCCTGCGACACGTACTCCCGGCGGGCCCAGGTCGTGACCGTGTTCCACCGGTTGCCGTCGTGACGCGCCGACTCGTAACCCTGCCAGGTGCCGAAGATGACGTTGCTGGCCTCGGCCGGCGTGAAGCTGGTCTCGCAGGAGGGACCCAGGTTGCCGGAGCCGCTGCCACCGGTCTGGAAGATCCGGGAGACCCGCCAGGGCTCGAGGCCCTCCTTGGTGATCTGCTCCGGGAACTTCTTCGGGTCGGCCGCGGCGTAGAAGGCGTCCACCGCCAGCATCGCGGCTTCCTGGTGGTTACCGTGGTTGCCCTGGGTGGCCGAGGGGTTCATCGTCAGGATGATCTCGGGCTTGGTGGTCCGCAGCACCCGCACGATGCGGGACAGCGTCTCGTCGTAGCCCCAGACCTCGGCGGTCAGCGGAGCACTGGCGGTGTACCAGAAGTCGAGGGCGTCGAGGTTGTAGATGTGCTCGATGCCGGCGTAGGCGACGGCCTTGCGCTCCTCGGCCTCCCGGAGGATGCCGAGCTCCGGGCCCTCCTCGAAGCCGGTGGCGTTACCGCCACCCTCGCCACGAGTGGTGGTGATGACGCCGGCCTTCATACCGTGATACTCGTTCCAGTATCCCAGCATGCCGAGCTGGCCGGCCTCGTCATCGGGGTGCGCGCCGATGAACATGATGTCCAGGTCGACGGGCTTGTCGGACTTCTTGGACTGGCTCTTCGAAGGTGACGGGTGCTTGGGCGACGAGCCCTTGGGGTGAGCCTGTACCGGAGCGGCCAGGCCCAGCGAGAGCAGACCGCACATTGCGATCGTCGCCGTGGTGCGCCATCTCATGGGCATACCTCTTCGTAAGGGAGCGCGTGCTGCGTCTGGGACGGATGAAGGACCGGCCGAGGCCCCCTGACACGTGACTCGTGCCGGGCCCTGATGACAGACAGCTACCCACTGGAGACCGGTGCGGTCTCCTTAGGCGATGGTTCTGTTGTTGGGGGTGGGGTTGTGCGCACACACCGTCACGGCGTGAGCGGTGCGACGGTGGCGGGGGTAGCTCCACCGGAAGGCCTTCGGGCCGTAACGCTAGGAATCTTGCGCTCCGATAGTCAAGGGCTCCGCGCTACTTTCTTCCTTTTCCGAAGAAACGATGTGCCTGTTCAGGAGGCATCGACCATCGGTGCGGCTAGATCAAAAGCAACCTTTGCCCGACTTTGTGGTGATCAACTTCTCCGCTGGAGTCCCATGTGTGCCTTAGGCTCACCCTGGCGGGTGGAGATAGCTTGTCGATCTATCGTTTTGCCTGGTCGGAGCTGAGATCATCTCGTTACTTGACGGTCCACTTTTTTCTCAGTAGGAATTAATCGTGTCCGACAGAGCAGCAGCGACCAGCCCGGTCAGCCGTGAGCGGTCCCGAGAGATCAAGCGCCTCTCGGTGATCCTGGCCGCCCGGCAGGCGCGGCTGTTGTCCCGAGTGGACCTGGCGGAGATGACCGGCCTGCCGGCGGCCACGGTGACCGCGCTCGTGCGGGAGCTCATCGCCGAGGGCTATCTCATCGAGCGAGGACCAGGCACCCCCACCACCGGGCGACCTCGGGAGATGCTGGAGTTCAACCCGCGTGCCGAGCTCGTCGCCGCAGTCTCGCTCGAACCCCCCCGGATCAGTTGCGAGATCGCCGACAGCGAAGGGGCGCTCATCGCGCACCGCACCGCACGCTTCGGTGGCGACGTCGTCGAGACCGTCTGCGCCTTCGTCCTGGACCTGGTCGGCGACAACCTGCCCTCACTGCGTGGGGTGGCGATCGCGGTGCCGGGGGTCTCCACCAACGGTGCGGTACGCCTGGCCCCCTCCGTCGGGCTGGTCGAGGCGTGGCCTATCGGTGAGTCCGTCCAACAGCGACTCGGGGTGCCCGTCGTCGTCGACAACGACGTCAACCTCATGGCCGCCGGCGAATGCGTGGCCGGTGCCGGAGCCGACGTCGCCAACCTGCTGCTGATCCACGTCGCCGACGGCATCGGCGCCGGGCTGGTGCTCGACGGCAAGGTCCGTCGGGGCGCCAGCGGAGCCGCCGGCGAGGTGGGTTTCCTGCCCGTGGACGCCGCGCCGGTGCGCAGCTACAGCGGCGTCGGCGAGTTCGAGGCTCGCTGGTCGGTCAACGCCATCGCGGAGCGGTTGGTCGCGCTGAACCCGGGGCGACGACCGGAGTCGCCGGTACGGGAACTGATCGAACTGGCCGCCACCTCGAAGCCCGCCCGCGAGTACCTGGACGAGGTGCTCGACGCCTGGACGCGGCTCATCCTCTCCTGCGTCTGCGTGATCGATCCCGGGCTGGTGCTGCTCAGCGGTGCCGCCGCGGAGCTCGACGACGCCGCGCTCGAACAGATCCAGAGTCTTCTCGCCGCCAAGACCCCCGCACCCACCGAGGTGCGTCGGGCCACCCTCGGTGACCAGGCCGTACTGCACGGAGCGATCAGCTACGCGCTGTCGGCAGCGGTCCCTCTGCCCTCCCTGCCCTGACCAGAACACCGCCGACCACACCGTCCCTGCGCACCCTTCGAGAAACCACCACCCCGACCCTGCGAGAGCCACCACCGCCGTACCCGCCCCGCGACACCACCACCCCAGAGCACCGACACGCGTCCGCCCTTGCCGCCCCCGCCCCGGGGTGACAGCCGGCATCGGCGGTGCGTCACGACGTGTCCCGCTCCGGTCCCGTCCGCATCCCTCAACGCCCGAACCACCCTGTTTCCGGCAGAGTCCGATTTACAGCTGTCTATCGGAAACTTCCCATAGATTCCCCCGTCAAGTGGAGGTACCAATGAGACGTCCTTTGGCCATGGCCATCGCGATCGGCGCGATGCTGGCTGTCACCGCTGGTTGCGGTAGCAGCGACAACAACGAGGGCGAGGCCGGCGCGTCCGGTGCCCCGTCGGCCGAGAAGCTCGTCATCTACAGCGCCCGCGACAAGTCGGTCACCGACTACGTCGTCGAGCAGTTCACGACCAAGAACCCTGAGTACAAGGGCAAGGTCGAGGTGCTCAACATGGGTGCCCAGGAGGTGCTGGAGCGGGTCCGGGCCGAGAAGGCCAACCCGCAGGCCTCCGTCTGGTGGGGCGGCACCCAGCAGGGTCTGTCCGCCGGTGCCGCGGAGGATCTGCTGGCGCCGTGGCAGCCCACCTTCGCCGCCAAGATGGACGAGCGGTACAAGGACGCGCAGGGCCGTTGGTTCGGCGAGATCCTGCTGCCCGAGGTCATCATGTACAACAACAAGGCGCTGACCCCGCAGACCGCGCCGCAGGACTGGGACGACCTGATCGACCCGAAGTGGAAAGACAAGATCATCATCCGGGACGTGGCCGCCTCCGGCACCATGCGCTCGATCTACGCCTCGATGATCCAGCGGCTCTCGCCGGACGGCTCCAACCCGCAGCCTGGCTACGACTGGCTGCTCAAGCTCGACACCAACACCGTCGAGTACGCCGCCAACCCGGCCGACCTCTACCTGAAGATGTCGCGTGAGCAGGGCGTGGTGAGCGCCTGGAACCTGCAGGACATCCTGCTCCAGGCCAACGAGGGCATGCCGTTCGGCTACATCATGCCGACCGCTGGCGCTCCGGTGCTGGTCGACGGCGTGGCCGCGATCAAGGGCGGCAACACCGCCGGTGCGCAGAAGTTCCTGGAGTTCCTCTTCGACGACTCGCTGCGGGCCACCCTCGCCAAGGACTACTTCCAGATCCCCGCGGTGGAGATCGCCGAGAAGCCGGAGTGGCTGGCTCAGCTCGACCTCCGGCCGATGAACGTCGACTGGGACGTGATCGGCCAGAAGGAGACCGAGTGGATCACGCACTGGAACGCGGAGATCAAGGACAAGGGCTGAGTTGATCGGGGTCCGGGTCGTGCCCCCCGGCACGACCCGGCCTCGTCCTGGAAGGACCCCAGAAATGATCGATGTCCGGCTGACTGCCGTCAGCAAGCGCTTCGACAAGTCGAGCGATAGCGCGGCGGTCGACGAGGTCACCGTCACCATCGGCGCCGGCGAGTTCTTCACTCTGCTCGGACCCAGTGGCTGCGGCAAGACGACGACCCTGCGCATGGTGGCGGGCTTCTATTTTCCGACCTCCGGGCAGATCCACTTCGGCGACGACGACGTCACGCACTTGTCGCCGAACAAGCGGGACGCCGGCATGGTGTTCCAGAACTACGCGCTCTTTCCGCACATGACGGTGGCGCAGAATGTCGCGTACGGACTCAGGGTGCGCCGGGTCTCCCGGACCGAGCGGGACCGGAGGGTCTCCGAGGCCCTGGCCCAGGTGCACCTCGCCGGGTACGGTGGCCGGCGCATCGACGCCCTCTCCGGCGGCCAGCAGCAGCGGGTCGCCCTGGCCCGGGCCCTGGTCATCCGGCCCCGCACCCTGCTGCTCGACGAGCCACTGTCCAACCTGGATGCCAAGCTGCGCGAGGAAACCCGCACCGAGATCCGGCGCATCCAGCGGGAGAGCGGCAACACCGCCATCTACGTCACCCACGACCAGGCCGAGGCGATGGCCATGTCGGACCGGATAGCCGTCATGCAGTCCGGCAAGGTCCAGCAGGTCGGCTCCCCGCAGGAGATCTACTACCGGCCCGCCAACGCCTTCGTGGCCCGCTTCATCGGGCGCAGCAACGTGCTGAGCCTGCCGGTGGCCGGCGCTGCGGAGAACAAGGTCGAGGTGCGCCTGCCCAACGGCACGACCATCGAGGTCGGCGCCGCCCCGGGACACGGCCTCACCGAGGGCGACACCGCGCTGGTGTCGGTCCGTCCCGAGCACATCACCATCGCCGGTGGGGAGGACGAGTCCGCCCTGCGGGGTCGGGTCACCCATGTCGAGTTCACCGGAATGGCCACGAACCTGACCGTGGACAGCGACGGTACCGAGGTGATGGCAGCCGTCATCGACGCGCCGTCGAGCATCAACGTCGGTGACCTGGTGGGCCTGCGGCTCGTCCGGGAACGCCTCTGGGTGGTCAAGCCGTGACCGCAATGCCCGAAACCGCCCCGCCCCGGCTGGCCTGGCTGCGCCAGCGCCTGGCCGGCGGCACCAACTCGCAGTGGTTCCCCTACCTGCTCGTGCTGCCGCTGGTCCTGGTGCTCTACGGCTATGTCGTGCACCCGATGTTCGCCACCTTCTCGGAGAGTGTCAGCGAGAACGGCACCCGCAACTACCTCCAGTTCTTCACCTCCTCCGGGGTGGCCCGGGAGTCGCTGTTCACCTCCCTGTTCATCTCGGCGGCCAGCGTGCTGCTCTGCGGCATCGTCGGCGTGACGATGGCGTTCCTGCTCAAGCGGTTCAGCTTCCGCGGTCGCCGCCTCATCGAGGCGATCATCCTGGTGCCGGCCGCCCTGCCGCCGCTGATCGGCGCGGTGTCCTTCCAGCTGCTCTACAGCAACATCGGCATCCTGCCCCGTGGGCTGCAGGCCATCTTCGGCACCGAACGGCCGATCCTGGCCTTCGACGGGATCGCCGGGGTGCTCGTGGTGCACACCTTCACCATGTACCCCTTCTTCTACCTGGCCGCCGCCGCGGCGCTGGCCGGGATGGACCCCTCGGTCGAGGAGGCGGCGTACAACCTCGGCGCCGGGCGGGTACGGGTCTGGCGTACCGTCCTGCTGCCGATGCTCACCCCCGCGATGGTCTCGGCCTCCCTGCTGGTCTTCATGACCTCGCTGGCGTCCTACACCGCGCCTCTGCTGTTCAACGTCAGTCAGACCATGACGATGCAGATCTACATCAACCGCACCAACGGCGACCTGCCGATGGCCTCGGCGTACGCCTCCGTGCTGGGCATCGTCTCCATCATCTTCCTGCTGGCCATGCGCTGGTACGAGGGTCGGCGCAGCTACCAGTCGCAGTCGAAGGGCATCTCGGCGAACCGTCGGGAGCTGAACAACCCGATCGGCCGGTGGCTGGCCCCGATCGCCTCGGTGCTGGCCACGATGGTGCTGCTCGCCCCGGTCGCCACGATCGCCCTCGTGGCCTTCTCGGAGAACCGGACCTGGACCACCCAGGTGCTGCCGGAGACGTACACCCTGGACAACTTCGTCACCATCTTCTCCGACCCCAAGGCGTTCGAGCCGATCCTCAACTCGCTGCAGATGAGCCTGCTCGCCGCCGTCGGTTGTGTGGTGATCGGTGTGCTCGTCGCGTACGCCGTGCGGCGCCTGAAGTTCTTCGGCCGTGGGCTGCTCGACGTGGCGGTGATGATCGCCTGGGCGCTGCCCGGAACGGTCGTGGCGATCAACCTGATCTCGGCCTTCAGCACCGGCAACGCCTTCAGCTTCGGGCAGGTCCTGATCGGCACCTTCTGGATCCTGCCGCTGGCCTACTTCGTGCGGTTCCTGCCGATCGTGTTCCGGTCCAGCTCCGCCGCGCTGGCGCTGATCGACCCCTCGTTGGAGGAGGCCGCCCGTAACCTCGGCGCCTCCTGGCTGCGGGCCTTCTACACCATCACCGTACGACTGATGCTGCCCGGCGTGCTCGCCGGTGCCCTGCTGGCCTTCGTGCACGGTGTCGGCGAGTTCGTCGCCTCGGTGCTGATCTACACCTCCTCGACCGTGCCGATCTCGGTTGCCATCAACAACCGGATGTACTCGTTCGAACTCGGCACGGCTGCGGCCTACGGCATGCTCCAGGTGGCGCTGATCTTCGTGGTGATGTGGTTCTCCGGCCGGCTGGAGAGCAGCCGCACCGCCACCCGGAGGGCCGAGCAGTGGACGAACTGATCGAACGGTGGAAGGCCGAGGGCGGACTGCTGCCGATCACCCGGGTACCCGGCCACGCGTTGGCCGCAGTGGCCGAGGCAGCCGACCTGGCGGTGCTGCCGGTCGGTGCCGTCGAGTGGCATGGTCCGCACCTGCCGCTCGGCACCGACCTGCTGCTCGCCGAGGGGTTCGCCGGGGAACTGGCCACCGGCACGGCCCGCGCGGTGCTCTTTCCGGCCGCGCCGTACGCCGCCTGCCCCGGCCAGACCCGTCCCTGGCCGGGCACGGTGGCGCTGCGACCGGAGATCGCCGTGGGCTATCTCAGCGACGTGCTGGCCGGCATCGTGGAGTCGGGCTTCCCCCGGCTGCTCGTGGTCAACGGTCACGACGCCAACCTCTCCACCGTCCGCGCCGCGATGGAGTGGGTCTCCGGCCGACACCTGGCCAGCCTGCTGCTGGTCAACTGGTTCCAGTTGGTCGGCCCGGAGGAGACCGGCGAGATCTTCGGCGACCTGCCGGCCCGGGGACACGGCGGAGCGTACGAGAGTTCGGCCGTGCTCGCCTTCGACCCCGAGGCGGTGCACCTGGCCGCCACCCCGGACCTACCGCCGAAGCCGAAGCTGCCCACCCCCTACCCGTACGTGCTCATCGAGTCGCGGCCCGACCCCTGGCAGGGCTGGTCGGGTCATGTCTCGCTGGCCACGGAGGCGGCCGGGCAACGGATCCGGCACCTGGCCGGCGCGCGGCTGCGTGAGGTGATCGAGGCGTGGCTGGCGGCACCGTTACCCAGCCCGCCCGGGTCGGACCAGCCCGACTGGTCCGACCGACCCGACGGGACCGGGCGGTCGGACCAGGCCCTCGGATGACCCGCATGTCGGTTGCGCAGGACGACGGACCACTTGGGAGGCCACGATGACCCCTTCACTGACCACGTATCAACAGCACCACCTTCGCGTCGTGTTCGAGCATCACGTCGCCAACCTGTACCCGGCCATGGTCAAGGCCAGCCAGGCGCACGTCGTCATGCTCGCCGAGCAGGGGCTGATCCCCGCCGACTCCGCCGCGATGATGCTGCGTGGCCTGCTGGTGCTCGCCAAGGACCGGCCCGGTGATCTCGACTACGACGGCAGCGTCGAGGACGTCTACTACACGCTGGAGAAGCGCCTCGCCGCCGCCTGTGGGGTGGAGCCCGCCCAGCTCAGCGTGCAACTGGCTCGTAGCCGCAACGACCTCGACGCCGGGGTGTTCCGGATGGTGCTGCGGGATCAGCTGCTCCAGGTGCTCGACGCGGTGCTGGCCACCGGCCGGACCGTGCTGGACCGGGCCGACCGGCACGCCGACGTGGTGATCACCGGCTACACCCACCGTCGCCCGGCCCAGCCGACCAGCATCGGGCACGTCTTCGCCGGCTACGCCGAGGCGCTGGCCGGTGAGGGGGTCGCCTACGCCGACCTGCTGGACGAGATGAACCGCTCGCCCCTGGGTTCCTGCGCCTTCGCCGGCACCGACCTGGACATCTCGCCCCGCCGCCTGGCGGACCTGCTCGGCTTCGAGCAGCTCATCGTCAACTCCTACGAGGCGGTGGCCGGTGCGGACCACCTGGTGCGGGTGGCCACCCTCAACGCGCAGTCACTGGCCACCGGGGCCCGGCTGGCCCGTACCCTGATGGACTGGCTGACCTGGGGCTGGGTGGTCACCCCCGGCTCGTTCACCCAGGGCAGCAGCATCATGCCGCAGAAGCGCAATCCGGTCGTACTGGAGCATTTGGTCTCGATGGCCGGTGCCGCGGCGGCCGACGCCGCCAGCGTGCTCAACAACGTCGGCGCGGCCTGGTGGGAGGACTCCAACAACGCCACCACCGACGTGCAGGCCCGGCTCTGGGACAGCGACGACCGGGCGTACCGCTTCTTCTCCCTGCTCGGTGGGCTGATCGCGGAGCTCGATCCGCTGCGTCCGCCGACCAGCGAGGAGGTCGTCGCCGCGGGTGCCACCACGACGGCCGCCGCCGACGCGCTGGCCCGCCACGGCGTACCGTTCCGGGGCGCCCACTCCCTGCTGGGTCGGCTGGTACGCGCCGGTGCGCCGGCCACCTGGACCGTCGAGGAGGTCCGGAGGGCGGCGGTCGACCTCGGGCTGGCCGACCAACTCGACGAGGCCGCGATCGACGATCTGCTGGCCGCCGCCGTCCGCCCGGAATTCGTGCTGCGACGCGCCCAGGCGGACGGCCCCGGAGAGACCGCGGTGCGCCGGCAGGTGGCGCAGTTGCGCTCGATAATGGACGATGTGGCAGCCCGGGTGGACACCCTGCGGGACCGGCTGCACCGGGCCGATGCTGCGCTGGCCGAGGCGGTCGCCGCGAGGGTGAGCCCGTGACCGGTCAGCAGACGCAGCACGGTGCGACAGCGGCGGTTCTGCCGCCGCGAGCGCAGAAGTACCTGGACCGACGGCCCGAAGGGCGATCTGACAACACCATGGAACAACCGGCAAACCCGCGACTGCTCGGTATCGATTTCGGCGGCACGAAGATGGCGATCGGCGTGGGCGACGTCAACGGTCGGCTGCTCGTCTCCGAGCGACTGCCGACCAACGCCGAGCAGGGTGCGAAGCAGGCCCTCACCCGGGCCCTCGACCGGGCTCGGGAACTCGCCGACGGGACCGGTGGCACCCTGGTGGCAGCCGGCATCGCCTCCCCCGGGGTGGTGCACGACCACTCCATCGAGCTGGCGCCGAACGTCCCCGGGTGGGAGCAGTTGCGGCTGGCCGACGAGGTCCGGGCCCACCTGGGGGTGGCCTCCGTACGGGTGGCCAACGACCTCAACGCCGCCGCCTACGCCGAGCTGCGCCTGGGGGCCCTGCGGGGGGTCGATCCGGGTCTGGTGATAGGGCTGGGGACCGGCGTGGCCGCAGCGGTGACGGTCGGCGGCCAGGTGGTCGCCGGGTATCACGGCGCGGCCGGTGAGATCGCCTACGGCCTGACGGATCACAGTTGGCCCCCGGGCCTGGAGCCGATGCTGGAGAGCACCTTCTCCGGTCGGGCCCTGGACGAGTTGGCGCAGCGTCTGGGACTGACCGGCCAGGCCGCCGCCCTCTGCGCCGCCGCGGTGCAACCCGGCCGCTTCCGGGACGAGCTGCGCCAGCGGGTCGACGAGCTGGCCCGACACCTGGTCACCTGCTGTCTGCTGCTCGACCCGCACCGGATCGTGCTGGTCGGCAGCGTCGCCGGCAACGAGGTGGTCCGGGAGTTGCTCATCGCGCGGCTCAAGCACGCCCTGCCGTACCAGCCGGAGATCGTCCTGTCGGCCTTCGCGCAGGACGCCGCCCTACTCGGCTCCCTGGCCATGGCCGTGGACGCACTGCCGGCAACCGTCTAACCCCCGACCGAAACGGCGAACCGGCCCAAGCTGCCGCTTGGGCCGGTTCGCCGTTCAACCAACACCCAACCCCACCACGTGCACCCAGAGAGCCGCGTTGATCATGAGGTTAGCGGCACCTTGAAGATCAACCAGTGCCGCCAACCTCATGATCAACGATGAAGGGGCGGGGTGGGCGGGGTGAGGACTCAGCCGGTGTTGCGCATGCCGGCGGCGATGCCGTTGACGGTGGTGAGCAGGGCGCGTTCCAGGGCGGTGCCGTCGTTGGGGGCTCGGCGGCCACCGGGGGCGGTGATCACCGCACGTCCGGCCGCACCGGAGTCGCGGTACTGCCGCAGTAGGGCTACCTGGAGGTGGTGCAGGGGCTCCAGGTAGGTGTCCCGCACCGCGAGGGTGCGTTGCAGCACGGGGGAGTTCTCCAGCAGGTCCGGTGAGTCGGTGACGGCCAGCACCTCGCGCCGGGTCAGCTCGTACTCCTGCTCGATCTTGTCGAAGATCGGGTGCAGCTTCTTCGGCACCAGGGTCTCCACGTACCGCCGGGCGATGCCCAGGTCGGTCTTGGTCAGCATCATCTCCACGTTCGACAGGAAGGTGCGGAAGAAGTGCCAGTTGCGGTGCATCTCGGCGAGCACCTCGGACAGGCCGGCCTCCCGGGCGGCGGCCAGGCCGGAGCCCACGCCGAACCAGCCGGGCACGATCTGCCGGGTCTGGGTCCAACCGAACACCCACGGGATGGCCCGTAGCCCGGCGAGCCCGGCCCCGGTGTTCGGCCGCTTCGCCGGCCGGGAGCCGATGTTCAACGCGCCGAGCAACTCCGTGGGGGTGGAGGCCCAGAAGTACGCCGGCAGATCCGGATCCTCCACCAGGGACCGGTAGGACCGGTAGGCGGACGCGGAGACCACATCCATCGTGGCGTCCCAGCGCTCCAGCATCTCGGCCGGCTGCCGGGGCGCGGTGTGCAGCAGGGTGGCCTGGAGCACGGCGGCCACGGTCAGTTCCAGGTTCTCCCGGGCCAACGCCGGCAGGGTGTACTTGTCGGAGATGACCTCGCCCTGCTCGGTCACCTTGATCGCGCCGTCCAGGGTGCCGTACGGCTGGGCCAGGATCGCGTCGTGGGTGGGGCCGCCGCCGCGCCCCACCGTCCCGCCCCGGCCGTGGAACAGCCGCAGGTGCACCCCGTGCCGGGCGGCCACGTCCCGCAGCGCCCGCTGGGCCCGGTGGATGGACCACTGGCTGGTGGTGATGCCGGCCTCCTTGTTGGAGTCGGAGTAGCCCAGCATCACCTCCTGCACGTCACCCCGGGCCGCCACCAGGGCCCGGTACGCCGGCAGGGACAGCAACTCGTCGAGCAGTTCACCACCGGCGTCCAACTCGGCCGGGGTCTCCAGCAGCGGCACGATGCCGATCCGGGCCCGGCCGCTGTGCACGTCGATCAGCCCGGCCTCCCGGGCCAGCACCACCGCGGCCAGTACGTCGTCCACCCCCAGGGTCATCGAGATGATGTACGACTCGATGACCTCGCTGCCGAACCGGTCCTGGGCCTCCCGGATGGTGCCGAACACGTCGAACGTCTTGCGGGCCGACTCGGACAGGGGGGTGTCCGCAGCCGACAGGGGGCGGCGGCCGGTCAGCTCGTCGGCGAGCAGCTTGGTGCGCTCCAACCGGGTCAACGAGGGGTAGTCGTCCACCTCGCCGACGGCCGCGTACAACTGGGCCAGCACCTCGTGGTGCTTCTCGGCGTGCTCCCGTACGTCCATGGTCGCCAGGTGCAGGCCGAAGGCGGAGACCGTACGGATGGTCGAGGCCAGTCGCCCGACGGCGGTGAGCTGGCCGGAGTTGCGGGCCAGGGAGGCACGCAGCAGCTCCAGGTCGGCGATCAGCTCGGCCGAGCCACGGTAGTCCCGCCCCGGCACGTGGGGGGTGCCCTGGCGCAGCCGGGCCCGGGTATTGGCCAGCTTGGCGCGTACGCACCGGGCCTTCAGCCGGTACGGCTCCTCGGCGTTGACCCGGCGGAACCGGGGGGCTACCTCGGGCAGGGCGTCCAGGTCGGCGGCGAGGCTGGCGGACAGGTCCAGCGACACCCCGCGCAGTCGGCGGGACACCGACACCTCGTTGATCAGCTCTTCCATCGCCGCCTCGGTGGCGGTCAGCCCGTGCTCGTGCTGGATGGCCAGCACCTCACGGGTGACCGTCGGGGTGACGAAGGGGTTGCCGTCGCGGTCGCCCCCGATCCAGGTGCCGAAGGTCAGCGGGCGGGCCGTCGGTGAGGTCTCCACACCCAGGGTGCGCAGGGTCTCGGCGAGGTCGTCGAGCACCTGCGGGGCGGCCTCGGCGTACAGGTCCCGCAGGTAGTAGATGGCGTTACGGGCCTCGTCGGTCGGGTCGGGCCGATCCAGCCGCAGCTCGTCGGTCTGCCACATCAGGTCGAGCAGTTCGGCCAGCCGACGGTTGGCCGGGCCCTCGTCGCTGGCGCCGTAGAGGATCGCGTTCGCGGTCTCGGCATCCAACTCGTCCGCGATGGCGCGCAGCTTCGACAGGATCGAGCGGCGGGCCGCCTCGGTCGGGTGGGCGGTGAAGACCGGACGGATCGCCAACCGGCGGGCCACCGCGGCGATCTCCTCCGCCGGCACCCCCCGCTCGGAGATCATCTTGGCTGCCTGGTCCAGCCAACCACCGTGCATCGCCCGGCGTCGCCGCAGGTCACGGGCCCGATGCACCTGCTCGGTGATGTTGGCCAGGTGGAAGTAGGTGGAGAAGGCGCGGGCCAGCTTGGTGCCCGTGGTGACGTCCAGCCCACCGAGGCGGCGGGCGGCGGCCGGGGCGTCCGTACGGACCTGGGCGCGGATCTCCTCCACCAGGTCGAGCAGGGGCCGACCCTCCTGGCGTGCCAGGGTCTGCCCGAGCAGGGTGCCCAGCCTGCGGATGTCGGCGCGAAGGGCGGCGTCGGGGCCGTCGTGATCGTGCTGGTCGGTCACCATGCGCTCCTCACGTTGGTGCGAAGGACAGCGCTGTCCGACTTCCCCCGATCGTATCCGCGAACGACCGGTTGAAAGGAGGGGACCCTCGTTATCGCTTTCGGTGGCGGAGGGTTTCCTGCTTGAGATCATGGACCGTCGATCGCGGATGTCGGTGCTGGTCGGGGCGGTGGGGTAGCCCCGACCGGTGCCAAGGTGCGGGCCGCCGAAACCGGGCTGCGGTGATCAATACCACGCCGTACCGTCGGGCCATGCCAACGTTGATCTACCCGCCCAAGCCCCGGCCCGGCGACCGCGTCGCGGTGGTCTCCCCCTCGGCCGGTCTGCCGGCTCTCTTCCCCCAGGTGCACGAGTTGGGGTTGCGGCGGCTGCGCGAGGAGTTCGGCCTGACACCGGTGGAGTACCCGACCACCCGGGTCATGGGCGCCGACCCGCGTGACCGGGCCCGCGACCTGACCGCCGCCTTCGCCGACCCGAGCATCACCGCCGTCCTGGCCACCATCGGCGGCGACGACCTGATCACCGTCACCCCGCACCTGGACGACGAGGTGCTGCGGGCCAACCCGAAGCCCTACTTCGGGTACTCGGACAACACCAACCTGCTCAACCACCTGCACCGGCTGGGGGTGGTGAGCTACCACGGCGGGTCGGTGCTGGTGCACCTCGGGCGGCCCGGGGCCCTGCATCCGCTCACCGCCGACTCGCTGCGCGCGGCCCTGTTCGACTCCGATTGGTACGACCTGTCCCCGGCGCCGCAGTGGGGCGACGAACCGAACGACTGGAACGACCCCGACTGCCTGGCCGAGGAGCCGGTGATGTTCCCCGGCACCGGTTGGCACTGGCAGGGCCCGGCGAGGGTGGTCGAGGGGCCCACCTGGGGCGGCAACCTGGAGGTGCTGCACTGGCTGCTGGCCGCCGACCGGGTCGCCCCGGCGGAGTCGCTGCACGGCTCGGTCTTCCTGATGGAGACCTCCGAGGAGTTGCCGCCGGCCGTCGAGGTCTACCGGATGCTGCGCAACCTGGGCGAGCGGGGTCTGCTAGCCGGCTTCCCCGCCGCGCTGGTCGGCCGCGCCAAGGCGTGGGAGTCCGGCCGCCGGCTCACCCCATCCGAGAAGACGGCGTACGCCCAGCAGCAGCGGGCCGCGGTCAGCCGGGCCTTCGCCGAGTACGCCCCGGAGGCGGTGCTGGTCTTCGACGTGGACTTCGGCCACACCGACCCCCAGTTGATCATCCCCTACGGCGGCCAGGTCCGCGTCGACCCCCTGACCCGCCGCATCTCCGTCCGCTACTGAGGGGGCAATCGGGCTGGCCCGCCGTTTCGCCGAAACGGCGGGGTCCGCAGGTGTGGGAGGCCGCCGTATCGGCGTAACGGAGTCGATCAAGAGTGCCCTCAGCTGAGGCGGCAGCGGTTGGCGCTGAAGTGGGCGACGGCGGCGAGGATCTCCGCCTCGGACTTGTCGGCGAAGTTGAGGGTGGCCACCAGGCCGGAGCCGTAGAGGGCGTTGAGCGGCGCGCTGTCCAGCGCCGTGTAGGTGCCGAGTTGCGGCAGCACCCGGGGATCATGGGGTTTGACCACCAGCATCTTCTCGAGACTCCACCGGCGGCGGGAGATCTGCGCGATGGCCTCCCAGGGCAGCCAGATCGCCTGGCCGCGGGTGGGTCGGGTGCGGATCCACAGCCCGGCCGGGCTCAGGGCCAGCACCGGGCCACGCGAACCGATCAACCACAGCTGGATTCCGATCGGGAGGGCGACCACCGCCAGCAGGCAGCCCAACCCCGCCAGGATGCCGAGAGCGGCGTTCGCGCGCTGGTCGGGGCCGGCGGCGTCCAGGATGCCGACGCCGCCGCAGGCGGCGATCGGCGTGGTGATCAACAGCGCGATGCCGCCGGAGAGCAGCGCACGCTTGGTGAGGTTGGGGCGTACGACGAAGGGTTGGTCCTGCGGAATGCGGGCGACCAGAGGTGCCGGTGGCGGGGGAGGACTGTAGGGCGGCGGGTGGTCGGAGGGCTGCTGGCCGCCGTACGGCGGTTGCGGCGGATAGCCGGGGGGCGGGTTGGTCACGGGTCTCCGGTCTCAGGCGGGTACGGGCGTCTGCGCGGGCCGGGAAGGTGTCGTCGCCGGGTGTGTCCAACCGAAGTCTCGGTCAGGTTCCAGGGCCCGGCCCAGGTTCGGACGAAGTCGGCGTTCAGCCGGTTCCGAGCGCAGTCGGCCGCCGGTGAAACGCCCTTCGCGGCGGACCACGTACGAAATCCCCGTCCAGTCTGGGCAGCCGATCACAGACCGGTGGCAGCGTCAAGGTCAATCGGCCGGTGCGGGGTGAACCCGAGCACGGCAACAGCCGTGGACGGCGGTGGATCGTCGGCCCGGAGCGATAGTGTCGACCGGTGTGACCCCCCGTCCGGCCGGACGCGGGGTGCTCGTCGTGTCCCCGCACTCGGAAGTGATCATGACTGCGCTCACCGGACTGTTCGCCGCCGCTCTCGCCGATCCCGGTCTGACCCGGGTTCGTGACCTGGCGCGCTCCGGTGCGGCCCAGGTCGACGGTCTCGACCTGACCGCCCCGCCGGCCCTGCGCCCGTTCGCGGTAGCCGCCGTCGCGGCCGACCCCACCACCGAGACCGCCGCCGACAGGCCGGGCGCCGGAGCGAAGGGCGGCGGCGCGGGACGGCCGGTGCTGGCGGTGACGGCGACCAGCCGGGAGGCCGAGGATCTGGTCGCCGCGCTGGGCGGCCTGCTGCCGGCCGAGCAGGTGGCGATCTTCCCGAGCTGGGAGACCCTGCCGCACGAGCGGCTCTCGCCGCGCTCGGACACGGTGGGTCGGCGGCTGGCGGTGCTGCGCCGGCTGGCCCATCCGGACTCCACCGACGCCCACGGGCGTACCGGGCCGTTGCGGGTGGTCGTCGCCCCGGTGCGGTCGCTGCTGCAACCGCAGCTCAAGGGGCTGGGTGACCTGGAGCCGGTGCGGCTGTCCGCCGGGGACGAGGCCGACCTGGAGCAGGTCGCCCGCCGGTTGACCGACATGGCGTACGCCCGGGTCGACCTGGTCACCAAGCGGGGCGAGTTCGCGGTGCGCGGCGGCATCCTGGACGTCTTCCCGCCCACCGACGAGCACCCCTCCCGGGTCGAGTTCTGGGGCGACGAGGTGGAGGAGATCCGCACCTTCGCGGTCGCCGACCAACGCACCATCGAGCAGGTAGCCCAACTGTGGGCGCCGCCCTGTCGGGAACTGCTGCTCACCCCGGCGGTACGGGAGCGGGCCGCCGCGCTGGCCGGGCAGCATCCGGAACTGGCCGAGCTGCTGGACAAGCTGGCCGGCGGGGTACCGGTGGAGGGGATGGAGTCCCTGGCCCCGGCGCTGATCGGCGCGAACTCCATGGAACTGCTGCTGGACTGCATGCCCAAGGGCACCCACGTACTGCTCTGCGACCCGGAGCGGATCCGCACCCGCGCCCACGACCTGGTGCGTACCTCGGACGAGTTCCTGGCGGCCAGTTGGGCCGCCGCCGCCGTCGGGGGCCAGGCCCCGATCGACCTGGGCGCCGCCGCCTTCCGGAACCTGGCCGAGGTACGCGCGCACGCCGCCACCCTGGGCCAGCCCTGGTGGACCCTGTCCCCCTTCGGGCTGGCCGAATCGGGCACCGTGCAACGGCAGCCCTGGGAGGACGAACCGGACACCGTCGAGGTCACCCCGGACGACGCGATAGCGGTGACCCTGGCCGCCCAGCCGGCGCCCCTCTACCACGGGGAGACCGCCCGGGTGGTCGACGACCTGAAGCGGTGGACCGGCGAGGGCTGGTCGATCGCACTGGTCTTCGAGGGGCACGGTCCCGCCCAGCGGGCGGTGCAGGTGCTGCGCGACGGTGGCCTGGGCGCCAGGATGACCGAGCAGGTGCCGGTGGCTCCCACCGCCGGTGAACTGCTGGTCACCTGCGGCAGCCTGACCGGTGGTTTCGTCGACGAGGCGGCCCGGTTCGTGCTGCTGACCGGCAACGACGTCACCGGTGGACGGGGTGCCTCCACCCGGGACATGCGCAAGATGCCGAGTCGGCGGCGCAACACCATCGACCCGTTGGAGCTGCGGGCCGGTGACCATGTGGTGCACGAGCAGCACGGCATCGGCCGGTACGTGGAGCTGGTGCAGCGTACGGTCAACGGCGCCTCCCGGGAGTACCTGGTCATCGAGTACGCCCCGAGCAAGCGGGGCCAGCCGGGCGACCGCCTCTTCGTCCCCACCGACCAGCTCGACCAGCTCAGCCGGTACGTCGGCGGCGAGCAGCCCACCCTGCACAAGATGGGCGGCTCGGACTGGCAGAAGTCCAAGGCCCGGGCCCGCAAGGCGGTCAAGGAGATCGCCGCCCAGCTGATCCAGCTCTACGCCGCCCGCAAGGCCTCCAAGGGCCACAACTTCGGGCCGGACACTCCCTGGCAGCGGGAGTTGGAGGACGCCTTCCCCTGGCAGGAGACCCCCGACCAACTGGCTGCCATCGATGAGGTCAAGCGGGACATGGAGCAGGGCATCCCGATGGACCGGCTGATCTGCGGCGACGTCGGCTACGGCAAGACCGAGATCGCGGTACGGGCGGCCTTCAAGGCGGTGCAGGACGGCAAGCAGGTGGCCGTGCTGGTACCGACCACCCTGCTGGTGCAGCAGCACTACAACACCTTCGCCGAGCGGATGAGCCAGTTCCCGGTGGCCATCCGGCAGCTGTCCCGGTTCCAGACGCCCAAGGAGGCCGAGCAGACGCTGGAGATGGTGGCCAACGGCACCGCCGACATCGTCATCGGCACCCACCGGCTGTTGCAGGCCGCCACCCGGTTCAAGTCGCTGGGGCTGGTGATCGTCGACGAGGAGCAGCGTTTCGGGGTGGAGCACAAGGAACACCTGAAGTCGATGCGGGCCGCGGTGGACGTGCTGAGCATGTCGGCCACCCCGATCCCGCGAACCCTGGAGATGGCGATCACCGGCATCCGGGAGATGTCCACCATCGCCACCCCGCCGGAGGAGCGGCACCCGGTGCTCACCGCCGTCGGGGCGTACGACGACCGGCAGGTGGCCGCCGCGATCCACCGCGAGCTGCTCCGCGACGGCCAGGTCTTCTACCTGCACAACCGGGTGGAGTCGATCGAGCGGACCGCCCGCAAGCTGCGGGAACTGGTGCCCGACGCCCGGGTGGCGGTGGCCCACGGCCAGATGGGCGAGGACGCCCTGGAGAAGGTCATGGTCGGCTTCTGGGAGAAGGAGTTCGACGTCCTGGTCTGCACCACGATCGTGGAGTCCGGCATCGACATCCCGAACGCCAACACCCTGATCGTGGAGCGGGCCGACCTGCTCGGCCTGGCCCAGCTGCACCAGATCCGTGGCCGGGTGGGCCGGGGCCGGGAGCGGGCGTATGCGTACTTCCTCTACCCGCCGGACAAGCCGCTGACCGAGCACGCGCACGAGCGGCTGGCCACCATCGCCCAGCACACCGAGCTGGGTGCGGGCATGTACGTGGCGATGAAGGACCTGGAGATCCGGGGGGCCGGCAACCTGCTCGGCGGCGAGCAGTCCGGGCACATTGAGGGAGTCGGGTTCGACCTGTACGTCCGGATGGTCGGCGAGGCGGTGTCCGCCTTCAAGGGCGAGCAGCCCGAGGAGGAGACCGACGTCAAGATCGACCTGCCGGTGGACGCCCACCTGCCGCACGACTACGTCGGTGTGGAACGGCTGCGCCTGGAGATGTACCGCAAGCTCGCCGAGGCCCGGGACGAGGAGCGGCTGCGCGAGGTGGCCGCCGAGATGACCGACCGGTACGGCGAGCCACCGGCCCCGGTGCAGAACCTGATCGCGGTGGCGCGGTTCCGGCTGCTGGCCCGCCGCTACGGCCTGACCGACGTCAGCGTGCAGGGCAAGCATCTGCGGTTCAGTCCGCTGCCGCTGCCCGACTCGAAGCAGATGCGGCTCAAGCGCTACCACCCCGACTCGGTCTACAAGACCGCGTTGGACCAGGTCAGCGTCCCGCGTCCGACGACCCGCCGGATCGGCGGCGAGCCCCTGCGCGACCAGGCCCTGCTGGACTGGTGTGCCCAGTTGCTCTCCGACGTCCTCGGCGCCCCCACCCCCGCCCAACCCGCCACCGCCGCCGCCCGCTGACCCACTTCACGCGGCTGCGGCGGAACCCTCCCAGCCAGGGCGGGGACCGCTCATGAGAGAGTGACGGAATGCGTGCTCGCCGTCTTGTCGCCGTCGCCAGCGTGGCGGTCGGCCTCATCGCCCTCGCCGGCTGTCGTTCCGAACCCGGTGTCGCCGCCTATATCGGTGACCATGCGGTCACCGAGGACGCGGTCACCGCGCTCATCGACGACGCCCGGGTGAAGAACCCGGCGCCGACCGAGGAGGACGGGGCGGTGCCGGGCCAGGCCCCGCGGCTGCCCGGGCGCAGCGAGGTGGTGAGTGTCCTGGTGCTCGGCGAGGTGTGCGAGCGGGTCTCCGCCGCCGAGAACTACCGGCCGCAGAACGTGGTCGACCCCGCGCAGATCGCCCAGGGTGTCGGCCTGAACCCCGAGACCGACTACGTGCGGCGCACCGCCGAGCTGTACAGCTGCCTGTCCGGCATCCCGGTCGGCGAGCCGGTGGCCCCGACCCAGCAGGAGCTGGCCGATCTGGTCGCGGCCGGCAAGCGGGCCGGTGCCGTACCGGCCGAGGTGACCGTGGAGCAGGCGGCCGGCCAGCTCGACGGGGAGCAGCTGCGCTACGCCCTGGCCAACCGCAACTCGCTGGCCGAGGCGGTGGAGGCGTACGACGTGACGGTCAACCCCCGTTACCGTCCGCTGGTGTTCCCGGTGTTGAGCTTCTCCGGTGAGACTCCGATCGTCGCGGTGGGTGTGCCGCTGGGTGAGCCGGCCTCCACGGCGGTCACCGACATCAGCACCCCCAAGCCGCAGTTGGCGGACCACGCGGACGAAGGGGACCACGCGGGTCACGGGCACGGCTGAGCATGCCCAGGATCGTCCTGCTGGTGACCTCACCTCGGCTGCCGGCCGGTCTGCTCACCGCAGCCGCCTGGGATGTCGTACGCACCGCTGTGGTGCTGGCCGGGGCGGAGAGTGAGCTGGCCACGGCGATCCGGTCGGCGGGCGGGCAGGTGCGGGTGCCGGACGGCCCGGCGGTGCCGGCGTTGCTGGACGCCGCGGCGGCCCACGACACGGTGGTCTGGTTGGCCGGCCCGGCCGGTGACGAGGCCCTGGCCCGGGAACTCGGCCTGCGCCTGGCCCGGGAGCCGGGGCTGGCCGAGATGGAGCTGATGTACGGCTCCTGGGATCCGCCAGGTGCTCGGCTGCTCGACGCGGTGGCGGTGCTGGACCAGCTGCTCTCGCCCGGCGGCGATCCCTGGAAGCGGGCCCAGACCCACCAGAGCCTGGCCGGCTTCCTGCTGGAGGAGTGCTATGAGGCGTACGACGCGATCGTCGCCTCGGACACCGACGGGCTCCGCGAGGAGTTGGGCGACGTGCTGCTCCAGGTGGTGCTGCACGCCCGGCTGGCCGAGGAGCTGCCCGAGGACGAGCGGTGGACCATCGACGATGTGGCCGGTGGCCTGGTCGACAAGATGATCCGCCGTAACCCGCACGTCTTCGCCGGTGAAGAGGCGGGCAGCCTGGAGGAGATCACGGCCAACTGGGAGCGGATCAAGCAGTCCGAGAAGGCCCGCAGATCGGTGCTGGACGGCATTGCGCTGAGCCAACCCGCCCTCTCCCTGGCCACCCAGATCCTGGACCGCGCCTCCCGCGCCAACCTGACGACCCCCCTCCCCACCCCCGAATCCCAACCCACCCCCGAACAGACCCTGGGCGCCACCCTCCTATCCACAGTGGCCCAAGCCCAGGCCGCCGGCCTGAACCCCGAATCCGCCCTCCGCCAAACCACCCTCACCTACGCCCAAACCCTCCCCACCCCCGCCGAACCCACCCCCGAACCCCCCACCCCGTCGAGTTGATCAAGAAGTTTGCGTCTGGATTCGCGCCCCGACAGACGCAAACCTCTTGATCAACGGGGATGGCCGGCTTGATCAACGGGATGGGGGCGGGAGGGCGGGTCGGTGGGTAGGGTCGGGGGGTGGAACCGTTTGGGGTGGTGGGGGAGCGGATCGTCGAGGCGCTGCTGGTCAGCCGGCCGGGGATGGCCAGTGCGGCCGGGGACCATCGGTTCGACGACCGGTTGACGGATCTCAGTGCCGAGGCCGTAGCCGGGGACCGGGCCATGCTGGTGGACGCGGCGAGTGTCCTGTGTGAGATCGACCCGGAGGCCCTGGAGGTCGATGAGCGGGTGGACCACGCACTGCTGGCCACCCTGGTCGACCGGCAGCTGTTCGAGCTGACCGAGATCCGTGAGCACGAGTGGAACCCCCTCGTGCACAACCCCGGGCCCCTGCTGTATCAGCTCCTGGCCCGGCCGTACGCCCCGGCCGAGCAGCGGCTGACCGCCCTGGTGGGTCGGCTGACGGCCGTACCGGATGTTCTGGCCACCGCCAGGGCCACGCTGGGCGACATGCCCCGCATCCATGCCGAGACCGCCGTCGGGCAGTTCACCGGCGCGGCGGCGCTGATCCGCGACCGGGTCCCGGACCTGGTCGACCAGGCCCCGGCCCTGCTGGACGAGGTCGAGCTGGCGGCCACCGGCGCGATCGCCGCCCTGGAGGAGTTCGTCGCCTGGCTACGCGCCGGTCTGGCCGCCGACGCGGGGCCCGGCCGCGATCCGCGACTGGGCCGCCGCCGGTGGGAGGCGAAACTGTGGTACGCCCTGGACACCGAGCTGAGCGCCACCGAGATCCAGCGTCGGGCCTGGGAGGCCCTGGACCGGATCGGCGAGGAGATCCGCGCGGCCGCGGTGGACCTGGTCGGCGGCCCGGCTGACGACCAGGCGGTACGCCGAGCCCTGGACCTGCTCGCCGCCGAACATCCCGACGACCAGACCATCGTCGACCTGGCCTCGATCACCATGGACGAGGCGAGCGACTTCGTCCGTGCCCACGACCTGGTCACCGTGCCGCAGGACCCGTGCGTGATCCAGGTGATGCCGGAGTTCGCCCGGGGGGTGGCGGTGGCCTACTGCGACGCCCCCGGTGCCCTGGAGACGGCCGACCTGCCCACCTTCTACTGCATCGCACCCGCCCCGGCGGACTGGCCGGCCCACAAGGTCGACTCCTTCTATCGTGAATACAACGACCACATGATCCGCAACCTGACCGTGCACGAGGCGATGCCGGGGCACTTCCTGCAGCTCGCCCACGCCCGTCGCCACCTGGGCTCCACCCGGGTACGGGCGCTGACCCGATCCGGCCCCTTCGTGGAGGGCTGGGCGGTCTACGCCGAACAGTTGATGGTCGAGCACGGGTTCGGCGGCCTGCCGGTACGCCTTCAGCAGCTCAAGATGCAGCTGCGGATGACCATCAACGCCCTGCTCGACCAGTTGGTGCACGCCGAGGACCTGCCCGAGTCCGAGGCGATGGCACTGCTGACCGGGCGTGGTTTCCAGGAGGAGGGCGAGGCGGCGGGCAAGTGGCGGCGTGCCCTGCTCACCTCCACCCAGCTGTCCACCTACTTCGTCGGCTACAGCGAGGTGGCGGAGATCGCCGCCGCCCGTCCGGCCGAGGTGTCGCTACGCGACTGGCACGACGAGATGCTGGCCCACAACTGTCCGCCGCCACGGCATCTGCGCACCCTGCTGGGGGTGTGAGGCTCAGGAGCCGGCCTGCCGACGATCCACGATCCCGGCGCCCTGCGGCAGCTCGAAGGCCGTCCCGTCGACCTGTTCCTGGAATCGGCTCAGCGCCAGTTCCACCGGCTCGCCGTCGACCCGGCCGGTGAAGCTGCCCAGCGCGCCCTCACCGGTCACGCAGGCGGAGAAGTCCTCGCTGCCCTGCCGCACCTCGACGCAGGTGGCCAGGAGCCCGGCGACGGTGGTGCTGCTCTGGGTGATGACCGTCCCCGGGTCCAGGGCGGCGGCGGTCAGCAGCCCCATCACCATCGGCGGGGTGACCAGACCCTCCCGCTCGGCGGCGGCGTAGACCACCACGGAGGGCTTGCTGTTGACGGCCGGTGGCGCCTCCAGGGTGCAGACCGGGCGCTTGCCCTCGGTCTCGCAGTGGGTGGTCGCCTCGGCGGTGACCGTCAGCTTCCCGCCGGGCCACTCGTACGCGGACCGGGCCGGGTCCTGGGCCTGGGTGATCAGGGCGGTCCGCCCTCCGCCGAGCTGGTACTCCGCCGAGTAGGTCAATTCCAGGGCCCGGTCGATCCGGGCGGCCAGATCATTGACGATGTCGGACCGTCCCATGGCCCGCCCGGCGTCGTCCAGAGCCTGGCATCCGGTGACGGTGAGCAACACGGCGACCGACGCGGCGAGGGTGCGAAGGGTGGTCGAGGCGGCGGGCATGGCGACAAGCCTGATCGATCGGGTCCCGCTCACGCAAACTCGTTGCCGGTTGGCGCACGAGAATCCGGGAATGTCCGACCTGCCCCGGCCGCCCAGGACCCGCCCGGTCGCCATGCGGGCAGGCCGGGACCGATACGCTGCGTTCAACACCTGCCTCAGCCGCACCGTCGCGGCCGATACCGGACGAGACCACACAAAGGGAGCGACTCAGTGGCAACCATCGAGGTAATCGAGGCTCGGGAGATCCTGGACTCGCGGGGTAACCCGACCGTCGAGGTCGAGGTCGGGCTGGACGACGGGACGATCTCCCGGGCGGCCGTGCCCTCCGGCGCCTCGACCGGCGCCTTCGAGGCGATCGAGCTGCGCGACGGTGACAAGAGCCGCTACCTGGGCAAGGGAGTGGAGAAGGCGGTCGCCAACATTGAGGACCGGATCGTCGACCAGCTGATCGGCTACGAGGCCAGCGAGCAGCGGGTCATCGACCAGAAGATGCTCGACATCGACGGCACCGACAACAAGGCCGAGCTGGGCGCCAACGCCATCCTGGGCGTCTCGCTGGCGGTGGCCAAGGCCGCGGCCGGCAGCGCCGAGCTGAGCCTCTTCCGCTACCTGGGCGGCCCGAACGCGCACCTGCTGCCGGTGCCGATGATGAACATCCTCAACGGTGGGGCGCACGCCGACAGCAATGTCGACATCCAGGAGTTCATGATCGCGCCGATCGGCGCCCCCAGCTTCCGGGAGGCGCTGCGCTCCGGTGCGGAGGTCTACCACGCGCTGAAGTCGGTGCTGAAGAAGAAGGACCTGTCGACCGGGCTCGGCGACGAGGGGGGCTTCGCGCCGAACCTGCCCACCAACGCCGCCGCGCTGGACCTGATCGCCGAGGCGGTGGAGAAGGCCGGCTACCGGCTCGGTACGGACATCGTCTTCGCCCTGGACGTGGCGGCCACGGAGTTCTTCGCCGACGGCCGCTACACCTTCGAGGGGGTCGCCAAGACCGCCGAGGAGATGAGCGAGTACTACACCAAGCTCGCCGACGCGTACCCGATCGTGTCGATCGAGGACCCCCTGGCCGAGGACGACTGGACCGGCTGGCAGACCCTGACCGCCGCGATCGGGGACCGGATCCAGATCGTCGGCGACGACCTGTTCGTCACCAACCCGCAGCGCATCGCCCGGGGCATCGCCGAGAAGGCCGCCAACGCCGTACTGGTGAAGGTCAACCAGATCGGTTCGCTGACCGAGACCCTGGACGCGGTCGACCTGGCCCACCGGGCCGGCTTCAAGTGCATGATGAGCCACCGGTCCGGGGAAACCGAGGACACCACCATCGCCGACCTGGCGGTGGCCACCGGCTGCGGCCAGATCAAGACCGGTGCCCCGGCCCGCTCGGACCGGGTGGCGAAGTACAACCAGCTCCTGCGGATCGAGGAGGAGTTGGCCGACGCGGCGCGGTACGCCGGCGCGGGCGCTTTCCCGCGCTACCGTTCCGCCTGAGCCGAAGCGAGACCTCGGGGGAGGGGTGTGATGCAGCAGCGCCGCACGCCGGGTGGTCAGCGTCCGGCCCGCCGGCCGGTCCGCCCCGGCACCGGGCGAGGCACGGTCCGTGACAGCGGGGTGCGCGCCCAGTCGCGTACCGCCGGTCGCGCACCGTCGGCCGCCCGCGGTGCCGAGGGCGTACGCTCCGCCAAGCGGCCTGCCGCCAGGCGGGCGGCGGCCGGCGGGGTGACCCGGATGGCCGCCCCCCGACCCCGAGGTCTCACCGGCCGCGCCACCGTCCTCGTCGCGGTGTTGATCGCGTTGGCGCTGGCCTACACCTATCCGGTCCGGGTCTACCTGGATCAGCAGGCCGACATCGAACGGATGGAGGCCGCGCAGGCGGCCCAACGGGAACTGATCGCCGAGCTGACCAGCCAGGCCGAGAAGTGGCAGGACGAGGCGTACATCGAGACGAAGGCCCGGGAACGGTTCTTCATGCACCGGCCCGGCGAGAAGATGGTGATCCTGCTGGAGGATCCGGTCGGGGCGGCCCGGGACGCGGGCCGGAGCGGGGAACCGGAGGTACCGGTCGAGCCGGACCCCTGGTACGACACCCTCTGGTCGAGTGTGCGGGCCGCTGACGCCGCGCAGCTAGACCCGACGACCGACTCGCAGTTGGACGAGTGAGCACCGAACGAGAGATGGCACCGTGACTGTCGTACCACCGCCGGAGCCGGCGGCGGCTTCCGTACCCCCACCGAAGCGTGAGCCGGCCACCGAGGCCGACCTGGCGGCGGTGGCCGCCCAGCTCGGCCGCCCGCCCCGGGGGACCCGTGCGGTGGCCCACCGTTGCCCCTGCGGCCTGCCCGACGTGGTGGAGACGACCCCCCGGCTGGCCGACGGCACCCCGTTTCCCACGCTGTACTACCTGACCTGCCCCCGGGCGACGGCCGCGTGCAGCCGACTGGAGTCGGCCGGACTGATGCGGGAGATGGCCGACCGGTTGGCCACCGACCCGGAGCTGGCCGCCCGCTACCGGGCCGCGCACGAGGACTACCTGACCCGCCGGGAGGCCATCGCGGAGGTACCGGAGATCGCCGGCATCTCCGCCGGTGGCATGCCCGGGCGGGTCAAGTGCCTGCATGTGCACCTGGGTCACGCCCTCGGCGCCGGGCCCGGAGTCAACCCGTTCGGGGACGAGACCCTCGACCTGGTCGAGCCCTGGTGGGCGGCCGGGCGCTGCGTCGACCTGCCGGAGACTGAGTGACCGCCGAGGTGACGGTGCCTGACGACATCGTGATCCGGCGGGCCCGTACCGCCGACGTACGGGCCATCCGGCGACTGGTCGACACCTACACCGACGACCGGCGGCTGCTCAGCAAGGCCACCGTGACCCTCTACGAGCAAGTGCAGGAGTTCCGGGTGGCCAGCCGGGTCAGCGACGGCCGGGTGGTGGGCTGCGGCGCGCTGCACGTCATGTGGGAGGACCTGGCCGAGATCCGTACCGTCGCCGTCGACCCGTCCTGTCGAGGGCGGCGGATCGGGCACCGGATCGTCGCCGAGCTGATCGACGCGGCCCGGGGGCTGGGGGTGGCCCGGATCTTCGTGCTGACCTTCGAGACCAGCTTCTTCGCCTCGTTCGGCTTCACCGAGATCGACGGTGCGCCGGTGCCGCATCCCGTCTACGAGCAGTTGCTGCGCTCCTACGACGAGGGTGTCGCCGAGTTCCTCGACCTGGAACGGGTCAAGCCGAACACCCTGGGCAACACCCGGATGCTGCTGCGCCTCTGACCTCGGCGTAACGGGCTGCCCGCCCGGCGTGGCGGGATGCCTGCGAGCCGGGTGAGGTTGCCGCTTCAGGCCCTGTCGAGCTGAGCCGTTTGCGCTCTCGCGGTTCTTCGGGACACGGGTTCGCCAAGTAGGGGTCGCCCGCTGGGCCGACACACCGAAGCCCGCCCAGTCGGGGCTTCGGCTGGTCGGGGCTTCGGCGTCAGCGGGCGGTCAGGGGGTCGGGGCGGTCGTCTTCGCCAGCGCGATGAAACTCGCCCAGGAGGTCGGGGTGAAGGCGAGGGTGCCGCCGTCTCGGTCCTTGGTGTCGCGGACGAGCACGACCCCGCTCAGGTTGTCGGCCACCTCCACGCACGACCCGCCGTTGGTGCCGGAGTAGGTCGACTTGCGCCACCTGGCATCTGTCATGTCCATGTCTGGGCCGCTTCCTTGATCAGGTCGAGGGATTGTCTGCGGGGGAGCGCCTCGCCCCGGACCGCCTCCCAGGTCCGTTGCAGGGCGGCCAGATCGTCGGTGTGGTTGACGATCTGCGCCCGGACCTGGTGGTCGAGGTGGGCCACCACTGAGCCGTCGCCCAGAGTGGCGAGGATGAACCCTCCCTGCAACCCAGGGTAGATCTCGGTCTCCTCCGGCACCACGAGGATCTGCACGTGCGGCAGCTCGGTGATCTTGACGAGTCGTTCGAGTTGCTCCCGCATGATGTCGGGGCGCCCGTTGATGCCCCGCCGGAGCACCATCGCGTCGAGTACCGCCACCACCGGCACCGGCACGTCCCGGGTGAGGATCGCCTGCCGGTCCAGCCGGGACGCGACCCGCTGGTCGATCTGGTCGGGTAAGAGCAGGCCGTTGTCCATCATTCCCCGGGCGTATGCCTCGGTCTGGAAGATGCCGGGCACGAACGCCGGTTCGTACCAGCGCAGCAGCGCCGCCTCGCGTTCCAGTTCGATCCACTCCCGCAGCCACGACGGGGTCTGCTCCAGCTTCGACAACTCCCGCAGCATCCGGCCGAACCGCCCCTCCGCCGCCTCCGCGTCGAAGGCCGGGTCATGGGCGCGGTCGACGGCCAGCATGTAGTCCTTCGTGGGTGGCCGGCCGCCGGTCTCGACCGAGCTGACGTGCGAGCCGGAATAGCCGATGGCCCGGCCGAAATCGTCCTGACTCAACCCGAGGTGAGCCCGGAGCAGCCGCAGTTCCTCACGTACGTAGTCGATCGCGTTGCCCATCGATTCCTCACCTCTGCCCAATTCCGCCCGACGTCTCGTCAAACCGGCTCTCTAGCCGCTTCCACCTGCGCAGATGTCGCGAGCACGTATCGACACCCGTGTGGTCCTAGGCAGACTCCCACACATACGGATCTGCTCCTATCCAAGAAGGGACGGGGTGGATTTCGTGTCGGGGCCGCCCCTGGCCTTCCCCCGTCTCGGGGCGGCCCCTCTCAATCACCTGCCGGAGGCCGATGTGCGTACCCGACCGTTTCTCTGCCCGACGGTGCTCCTCGCCGTCCTGCCCCGCCGCAGGCGCGGCACCCATCTGCCCGAATGGCTGCGCGAGCCCACCCAGCCGCTGCCGACCCAACGCCCCGGTCGCCCCGGCTGGCTCACCCCCGGCCAGCAGTGGCGGGCGAACGGCGGGCAACGATGATCACCACTCAACTCGTGCCGGGCCGGGGTCCGCACCCTGTGCGCCCGTACGCCAGCGGGGCGAACGCTCCCCACACCCCGCTGCGGCCGCTGTGGTGCTGTCGGGTCGACGGGCAGCCCTGGCCCTGCACCGAGGCGCGGCTCCTGCTCCGCGCCGAGTTCGACCGCAACGCCGTCGGCCTGACGATCTACCTCGCCGGCCTGATGTACGAGGCCATGCGCGACCTCTACCACCTCAACCCACATGACGGGCCCGAGCCGACGGCGTTGTTCGACCGGTTCGTCGGGTGGGCGGGACGGGGACGGAAAGCCCGGCGGGACGCCGACCGGCGAGTAGCCGTTCGCGACGCGGCGGCGCTATAAGGTGACCGACGTGACGACGCGTGTGGCCGCCATCGACTGCGGAACCAACTCCATCCGGTTGCTGGTCGCCGACCTGCCTGACCCGTCGGCGGGTTCGACCGCACCCCTGGTCGACCTGACCCGGCGGATGGAGATCGTGCGGCTGGGTCAGGGGGTGGACGCCACCGGCCGACTGGCGCCGGAGGCGATCGAGCGGACCCGGATCGCCTTGACCGACTACGCCGCCGACATCGCGAAGCTGGGGGCCGAACGGGTGCGGATGTGCGCCACCTCGGCCAGCCGGGACGCCGAGAACGCGGCCGACTTCCGGACCATGGTGGAGCAGACCCTGGGTGTGCCGCCCGAGGTGGTCAGCGGCGACGAGGAGGCCCGGCTCTCCTTCACCGGGGCGGTGCGCGGGCTGCCCGCCGAGGCCCGGTCGCCGTACCTGGTGGTGGACATCGGGGGTGGTTCGACGGAGTTCGTCGTCGGCAGCCGGGAGGCGGGGGTGCACGCGGCGATCTCGATGGACATCGGCTGTGTCCGGATGACCGAGCGGCACCTGCACGACGACCCGCCCGGCCTCGACCAGATCGCCGCCGCGCAGGCGGACATCGCGGTCGCGGTGGACCGGGCGCTGACCGCCGTGCCGGGACGCGAGGCGGCCACCCTGGTCGGGCTCGCCGGTTCGGTCACCACCGTGGTCGCGATCGCCCAGGACCTCACCGAGTACGACCCGAGCCGCATCCACCACGCCCGCGTGTCGTACGACCGGGTGGCCGAGGTGACCGCACAGTTGCTGGCGATGACCCGGGAGCAGCGGCTGGCGATCCCGGTGATGCACCCCGGCCGGGCCGACGTGATCGGTGCCGGCGCCCTCGTCCTCCGCGTGATCATGGAACGGGCCGGCCTGGACTCCGTGGTCGCCTCCGAGCACGACATCCTCGACGGCATCGCCTGGAGTCTCGCCGACTGAACGGCCCCCGCGATGGACGAACCCGGATCTCTTCGGGGAGGTGTATGCCACTGTCCCGGCATCTTCCGGCGGGAGGTAACCGCGTGGCAGGCTACCGGCACGTAGGACCACTGGGCGACCAGCCAACGATGACTGACCGCTAGGAGGACGGGCCAATGGGCGAAATGGTTACCTACCGTGGTGGTGGCGGTACGTACGAGGGATACCTCGCGATACCGGCCACCGGCACGGCCAGCCCCGCCGTCATCGTCATCCAGGACTGGTGGGGGCTGGCGCCGCACATCCAGTCGGTGGTGGACCGGTTCGCCGAGGCGGGCTTCGTGGCCCTGGCCCCGGACTTCCGGCGCGGGGAACCGGCCGGCAAGCCGACCGAGCCTCGACAGATGCTCAACGGGCCGCAGATGGACGAGGCGGCGCGGGAGATCGCCGCAGCGGCCGAGTACCTCGCCGGCCGACACGAGGTCGCCGGCAAGATCGGCTGTGCCGGGTTCTGCGCCGGGGCCAGCCTGGCCCTGTGGGCCGGGAACTTCTCCGAGCGGATCGTCGCCACGACCGCCTTCTATCCCCGCCTGCCCTGGGAGGGGATGCGGTCGGAGTGGCCGGACTACGCCGGTAAGGACGCCCTCGTGCACTGCTCCGAGGCGGACGGCACCTCGGCCGACCCGGGGGTGCAGACCGTACGCCGGGCCATCGAGAACGCCGGGGGCACCTGCCACCTGCACGACTACCCGGGCACCGCGCACGCCTTCTTCAACGAGGACCGGCCGGAGCACTTCGACCAGCGGGCCGCCACCAGTGCCTGGGCCCGCAGCCTGAAACTCTTCCGGGCGAAGCTTGGCTGAGTCGCGTACCCCCGTCGAGGTGGTCGCCCGCGCTGCGCGGGCGACCGACCTGACCGACCTCGACGCGGCCGTGAGCGACTGTTACGCCTGTCCCCGGCTGGTCTCCTGGCGGGAGGAGGTGGCGCGCACCAAGCGGGCCGCCTTCCGGGACCAGGAGTACTGGGGTAGACCGGTGCCCGGTTTCGGCGACCCGATGGCCCGGATCGGCATCCTCGGGCTGGCCCCGGCGGCGCACGGCGGCAACCGCACCGGGCGGATCTTCACCGGTGACCGTTCCGGCGACGTCCTCTTCGCCGCCCTGCACCGCGCCGGGTTGGCCAACCAGCCGACCAGCGTGGCCGCCGACGACGGACTGGCCCTGCGGCACACCCGGATCTTCGCCGCCGTGCGCTGCGCCCCACCGGACAACAAGCCCACCCCCGCCGAGCGGGACACCTGCGCGCCCTGGCTGCATCGAGAGGTCGCTCTGATCCGACCGACCCTGCGGGTGGTGGTCGCACTGGGCGCCTTCGCCTGGGCCGCGTGGTGGCCGGTGTCGCGAGACGTCTATGGCGTCGCCGCGCCCAGCCCGCGACCGTCGTTCGGCCATGGGGCACACTGGTCCGGCACGGCCGTACCGGAACTGCTCGGCTGTTACCACGTGAGCCAGCAGAACACCTTCACGGGACGGCTGACACCAGAGATGCTGGACGATGTGTTCACCGAGGCGAAACGACTGGCCGAGGTGGACTGAGGCTGCGGGGTGGTGGCGATGACGGACAGGACCCCTGACCTGCCCGGCGTACGCCCCGGTGGCCCGGAGGTAGACCGAATGGACCTCGTACGCAGGTGGTGGCCGGTCGCGGTGGTGGCCGCGTTGCTGGCTGCCGTGGCGTTGGCCGCCACCCATTCCTCCATCGGGGCCAGCCGGATCCCGCCCGCCGTGCAGGACGCTCCCTTCGTGCTGGAATACCCGACCGGTGACCCCAGACCCTCCATTCCGGCCGAGCCTCGGCAAGCCGCCGAGCAGGCCAGCACGGCCCTGCCCGCCTGGCTGGGCCTGGTGGCCGTGGTGCTGCTGGGGATGGCGTTGCTGGCCGCCCTCAGCTATCTGGGGTGGAGTGTGATGCGGTCGCTGGCCCGGCGGGTCACCCGGCGGCTGCCGGTCGGTGTCGCCCGACGCAACGCCGAAGGCACCGCCCGGGAGGTCGTCGCCGCGGTCGACGCCGGTCTGGTCGAGTTGGACGATCGCTCCACCGACCCCCGGACCGCGGTGATCGCCTGCTGGGTACGCCTCGAAGAGGCCGCCGCTGCGGCCGGGGTGCCCCGACTGACCGGCGACACCCCGACCGACCTGGTCACCCGGCTGCTGCGGGGCGACCCCTCCGCCGGTGTGCCGGCCATCGTCAGCGCCGATGTGCTGGGCGAGTTCGCGAACGTCTACCGGGAGGCCCGGTACGCCACCCGGCCGGTCGACGAACACACCCGCGACCAGGCGCGGGCCGCCCTGCGCCGGTTGCGCGGTGAACTCGCCGCCACGGTCGAGCAGGTGACGACATGAGCAGCACCAGCATCGACGACCTGCTCAGCTTCTCCGAGGACCGGTCGGTCCAGCCCGAGCAGCGCCCGGCCGGGCGGGTACGGTCCGTCGCCACCTTCCTCGGTGTCGCCGCCGCCAGCACGGTGGTGCTCGTCGCCGGGCTCCGCGCCGTCGGCCTGCGGGTGTCGTTGCTGGTGCTGGTGGCCGCGGTCGTCACCCTGCTGCTGGTGCGTCGCATCGTCGTCCTGCTCGCCCCGCAGCCGAAGCCCCCACGGTCCACCTCAGGTGCCGGTGGCGAGGAGGACGGCATGTACAACTGGGACTCCCGGGACGCGTTGCGTACCGCGATCAACCGTTGGGAAGTGCCGCTGGAGTGGACGAAGTCCCGCCCGGAGCGGTTCAGCGGGCTGGTCCTGCCTCGGCTGGCGGAACTGGCCGACGAGCGGCTCCGCCTCAAGCACGGCGTGACCCGTGAGTCGGACCCGACCCGGGCCCGTGCTCTGCTGGGTGAGCGTCTGTGCACGTTCCTGGAAAACCCGCCTCGCCGTACCCCCTCACCGCGCGACCTCGCGGTGATCGTCGCCGAACTGGAGAAGATCTGATGAACGACACCGCCCGGACCATGCCCCCCACCGAGGTCGGTCACCTCGCCCGGGCGGTACTGGACGCGGTGGGCCAGGTCGTGGTCGGCAAGCGGGACGCCCTGGAACTGGTGCTCGCCGGCATCCTCGCCGGTGGCCACGTGCTGCTGGAGGACCTGCCCGGCCTGGGTAAGACCCTCACCGCCCGGTGCTTCGCCCAGGCGCTCGGGTTGGACTTCCGGCGCCTGCAGTTCACCCCGGATCTGTTGCCGGCCGATGTCACCGGCTCCTTCCTGTACGACCAGCGCAGCGGGGACTTCGCCTTCCGGGCCGGGCCGGTCTTCACCAATCTGCTGCTCGCCGACGAGATCAACCGGACTCCGCCGAAGACCCAGTCCGCCCTGCTGGAGGCGATGCAGGAGAAGCAGGTCTCGGTGGAGGGGGTGACCTACCGGCTCGACGAGCCCTTCCACGTGCTGGCCACCGCCAACCCGATCGAGTACGAGGGCACCTATCCGCTGCCGGAGGCGCAGCTGGACCGGTTCCTGTTGCGGGTGTCCTTCGGTTATCCGCCCCAGGACGAGGAGTGGGAGGTGCTGCGCCGTCGGATGGCCCGCCGCCGTGAGGAGGCCGAGATCAAGCCGGTGGTCGACGCGGCGACCCTGCGGGCCATGCAGGGGGCGTTGGAGGACGTCACCGTGGAGGATTCGGTGGGCCGCTACATGGTGGCGTTGACCGCGGCCACCCGCGAACACCCCTCGGTGCTGGTCGGTGCCTCCCCGCGCGGCTCGTTGGCGTTGCTGCTGCTGGCCCGGGTACGGGCGGTGCTCTCCGGGCGGGACTTCGTGGTGCCGGAGGACGTCAAGGAGGTGGCGGTGCCGGCCCTGGCCCACCGGATCACCCTGCGGCCGGAGATGTGGCTGCGTCGGGTCGATCCGTCCTTCGTGGTCGGTGAGGTCCTCGACCAGACCCCGGCACCGGCCAGCGGGGCACTGCCCAGCTACGCCGCCGGTCGGCAGGGGATCTGACCCGACGTGAGGCTCGCGGATCGATCGGCACCGGCCAACTGGGCGCCCACCCCGGCGCTCGGTCGGGCGGTGCTGCTCACCGGCCTGCTGCTGGTCGCGGCGGTGCTGCTGGGTCGGGTGGACCTGATCGTGCTGGCTGCCCCCTTCGCCCTCGGCACGGCGTACGCGCTGCGCAATCGGCCCACCGAGCTGCCCCGGGTGTGGGTCAGTGTCGACGAGGGACACCTGGTGGAGGGGGGCGAGCTGGTCGGGCGGGTCAGCGTGGGCAACCCGGACGCGACACCGTACGACGTGGCCGTGCTGCGTACCCGGGTCTCGCCCTGGCTGCGCATCGACCGGGCCGCCCTGGCCGGTGGGGCGGTCAGCGGGCGCAGCGGCGACCGCCGTTCGGTGACCGACCGGCCGTTCGTCACCTCGGTGGACCCGGACACCGCGGTGGACCTGGAACTGACCGGCACCGCTCTGCGCTGGGGGCGGCACCCGTTCGGCCCGGCCGGGGCCCGGGTCGCCGCCGCGCAGGGCCTGCTGGTCTCCCGCGCGGTGATCGTCGAACCGGTCGTCAACCGGGTGTACCCGAGAACCGAGCCCTTCGAGGCGGTCAACGCGATGCCCCGGGCGGCCGGGCTGGTCGGCGCGCACCACTCCCGGCGGGCCGGGGAAGGCGGAGAGTTGGCCGGGGTACGGGTCTTCGCCCCCGGCGACCGGCTCCGCCGGATCGACTGGCGGGTGTCGCTGCGGGCCCGGCAACTGCACGTGGCGGCCACCCTCTCCGACCGGGACGCCGAGGTGGTCGTCCTGCTCGACGTGCTGGCCGAGGCGGGCCGCTCCGGCGGCATCGCCGGCACGGCCACGGTGCTGGACACCACCGTCCGGGCCGCCGCCGCCATCGCCGAGCACTACCTGCACCGGGGCGACCGGGTGTCCCTGCTGGAGTACGGCCCGAACGCCCGGCGACTGCGCCCGGCCACCGGGCGGCGGCAGTACCTGACCGTCCTGGAATGGCTGTTGGACGTCAAGGCCCAGCATTCCCCGCACGAGCCGTACGACCAGGTCTTCGGCTCGCAGCTGCTCTCCGCGGACGCCCTGGTGGTGGTGCTCACCCCACTGCTGGAGGAGCGGTCCGCGCAGATGCTGGCCCGGCTGGCCCGCTCGGGACGGTTCGTGGTCGCCGTGGACACCCTGCCGGCCGACCTGTCGCCGCCGAAGGATCGTGGCTGGGCCGAGGTGGCGTACCGGCTGTGGCGGCTGGACCGGGACACGATGATCGCGCAACTACGCGAGCACGGCGTGCCGGTCGTACCGTGGGCCGGCGCGGGCAGCCTCGACCAGGTACTGCGTGACGTGGCCCGCCTGGCTACCGCCCCCCGGGTCGGTGGCCGGTGAGCGCGAGGAATGCAGCGCAGCGGAGTCCCGCAGTCGCGAACGAAAGGCCGGCCCGGTGATCGGAACCCTCACTGGTCGGATCCGGGCGTTGCAGACGGTGGCGAGCCGGATCGCACTGGCCCCGGTGCTGGTCCGCCTGGGGATCTTCATCAGCGCTCTGGCGGGGCTGCTGCTGGCGTACCCGGCCGAGGTCGTCCTGGGGCAGGCACTGCTGGCGTTGCTCGGGGTCGCGGCCCTGCCCGCGCTGGCGCCGCACCGGTTCTGGCCCACCTTCGCCGCGCTGGTCACCGTCGGGGGCTGGCTGATGGCCACCGACGGGTACGGCCGACCGGTCGCCCTGTGGCGACTGATGGCGGTGGCGGTGCTCCTCTATCTCACCCACACCCTCTGCGCCCTGGTGGCGGTCCTGCCGTACGACGCGGTGGTGGACCCGGACCTGATCGTGCGTTGGCTCACGCGTACCGGGTGGGTGTTGCTCGCCACTGCCGTGCTCGGGGTGCTGCTGCTGGAGGTGGGCCGCATCGGGGCGGGCACGGCCGGCTGGCAGTCCGTCACGATCGCCGGTCTCGTGGTCGCTCTAGGGGTGACCGCGTGGCTGGCCTGGCTGCTGAAACGCCGGTGACCTGAGGGGTTTGCGGGCCCGGTGGGGCGCTGCGCCACCCATGCCCGAAGTGCGGTTGATTGACTGAGTAGCCCAGATCACAGGGAGGTTGTGCTCGGTCACAGAAGGCCGCCGTGAGCGGGATTAGCGCCGTCGCTGGGGGAAAGATGGTAGGCGTGAATCCGAAGCGGATCCTTGTGGTGGGTGCCGGGCACGTCGGTCTCTACGCGGCGCTGCGCCTGTCGAAGAAGCTGAGTTCCCGTGAGGCTGAGGTCGTCGTCGTCGACCCCCAGCCGCACATGACGTACCAACCGTTCCTGCCGGAGGCCTCCGGCGGCAACATCTCTCCGCGACACGCCGTGGTGCCGCTGCGTCGGGAGTTGCGCAAGTGCACGGTGCTGGCCGGTGCGGTCACCCGCATCGAACACGACCGCAAGATCGCCACCGTCCAGCCGATCGTGGGCCCGCCCCGGGAGATCGCGTACGACCATGTGATCGTCGCCCCCGGCTCGGTCTCCCGCACCCTGCCGATCCCCGGGCTGCACGAGCACGGCATCGGCTTCAAGACCATCGGTGAGGCCATCTACCTGCGCAACCACGTGCTGGAGCAGTTGGACGTGGCCGCCGCGACCACCGACCCCCAGGTGCGCCGCCGGGCGCTGACCTTCGTCTTCGTCGGTGGCGGGTACGCCGGCATCGAGGCCCTGGCCGAGATGGAGGACATGGCCCGCGACGCGCTGCGGTACTACCCGGAGCTGAAGACCTCGGACATGCGGTGGGTGCTGGTCGAGGCCACCCAGCGGGTGCTGCCGGAGGTCGACCGGGACATGGGTGCCTACACGGTGCAGCAGTTGCTGAAGCGGGACATGGACATCCGGCTGGACACCCGCCTGGAGTCCTGCGTCGACGGGGTGGTCAAGCTCTCCGACGGAGACAGCTTCGCCTCCGACACCATCGTCTGGACCGCCGGGGTGAAGCCCTCGCCGATGCTGGACGCCACCGACTTCCCCCGCGACGAGCGGCGCCGGGTCACCTGCCTGCCGACCCTTCAGGTGGTCGACGGCGACCGGATCGTCGAGGGCGCGTGGAGTGCCGGCGACTGTGCCGCCGTACCGGACCTGACCAAGGCACCGGGCAACTACTGCTCGCCGAGTGCCCAGCACGCCGTACGGCAGGCCCAGCGGATGGCCGACAACATCGCGGCCGTGATCCGAGGACGGGAACCGGTCGCCTACAAGCACAAGCACGCCGGCAGTGTGGCCAGCCTCGGCCTGCACAAGGGTGTGGCCCAGGTCTACGGCATCAAGATGACCGGTTGGCCGGCCTGGTTCATGCACCGTACGTACCACATGAGCCGGATCCCGTCGTTCAACCGCAAGATCCGAGTGGTGGTCGACTGGACGCTGGCCTTCGTCCTCAAGCGCGAGGTGGTCGCCCTGGGCCAGCTGCACGACCCCCGCGAGGATTTCGCCGAAGCCTCCCGCAAGTAAGGAAGGGCCCCTTCTTAACGTCTCGCGTAGAGGAGGGGCCCCCTTTTAACGCCTGCCCCCTGTGCTGCCTCGTTGCGGCAGGGCGCAGCGCGTTGACGTGCGTCGTTGCGAGTTCGGGCCGGGGCGGCCGGCACACGGGACGTCGCACCGGCCGGGAAACCGCTACCGTGGCACTGCACCGCGCGTGCCGGCGCGTCGGGGTCACCCGCCCGGGTGGTGGAACGGCAGACACGGCCGCCTTAAAAGCGGCTGCCGAAAGGCGTGCGGGTTCGACCCCCGCCCCGGGCACTCTCAGCGTTCCTTCAGCCTTCCGACGTCCACCCGGCTGTTTCGGCCGTTTACTCTTATAGGGCGCGTTGACGTGCCACGACCCCCTTAGGGAGGCCAGACAGTGAAGACTTCGAACCCGGTACTCGCTCGGCTCGGCCAGGCGGCCGAGCGGGAGCGTGCCGCCGGGTACGCCCCCACCGGGCCGTACGGACAGCCCGGTTACCCCCAGCAGTACCCGCAGGCCGGCTACCCCCAGCAGCCCGGCTACCCGCCACAGCCTGGTTACCCCCAGCAGTACCCGCCGCAGGCGGGCTACCCCGGTGCGCCCGGCTTCCCCGCGGCGCCGCAGGCGGTCACCCCCATGTCGATCGACGACGTGGTGGTCAAGACGGTCATGCTCCTGGCCATCGTCGGTGTCTCCGCCGCAGCGGCCTGGGCCCTGGTGCCGGACGCGCTGCTCGGTGTCGCCTGGATCGGCGCGGCCATCGTCGGCCTGGTGCTCGGCCTGATCATCTCGTTCTCGAAGATGGCGAACCCGGCGCTGATCGTCGCGTACGCCCTCGTCGAGGGTGTCCTCGTCGGCGCGATCAGTAAGTTCTTCGAGGCGCGTTACCCCGGCATCGTCATCCAGGCGGTCGTCGCGACCTTCGGTGTCTTCTTCGTGATGACCATGCTCTACAAGGCACGGGTCATCCGGGCCACGCCGAAGTTCACCAAGGGTCTGATCGCGGTGATGGCCGGCCTGTTCGCGGTCATGATGATCAACCTGGTGCTGTCGCTGTTCGGCGTCAACACCGGCCTGCGTGACGGTGGCGCGCTGGCCATCGGCTTCAGCCTGATCTGCATCGTGGTCGCCTCGCTGAGCTTCGTGCTCAGCTTCAAGGAGGTCGAGGACGGCGTCCGGATGGGCCTGCCGCAGCGCTACTCCTGGGTGGCCGCGTTCGGCATCCTGGTCAGCCTGATCTGGCTCTACATCGAGATGCTGCGACTGCTGAGCTACTTCCAGGGCGACGACTGACCTCACCGCGCCCAACGACCGACCGGCGCCCGCCCCCCACCCAGGGGACGGGCGCCGTCGTCATCCCCGGACCCCGCCCTCCCCGCCCTCCGCCCTCCGCCCCGTTGATCATGAGGTTGGCGCACTCGTTGATCTCCACGCTGCCGTCAACCTCATGATCAACGCGGTCTGGGGGTGCGACGGGTGCGGGTGGGAGGGGAGGGGGTGGGTAGGGTTTTGGGGGTGCGGGATGTGGAGTTGGGGCGGGGTGTGGAGTTGGGGCGGGGTGTGGAGTTGCTGGTGCGTCAGGTGGGGCACTGGCAGCAGGGACGGTGGTCGGTTACCGCCTCGACCGGCAACGTGTCCCGGGCCGATCTGGTGCATCGACTGATTCAGGACCTCGCCGACCTGGGTGCCGACACGGCGGGGCAGCCACGGCGGGTCGTGCCCCGGCTCGACAACGACCTGGCTCTGGCCGACCAATTGCGGGTGGTCGCGGCCGATCTGCTCGCCGCCGGTCCGTCCGAGGAGGTGCTGGCTCGGGCCACGGCCGAGGTGGCCGCGACCCGAGCCGCACTCTGAGGAACCTGCTGCCCGTCGCCGTGCCGCTTAGCTGAGGCGCTCCAGGACCATGGCCATGCCCTGTCCGCCGCCGACGCACATGGTCTCCAGGCCGATGGTCTTGTCATGCCACTGGAGGGCGTTGAGCAGAGTGCCGGTGATCCGGGCGCCGGTCATCCCGAACGGGTGGCCGACGGCGATCGCCCCGCCCATCACGTTCAGCTTCTCCTCGGGGATCCCGAGCTGCCGGTACGAGGGGATGACCTGGGCGGCGAAGGCCTCGTTGATCTCGACCAGGTCCACGTCGTCGATGGTCATGCCGGCCCGCTTGAGCGCCTGCCGGCTCGCCTCGACCGGGCCGAGCCCCATGATCTCCGGGGACAGGGCGGTGACGCCGGTGGAGATGATCCGGGCCAGCGGGGTGACGCCCAACTCCTGCGCCCGCTGCGCGCTCATGATCACCACGGCGGCGGCGCCGTCGTTGAGCGGGCAGCAGTTGCCGGCGGTGATCCGACCGTCCGGCCGGAAGACCGGCTTGAGGGCGGAGACGGCCTCCAGGGTCACCCCGGCACGCGGTCCGTCGTCCGTGCTGACCACCGTGCCGTCCGGGGTGGTCACCGGGGTGATCTCGCGGGCCCAGAGACCGTCCGCGATCGCCTTCTCGGCCAGGTTCTGGCTGCGCACACCGAAGGCGTCCATGTCCGCGCGGGAGATGTCGTACACCTGGGCCAGGTTTTCTGCGGTCTGCCCCATGGCGAGGTAGACGTCCGGGAGGGCGCCCTCTTCGCGAGGGTCGGTCCAGACCGGGGCCTCGGCCTCGGAGCGGGCCTTGGAACGCTGGTGGGCCTCGGCGAAGCGGGGGTTCTCCCAGCGGCCCAGCAGGGCCTGCGCCTCCGGGGGCAGGCCGTCAGAGCTACCCCGGGCGTACCGGGAGACGGCCTCGACGCCGGCGGAGATGAACACGTCCCCCTCGCCGGCCCGGATCGCGTGCATCGCCATCCGGGTGGTCTGGAGGGAGGAGGCGCAGTACCGGGTCAGGGTCGCACCCGGCAGGCGGTCGAGGCCCATCAGGACGGCGACCACCCGCGCCATGTTGAAGCCCTGCTCGCCGCCGGGCAGGCCGCAACCCAGGTAGAGGTCGTCGATCTCCTGCCGGTCGAGCTGGGGGATCTTGTCCAGGGCGGCCTGCACGATGGTGGCGGCGAGGTCGTCCGGACGAACATTACGGAGGGACCCCTTGTGGGCCCGACCGATGGGCGAGCGGGTGGTGGCGACGATCACGGCATCGCGTGGCGACTCAATCGGCATGACCCAACGTTAACCCGCGAGTAACTTGTGTGGAAGTCGCCAGCGAGGGTCAGCGGCGTTGGGTGACGGCCGCTGCGGCGGCCACCGCCGGCAGCAGGGCGTGGGCCCAGACCCGGTAGCCGTCGGCGGAGGGGTGATAGCCGTCGTGGCAGAAGGTGCCGACGTCGGCGCGGAACACCTGCCCGGTCTCGGCGGCCAGGTCGACCACCGTACCCCCGGCGTCGAGGACCGCCTTGATCTGTGCCCGGCCGACCTGGCGGCCGACCCAGCCGACGACCTGGCGCAGGGGTGGGGCGATGGCCGGTACCGCGCCGAGGTCCGGGCAGGTGCCGACGACGACCTCCACCCCGGCCTGGCGGAGCCGGTGCACGGCCGCACCCAGGTAGGCGGCGGCATCCGACGGCCTGCGCAGGGTGGTGGCGTCGTTCGCTCCGATCAGGACGACCGCCACATCCGGCTGCTCGCCGAGCAACGCCCGGGCCACCTGGGTTGCCAGGTCGGTGGAGCGCGACCCGGAGACACCGACACTGGACAGCCGCACCCGGCGTCCGGCCGGACCCTCCGCCAGCAACTCGGCCAACTGCCCGCCGATGGTGTCGCCGAGACGGTCGACACCGACCCCCACAGCGGAGGAGTCACCGAGCAGCACCAGCCGCAGCGGCGGGGCGTCGACACGGCCGACCGTGGCCCGCAGGGCGAGCCCCAGTTCGGGTTGGGCGTAGCGGCGGCTGCGGGCCACCACGGCCTGACCGGCGAGCACCGCCGCGCCGCCCAGGGTCCCGGCGAGCAGCGAGGCTGCGGCCGTACGGGCCAGCCAGCCGGCTACCCGGCCCCCGGGTACGTTGCTGGTCATCGCGCTGCCCCAGCCCGGGTAGCCCTGGTGAACGCGAGCCTCGTCCGGTCGATCATCTGAATTCCTCCACTGCGGGTGAGTCGGCACCGGTCGGCGATGACATCGCACCGATACCGAACAGCCCTCGGCGACGCAGTTGCGCCCAGCGGCCACCGGGACCGCTCTCACTGCCACGAACCTGCGTGCCGCTGACCTCCGTGCCCGGATGCCTCGCCGCTTCGTGAGCGGCCCTCGGCAACGACCGTACGCCTTCGACGCGGGTTGGCGAAGGCCTGCGTTCCGCTCCGTGACCGAGTGCGGCGAGCACGGTGGGCAGGATGGCGGCGGCGGCCACGGCGTACCCCTCCGCGGAGGGATGGAACCGGTCCCAGGCGAACATTCGCCCCGGCTCGGCGGTGAAGCGTGGCCCCAGCAGGTCACCGAGGGAGACCGTCCAACCACCGGCCGAGACCACGGCCACGGTCTGGGCGGCGGCGAGCTGTCGGCTCCACCGGCGGGCCAGCCAGCGCAGGGGTGGCTTGATGGGACGGATCGTGCCCAGGTCAGGGCAGGTGCCGACGACCACCTCGGCGCCGGCCGTGCGCAGTGCCCGGACCCCTTCGACGAGGTGTCGCACGGCCAGACCGAGGGGGGCACGGTTCGTCACGTCGTTGCCACCGATCAGGATGACGGCGACATCCGGCTCGCACTCCAGAGCCGCCTCGACCTGGAACTTGAGGCCGGCGGAGATGGCACCGACCACCGCGAAGCGGTGCAGGCGTACGGGGCGCTGGAGGCGTCGGGACAGACCGGTGGCCAGCAGGGCACCGGGGGTCTCCCGGCGGCGGTGCACGCCGTAACCGGCGGCGATGGAGTCGCCGAGCACGACCATGGTGAGCGCCGGACCGGGAAACTTGGCCCCGTAGACCCCGTCACAGCGTGGTGGCGGTGCCTCGGCCATCGGAATGATGCGGCGAGCCCGGCGGGCCTGCCCGAGCAGCACGCCGGTAGCCGCTGCCGCAGCCGCCGCGGTGGCACCGGTGCCGAGCGCGGCCACCCGGGCCACCCGCCAGGCGCCCGGCCAACGCGGACGTTCGGGTACGACAGAACCAACGGGCCCCATACAGCGACATTAGCGCGGCGGTACGACCTTCTGCGGTGCTCGCGACCGCACCCCGGTGCCTGGATTCCGACCCGTCTGGGTATTTGATGGCAGGGTGTTGCGTGCAGGCGTCACGCTGCACCTGGAGAGGAGCACGACGATGGCAAGGACGTTGAAGCGGGGTGCCGCCTTCGTGGCCCTGGGCCGGGCGCTGACCGCTGGTGCCCGGGGTGGACCGTCGCTCGGCGCGCGGGTCGGCGCGTTGCCCCGGATGATCGCCGCCACCGCCCGTGGCCGGTACGACGGGGGCCTGAGGTTGGCCATGATGACGGCGGCGACGGCGTACATCGTCTCCCCGGTCGACGCGGTCCCGGAGTTGTTCCTGACGGTGTTCGGGTTGATCGACGACGCGGTGATGGTCACCTGGCTGGCCGGGGCCGTGCTCGCCGAGACCGAGCGCTTCCTGGAATGGGAGGCTCGCACCAGCACCGTGGTCCCCGGCCACGTGGTGCCCTGACCGACGTACCCTTGGCGCGGGAATTTCACGTCAGACATCCCCGCCAGGCCTGCGGCGCCGGCGTCGAAGGAGAAGGGCACAACGAGGTGCAGTACTACGACAACGTCGTCGAGCTGATCGGCAACACCCCGCTGGTACGGCTGCGCAACGTGGCCGAGGGCATCCAGGCCACCGTGTTGGCGAAGGTGGAGTACCTCAACCCCGGCGGGTCGGTGAAGGACCGGATCGCGCTGCGCATGGTGGAGGACGCCGAGGCGGCCGGCATCCTCAAGCCCGGTGGCACCATCGTCGAGCCGACCAGTGGCAACACCGGGGTCGGACTGGCCCTGGTGGCCCAGCTCAGGGGCTACAAGTGTGTCTTCGTCTGCCCCGACAAGGTCAGCCAGGACAAGCAGGACGTGCTGCGGGCGTACGGCGCCGAGGTGGTGGTCTGCCCGACCGCAGTGGCGCCGGAGGACCCCCGCTCGTACTACAACGTCTCCGACCGGCTGGCCCGCGAGATCCCGGGCGCCTGGAAGCCCAACCAGTACGCCAACCCGGCCAACCCCCGTTCGCACTACGAGGTGACCGGCCCGGAGCTGTGGAAGCAGACCGAGGGGCGGATCACCCACTTCGTGGCCGGGGTCGGCACCGGCGGCACCATCTCCGGCATCGGCCGGTACCTCAAGGAGGCCTCGGGCGGGACGGTGAAGGTCATCGGCGCGGACCCGGAGGGCTCGGTCTACTCCGGGGGCACCGGCCGGCCGTACCTGGTCGAGGGGGTCGGCGAGGACTTCTGGCCGGAGACCTACGACCGCAGCGTGGCCGACCAGATCATCGAGGTCTCGGACAAGCAGTCCTTCGAGATGACCCGGCGGCTGGCCCGCGAGGAGGGGCTGCTGGTCGGTGGCTCCTGCGGGATGGCGGCGGTGGCCGCGCTGGAGGTGGCTCGTTCCGCCGGCCCGGACGCCGTGATCGTGGTGCTGCTGCCGGACGGCGGCCGGGGCTACCTCTCCAAGATCTTCAACGACACCTGGATGGCCCGGTACGGCTTCCTCGACAACTCCGGCTCCGAGCCGACCGTGGCCGAGGCGCTGGCCGGCAAGCCGGGCGGCCTGCCTGAGCTGGTGCACGTCCACCCGACCGAGACGGTCCGGGACGCGGTCGACTACATGCGGGAGTACGGCGTCTCGCAGTTGCCGGTGCTCAAGGCCGAGCCCCCGGTGGTGACCGGCGAGGTGGCCGGCTCGATCGCCGAGCGGGACCTGCTCGACGCCCTGTTCACCGGTCAGGCTCAGCTGCACGACACGATCGAGCGGCACATGGCCCCGCCGCTGCCGATGGTCGGCGGTGGCCAGCCGGTCAGCGAGGCCGTCAACCTGCTGGAGAAGTCCGACGCCGCCCTGGTGCTGATCGACGGCAAGCCCAAGGGCGTCCTCACCCGCCAGGACCTGCTCGTCCACCTCGGCGCCCGCTGAGGTGAAAGGAAGGGCCCCCTTTTAACGCCTCATGCATAGCAGGGGCCCCTTGTTAACGTCGCTAGATCGGCTGTTAACAGGGGGCCCTTGCTCTACCGTAGGCGTTAATAAGGGGCCCTTCCTTACCCCAAAGCGCGGGTGTAGCGCAGTTGCCGGACGCTGATGTTGCCGATCGATTCGTCGCGCTCCGCCCCGGTCGGCTGCCAGCCGCCGCGCTCGTAGAAGCGGCGGGCGTGCGCGTTGTCGCGCAGCACCCAGAGCACCGCGCGACGCCAACCGCGCCTTCCCATGGTGGCCAGCGCGTCGATCATCAAGACCCGACCGATGCCCCGACCAAGCTCTGCCGGCTCCAGGTGGAGGGCGTTGAGCAGGCCGGTGTCCGGGGCGCCCTCGTCGTCCGGCCCGAGGTAACTGAAGCCGACCAGGATGCCGTCCCGCTCGGCCACGGTCATCCGGTGGTCGGTCCGCTCATAGCTCCACCGGAGCGTCCAGTACTCGGCCAACGCCTCCGGGGTCGGGTCGGCCAGTGCCTCCGGCGGCAGGATCGACGAGTACGCGGCGACCCGGGAACGCTGGTGGAGCCGTCCCACCGCCGCGATGTCGTCAGCGGTAGCGGCACGCAGCGTGACAGTCACCCGGCCGAGGGTACCCGCCGGGGCGGGACCTGCACGGTGGTCAGATCCTCGGCGATCACCAGGTCGCCGTCGAAGTGGGCGCGGGCCTCCTCGGCGAAGCGGCGCAGGTCGGGGTACCGCTGGGAGAAGTGGGTGAGCACGAGACGGCGTACCCCCGACTCGGCGGCCACCCGGGCGGCCTGAGCGGCGGTCAGGTGCCCGACCTCGGCGGCCAGGGCCGCCTCCGACTCCAGGAAGGTCGCCTCGATCACCAGCAGGTCGGCGTGCTCGGCCAGCGCGTACACCCCGTCGCAGAGGCCGGTGTCCATCACGAAGGCGAACCGCTGCCCGGGTCGCGGCACGCTCACCTCGTCGCGGGTGACGCGTCGCCCGTCGAGGTCCAGGTGGCCGACGCGCTGCAACTCGCCGACGGCCGGCCCACCGATGCCGTACGCGGCCAGCCGCTCCGGCAGCATCCGGCAGCCGTCCGGTTCCACCAGCCGATAGCCGTACGTGTCGATCGGGTGCCGCAGCCGGCGGGCCTCCAGGGTGCCGCAACGCAACGCGATGCGCTGCCCGTCCGCCTCGATCGGTGTCACCGCAAGCTCGGCGGTCTCGTAGAAGGAACTGGCGTGCCGCAACCGGGCGAAGTATTCCGCACCCTCGGCCGGGAAGTGCACCGCCACCGGCCGGGAGACCCGGTCCAGGGAGAGCCGCTGGATGGTGCCGGGCAGACCGAGACAGTGGTCGCCGTGGAAGTGGGTGATGCAGATCCGGGTCAGGTCGGTGGCGGTGACCGTGGTGTGCAGCAGTTGCCGCTGGCTGCCCTCACCCGGGTCGAAGAGGATCACCTCGTCGTCCCAGCGCAGCACGTACCCGTTGTGGTTGCGGGCCCGGGTCGGGGCCTGGCTGGCCGTACCGAGCACCACCAGCTCACGCATGGACACCCTGGCCTCCGCTGACATGAAGCGACCCCCGGGGCTTCCGCGCTGAGGCGGGCCGACTGGACTGGGTCGGCACCCCGGGGGTCGGGTGGCTTGTCGTGGATTCGCCGCACCGCTGCCACACGGTCTCGACGACTTCTTACTGCCCGCCTGGGATCAGACGGTCACTGTCGAGGACAGCGGCTAGCGGACAGCCACCTCACGAGTCCGATTGCTATACAAGTCTGGACCACCTCCTTTCCCGTGTACCCGTCACGTTATCCACGGCCGGGGTCGGCGGCAACGGATTTCGATCACACGCCGGTCGGGAATGCCGGGCCACCTCACGCGCCGGGGGCGATGCCGATCGGGCCCTCGCGGGGGCCGTCCTCGTTTGCCGGCTGCACCGACAGGGAGGGGAAGTTCGCCAGGTCCCCCTCCGGCTCGGCGTCCCACTCGGGGAAGACCAGGTCGCTCTGGAGGTAGAGACAGAGCAGTTGGGCCAGTTGCCGCAGCCCCTCCAGGTGGGTGCGTTCGTGACCGTGGGTGGCGTCGACGCCGAAGCCGAGCAGGGCCACCCGGGCGTGCGCCCCGGCCTCCACCGCCGCCGCCACGTCCGAGCGGTAGTAGTCGAAGACGTCGCGGACCAGGTCCACCTCGTGCTCCCGGGCGATGGCGGCCAGGTTGCGGGTCAGGTGGTAGTCGAAGGGGCCCACCCCGTCCCCCATGGCCAGGGTGGCGGCGTCCTCCCGGGACTGCTGCCCGGGGGCGACCACTGCGGCGTCGACCGAGACGATCTCGGCGACGTCCGGGTCCAGGCCGTGCGAGGCGCCGTGGCCGATCTCCTCGGTCACCGTGATCAGCAGGTGCGCGGTGACGGCCGGCCGCACCCCCGCGTCGACCATCGCCTTGATCGCGGTGAGCACCGCGGCCACCCCGGCCTTGTCGTCCAGGTGGCGGGACTTGACGTACCCGCTGGGGGTGACGGTCGGGTTGGGCAGGAACGCCACGAAGTCGCCCGCGTCGATGCCGAGCGCCCGCAGGCCCTCGATGTCCTCCACCGGCTCGTCGACGCGTACCTCGACCTGCTCCCAGCCGATGCCCTGCTCGTCGACGGCCTCGTTGTAGCGGTGGCCGCTGGCCTTCAGGGGGAGCACCTGACCGGTGATCACCCGTTCCAGGTCGTCGGTGAAGATCCGGACGTGGGTCCCCTCGGCGAACCGGGCGCTGTGCGTACCGATCGGCTTGAGTTCCAGCCGACCGTTCTCCTTGAGCCGCTTGACCATCCCGCCGATGGTGTCGGTGTGCACCACGATCGCCCGGTCCGCCCCGTGCTCCCGAGGACCGGGCAGGCAGGCGCTCAGCGCCCCTCGGCGGGTAAGCGTCGACGGGATGCCGAGCGCCGACAGACGCTCACCGACGTACTGCTGCACATGGTCGGTACGCCCCGAAGGGCTGGGAATGTCCAGCAGTTCGAGCAGCACCTGGTGCAGGTAGTCCAAGTCGAGGGGGAGCGGAATGGTCTTGCGTACGGTCATGCCCCCGATGGTGCCGCACCGGCCGGAGTCCACAGCCGTTGCGGTGCCCGCGTCCCGGGAAAGAGGAGATCCACGAATCGTTCCGCGGTGGGCTGCGGCTCGTGGTTGGCCAACCCGGGCCGCTCGTTGGCCTCGATGAAGACGTGCTCGGGTTGATCCGGGGCCGGGGTCAGCAGGTCCAGGCCGGTGACCGGGATGTCCAGGGCCCGGCTGGCGGCCACGCACGCCTCGGCGATCACCGGGTGCAGCTCGCTGGTGACGTCGTGGATGGTGCCGCCGGTGTGCAGGTTCGCGGTGCGGCGTACGGCCAGCACCTGCCCCTCGGGCAGGATGTCGTGCAGCTCGTACCCGGCCTCGGCGACCACGTCGCGGGTGATGTCGTCCAGCGGGATGCGGGACTCCCCGCCGGTGGCGGCGGCCCGGCGGCGGCTCTGCCGCTCGATCAGCTCGGCGATGTCGTGCACCCCGTCACCGGTGACGGAGGCCGGACGGCGTACGGCGGCGGCGACCACCTCATGATCGATCATGACCACCCGGAGGTCCTCACCGCTGCACAACTCCTCCAGCAGCACCTCCGTGCAGTAGCGGGCGGCCAGCTCGATCGCGGCGGCCAGGGCCTCCGGGGTCCTGACCCCCACGGTGATGCCGTTGCCCTGCTCGCCCCGGGCCGGCTTGACGACCAGCTCGCCCACCTCGGCCAGGAACTCGACGTCGGCGGCGTCCCCGCTGGCGGTGCGTCCGCGCGGCACGCTGAGCCCGGCCTCGGCCAGGATCCGCCGGGTGACCCGCTTGTCGTCGCAGCGGCTCATCGCCACCGCCGAGGTCAACTCGGACAGCGACTCCCGGGTGAGGATCGTCCGGCCACCCGTGGACAGCCGCAGCTCACCCCACTGCGGGTCGGTCACCTCCACCCGGATGCCCCGCCGCATGGCCTCGTCGGCGACGATCCGCGCGTACGGGTTGAGCTGGTCGTACCCGGGCGGCATGGCCGGCAGGAACAGCCGTTCGTTGATCGGGTTCTTGCGCTTCACGCAGAGAGTCGAGGTGCGGTAGAAGCCGAGCCGCTCGTAGAGCCGGATCGCCCCGACGTTCTCGGCCAGCACCGACAGGTCCACGTACGCCCGACCCCGGGCGACCAGCTGGGCGGCCAACTCGGTGATCAGGGCCTGCCCGGTGCCCGGCGGGGCCTGGTTGAAGTCGACAGTCAGGCACCACAGGCTGGCGCCGTTGTCCGGATCGTCGAAGACCGCGACATGATCGACACCGGTGATGGTGCCGACGATCTCGCCGGTCGTCGCCTCCGCCACCAGGTGCAGGAAGCGGTCGGTGGCGGCGTTGTCCACCAGCACCTCGACCGGTGCGGTGACCATGCCGTTGGCCGCGTAGATCCGGTTGACCGCGTCCGCGTCGGCGGCGTCGCGCAGCAGTCGGATGCGTACCCCGGGCAGCTCCGGTGCGCCGTCCGGGAGGGGGCGGACCTCGACGGCGCCGCTCTCCTCGGTGGCCTCCGGTCGGGAGCCGGGCAGCGGCAGCCGGTAGGTCAGCGAGGGGTCGATGAACAACTCATCCGGCAGCCGGGAGACCAGCACATGCGGATCCCGCAGGTAGATGCAGATGTCCCGGGCACCGGCCGCCTCGGAGCGCAGCACGGCGGCGACGGCGGCCTGATCGTGGAAGGTCTGGCCGAAGACCAGCCGCCCCCAGCCGCAGTCGAGCAGGACGCCGTCGTCGCCGGGCGGTCCCTCCTCGTCCTCGCCGGGGTCGTTGCCGGCGGCCACGGCGACCGGGTCGCCGCCCGGCCCGACCCGCTCGTACCGCCGTCCCCGGCCCCGATCGGCCCGAGCCGTTCCGGTGGCCAGTGTGTCGGTCACGGTCAGTCGATTCCGTGGCTCTGGAGCCACATTTCCAGGAGTCCGAGTTGCCACAGCTTGTTTCCGTTCAACGGGGTCAGTTCGGCGTTGGGGGCGTCGAGCAGGGCGTTGACGTAATCGGTGCGGAACAGGTCGCGGCGGCGGGCCTCGGGCGCGTACAGCGCGTCACGTACCCGGTCGAGGAGCTTGCCCTCCAGGTGGGTCAGCCCCGGCACCGGGAAGTACCCCTTCGGCCGGTCGATCACCTCGTGCGGCAGCACCCGGCGACCGATCTCCTTGAGGACCCCCTTGCCGCCCTGGGCGAGCTTCAGCTCGGGCGGGCAGGCGGCGGCCAGTTCCACGAACTCGTGATCCAGGAAGGGCACCCGGGCCTCCAGCCCGTGCGCCATGGTCATGTTGTCGACCCGCTTGACCGGGTCGTCGGTCAGCATGATCTGGGTGTCGATGCGCAGGCCGGCGTCGACCGCGGTCTGCGCGCCGGGGGCGGACAGGTGCGCGGCGACGAACTCCCGCGCCGGGTCACCCTCGGCCAGCCAGTCGGGGTTGAGCACCTGGGCCAGCCCGGCTCCGTCACGGTCGAAGAAGGCCCGGGCGTACGTGTCCAGGGCCTGCTCGCGGTCGACCCGCGCCAGCGGCGGATACCAGTGGTAGCCACCGAGGATCTCGTCGGCGCCCTGGCCGGACTGCACCACCTTGACGTGCCGGGACACCTCCTGACTGAGCAGGTAGAACGCCACACAGTCGTGGCTGACCATGGGTTCGCCCATGGCCGACACGGCGGCCTCCAGGGGCGGCACCAGATCCCGGGCGGCCACCCGGATCTGGTGGTGGTCGGTGTCGAAGGTCTTGGCGACGGTGTCGGAGTAGCGGAACTCGTCGCCCTCCCGGCCGCCGACGGCGTCGAAGCCGATGGAGAAGGTGGACAGCCCTCGCTGCCCCTCACCGGCCAGCAGCGCGACCACCAGGCTGGAGTCCAGACCACCGGAGAGCAGCACACCGACCGGCACGTCGGCCACCATCCGGCGGCGTACGGCGGTGGTCAGGGATTCGAGCAGGGCGTCCTGCCAGTCCTTCTCCGACCAGTCGGCGTGCTCGGCCCGACGCAGGAAGGGCGGGTTCCAGTAGACCCGCTCGTGGCTGCGGCCGTCGGCCTCGTACACCCGGACGGTGGCCGGCGGCAGCTTGCGGACCCCGCGCAGGATGGTGCGCGGCGGCGGCACGATGCTGTGGAAGCTGAGATAGTGCGCCAGGGCCACCGAATCGATCGTGGTGTCCACGTCGCCGCCGGCCAGCAGGGCCGGCAGGGTGCTGGCGAACCGCACCACCCCGGAGGATTCGGCCAGGTAGAGCGGCTTGATGCCGAGCCGGTCCCGGGCCAGCACCAGGCGCCCGTTGTCCCGCTCGGTGATCGCCACGGCGAACATCCCGATCAGGTGGTCGACGAAGTCCAGCCCCCACTCGGCGTACGCCTTGACCACTACCTCGCTGTCCCCGGTCGAGAAGAACCGGTGGCCCTTGGCCGACAGCTCGGCGCGCAGCTCACGGTAGTTGTAGATGCAGCCGTTGAAGACGGCAGACAGCCCGGTGGTCGAATCCACGATGGGCTGACCGCTGGCCGCCGACAAGTCGATGATCTTCAGGCGTCGATGACCGAGCGCGACCGGGCCGTTGGACCACACTCCGCTGCCGTCGGGCCCGCGGTCGCACATCGTGGCGGCCATCCGCTCCACCGCGACGACATCGGCGCGGGTCGCGTCCGTTCGGAATTCCCCAGCCAGTCCGCACATGTCAAAACATGCTGCCAGAGGATGTTGCAGTCTGCCTGTTGAGACAATGACAGTCATGTAACAGACTTGCTAGAATCCGCGCCCCGCGTAACCCTGGCTGCCTCATGTTCGTGGCCTGGGGCGTCCTCTGCCGAATCGTGCCTGGATGTCCCGGTCGGGAGGGGCCGGGGCTCTGTGACGAACGCCCCAAAGATCAGCGGGACCCGGTTCGCCAGCGAGGGCTCCCACCGGCTCGTTCAGGACCGCTGCGATGATGCGGGCGTGGACATCGACGAGATTCAGGCCGCGTTCGACGATGTATTCGATCAAGCCATCGTGTTCCACGGCTTCGCCGACTACATGCGTGACTACGACGTCTTCGTCTACACGACCGCCGACCCCCGCACCGGAATCACGCCGAAGTACCTCAGATACCGGTTCAAGTACTGCGTCCGAGCCGTGTCCACGTCCGCCGTGCCGCCCGAGGTCTGGATGCGATCACTGGACGAGCGGCTCGTCGACTGTGAACAGGGCGTCGATCTCGACGGCTACGTGTGGGGCGTCAAGTGGCAGGATCTGTACCCGGGAATGAAACTTCTGCGCGACTCGCCTGACGCGCAGCGGTGGTCACAGCTCCTCGGTCTTCCGTTCCACGAGGCCACTATCGAGACGAACGGCCACAACATCTCGCTGGTCTTCTCGGACCTGGCCGTCGACACGATCGACCGTGGGTACGCACCGTTCGTGGTGGCGGGAGGAGGGGGATCGTGACGTCACGATCCCCCTCCCGTAGGTCGCGAGACGCGCTCAGTGCGCTTCGCTGACCCGGGCCACGCCGACCGGGCAGCTCAGCCCGTTCGGTCCGTGGTTGCAGTAGCCGTTCGGGTTCTTGGTCGGAGCCAAATACTGCTGGTGGTAATCCTCGGCCAGGTAGTAGTCACCCAGCCGACCGATCTCAGTGGTGATCTCACCCTTGCCGGCACGGGCCACGATCGGGGCGAAGGCGTCCCGGGAGGCCTGGGCCGTCGCCAACTGGTCGTCGTCGGTGGCGTAGATGGTCGAGCGGTACTGGGTGCCCACATCGTTGCCCTGGCGCATCCCCTGGGTGGGATCGTGGTTCTCCCAGAAGACCTTGAGTAGGTCCTCGTAGCTGATCCGGGCCGGGTCGTAGACCACCTGGACCACCTCGGCGTGCCCGGTCATCCCGGAGCAGACCTCCTCGTAGGTCGGATTCGGGGTGTAGCCACCCGCGTAACCGACCGAGGTGGTGTAAACGCCCGGCAGGACCCAGAACAACCTCTCGGCGCCCCAGAAACAGCCCATCCCGAACACCGCCACCTGCAAACCCTCGGGGAACGGACCCTTCAGCGGGGTGCCGAGCACCTCGTGCCGGTCGGCGACCGGCATCGCTATGAAACGGCCGGGCAGGGCCTGGTCGGGGGAGATCATCTCGGCCTTCATGCGGCGGAGGAACACGGTGGGACTCCTTTCGTACCTTCCCCGCCTGCAACACCGGCGGACCCCACTTCCTTACCCGCCCCGCCAACGGTCAGGCCCGCCCCCGCCGCCACCGGGTCCGCGCGTACTCCTGCACCCAGCTCCGGCTGCTCCGCCAGGCACCGTCGTCCCCCTTGACCGCCCGCAGGCGTCCACGGCTCGCCGCAACCCGAAGGGCGGCTTCCGACAGTTCACTCGTGGCGAGAGCCGGCAGTGGCACGAGGTGCGCCGAATCCGCAGCGGCCGGTATCAGGAAGCGGTGGATGTTCCCGGTGACGCTGCGGGCGATCAACTCCCCCAGGGCACCCGGGTCACCCTGGTCGGCTCGCTGCAAGGCAGTCAGGTACCGGCTGCGGTCGCGCTTGTAGATGATGGCTGGCGGATAGCCGAGCCGGCCGAGCAGAAGGCTCAGGACCAGCCGTCCCGCGCGGCCGTTGCCGTCCAGGAACGGATGAATGACCTCGAAGCGGTGATGAATCACGCCCAAGCGCTCCGCGAGTGGCACCTCACTTTCGGTGCGCAGTGTCTCGGCGGTGTCCACCCAGCTCCGGAGGAGGGAATCCACCTCAGGCCAGGGCGGGGGCTTCATGCCGCCAGGGAATCTGGCGATTTCGTGCTGCCGGAAGTTGCCCGGGGCCTCGGCGTCGATGGCGTGTGGATGCGGTGCCACGGTCCACACCGGGGTCATGGCCAGGTAGTGGATGTGTCGGATCTCCTGCATCGACACGAGGGAGCCGTCCTGCCAATCGCCAGGCTCCAGCGCCTGGCCGTAGACCCACTTCGCGGCCTCCGCATAGCCCTGGACCTCCATGTAGTCGCGCAGCGGTTTGGCGCCGATCGCCCGGCCTTCGTCGAGGAGCTTCTCGACCTCGTGCAAGATCAGGGTGTTGCCCTCGATCGCGGTGCTGTTGTGGGCCTCCTGGTGCCAGATGTCGGACCAGATGTCGGCAGCCTCGCCGGGGCGGGGAAGGCCGCCGAACTGGTCCCGCAACTCCTGGACCGCCTCCTCCATCCGACGGTGAACCTCGGCGCGGCTCGGGCGTCCTGGGCCTGGCACGGTGACTCCAAGATTTTGTTCGTCAGGGCGGATTTAACTGTACCGAACAAATTCGAATTTGTTCGGCAGTGGGGAAACAACCTGAACGAACAATTTCGGGTACGGGGCCGTCAGGGCAGGGCGGCGTGGATCCGCTCGGCGTACGAGGTGGCCTCGGTGTCGTCGGCGTAGCGGGTGCGTGGCCAGAAGAAGCCGCGTAGGCCGTCACCCTTGGTCCGGGGCACCACGTGGGTGTGCAGGTGCGGCACGGACTGGGACACCCTGTTGTTCATCGCCACGAAGGTGCCGCCCGCACCCAGCCCGGCCTCGACCGCGACGGCCAGCCGCCGGACCAGCCCGAAGTAGTCGGCCAGTGACTCCGGCGGCAGGTCGGCCAGGGTGACCAGGTGGGTACGGGGCACCACCAGCACATGCCCCTTGAACACCGGCCGGGTGTCCAGGAAGGCGATCCCGGCCGGTTCTTCCACGACCCGGAAGGCGGGCACCTCGCCCGCCACGATCCCGCAGAACACGCAGCCCGCCATCGCCCCAGGCTAGGGCAACTCTCCGGTCCCGTGGCTCACCACAGGCTGGCGGGCATCGGGATGGCGGTGCCCCCGGCGAAGTTGTCGTGCCAGCGGCGCAGGTCGGTGAAGTAGCCCCCGTTGCTCGACCGGACCACATGCACGTGGGCCGTCGTCCCCCGGCTGAAGGCGACCAGGTCGGTCCGCCCGTCGCCGGTGAAGTCACCGGCCCCGGGGATCGCGCCGCCGCCCGGGAAGGTCCAGGCCCAGCGGGTACGCGGCAGGAAACGGTTGCCGCCGGAGAGGGCCACGTCGGCGTACTGCCCGTTGAGGTTGACTGCGGCCAGATCGTCGCGTCCGTCGCCGTCGAAGTCGCCCACCAGCGGCACCTCGCTGCTGCCGAGGGTGAGGAAGTAGTCGAGCCACCGGTGCGACAGCACGAAACCGCTGCCGGTGGAGAGGCCGACGCTCGCCGCCGTACCGGTGAACCGGTCGAGCGCGATGATGTCGTCCCGGCCGTCCCCGTTGACGTCTCCGACCAGCGGGAGGTCGTCGTCGCCGACGAAGTTGTCGTGCCAGAGCACGCCGGTGCCGACGAACTGGGTGCCGTTGGAGAGGGCGACGTAGACGTCCCGGTCGTTCTGCCGGACGAAGGTCGCGATGTCGGCCCGCCCGTCACCGTTGAAGTCACCGACCACCGGGGTCTCCTTGAAGGCGGCGAACCAGGTGTGCCAGTGCTGAGAGGGCCCGAACGAGGTGCCGGTGGAGAGGGCGACGTAGACGTCCGCCGCGTCGCCCCGGGTGAAGGTGATCAGATCATCGCGGCCGTCGCCGTTGACGTCGGCGAGCATCGGGATCTCCTGCCCGGCGCCGAAGTACGTGTGCCAGCGGGTGGCCGCGCCGAAGCTGGCACCGTTGGAGAGCGCCACGTGCACGTCGGCGGAGGTCCCCCGGGTGAAGCTGACGATGTCGTCGCGGCCGTCGCCGTTGACGTCGGCGTACCGTCCCGAGAAGCCGTCGTTGCCCGGCCCGCCCGGGTCGACGTACAGCACCAGGTTGGGGGAGCCGGCCGGGTCGGTGATCCGGTCCCGGGTGGCCTCGTCGGCCAGCCGCGCGGCGACGGTCCGGGGCGACGCGGTGGGGAAGCGTTCCAGGTAGCGGGCCACCGCGCCGGTGACGATGGGGGCCGCCGCCGAGGTGCCGCCGAATCCGGTGGTGGTGGAGGTGTCGCTGGCCGCGGTGACGGTGCGGATCTGCTCGCCGAAGGAGAACAGGTCCACACACGGGCCGAAGTTCGAGTTGGGCAGCCGGTCCCGCAGGGCGTGCACCATACCCACGGTGATCACGTCCGGCACCCGGGCGGGGGAGAAGCCGCAGGCGTTCTGCCCGTGGTTACCGGCGGAGGCGACCACCGGGATGCCGGCGGTGAGCACCGCGTTGACGGCGTCGTCGAGGGCCTGGTTCGCGGTCGTCGCCAGGCTCATGTTCACCACCGCCGGCCGGACCGCGTTGCGGACGATCCAGTCGAGCGCGGAGATGGCCCAGGCGACCTGCCCGGGGGTGCAGCCACCCACCCGGACGGTGTGCAGGCGCACCCCCTTCGCCACCCCGTGCACCTGGCCGCCGATCACGCCGGCCACCTGCGTGCCGTGCCCGGCGCAGTCGCCGGTGCCCCACCGGTCGATGCCCTGCGGCACGAAGTTGACGTCCCCGGTGGCCCGGCCGCCGAAGTCCGTGTGGGTGTGCCGCATCCCGCTGTCCATCACGTAGGCGTGCACGCCCTGGCCGGCCATGTCGAAGGTGTACGAGCCGTTGAACGCGCCGCCGTGCTGGTCGAGGGCGTCGAGGTGCCATGGCGGGTTGATCTGCGTGGTCTGCGGGAGCAGCAGTGAGTCTTGGGCCACGTACGCCACCTGCGGCTCCTGGCTGAGCCGACGGGCGTCCGCGGTGGACATCCGTACCGCGAAGCCCGGCAGCGCGGACCGGTAACTGGCGGCCAGCGCGCCGGGGTGTCGGCGCAGCAGCGAGCGTGCGCTGCCGTCGACGTCGCGGGTGGCGTCACCGCGCAGCACCACTATCCAACTGTCGGCCACCCCGGCACCGGGAGCCGGGGCGAACTTCTCGGCCGCGAACGCCGGACCCGGCGGTGCCAGCAGTCCACCGGCCGTGGTCAGGACACAGACGGCCGCCGCAGCCAGGAGGCGGCGGCGCGGCACACGAGCCATGGGATCTCCTCGGGGGTACGGCCGCCGGCCGGGCAGGATCCCGTCGGGGGTTCCCCCGCATGGTGACAAAGCCTCACCATGATCGATACGACCGCCCGGGTGACAGGTTCCGTCCGTTGGGACGGACCGGAGGACTAACGTTCCGGGCATGAGTCACGGTTTTGACACGCTCGCCATCCACGCCGGCCAGGACCCGGAGGCCCGCACCGGCGCGGTGATCCCACCGATCTACCAGACCAGCACCTACGCCCAGGACGCCGTCGGAGCACCCCGGCAGGGCTACGAATACAGCCGTTCCGGCAACCCGACCCGTGACGCCCTCCAGGAGTGCCTGGCCGCGCTGGAGGGCGGACCGGTCGGGCTGGCCTTCGCCAGCGGCCTGGCCGCCGAGGACGCCCTGCTGCGTACCGTCTGCGTCCCCGGTGACCACGTGGTCATCCCCGACGACGCCTACGGCGGCACCTACCGGCTCTTCGCCAAGGTGGCCGAGCGGTGGGGGCTGTCGTACACCCCGGCGAAGGTCTCCGACCCGGACGCCGTGCGGGCCGCGATCCGGCCGGGCAGCACCAAGATCGTCTGGTTGGAGACCCCGACCAACCCGCTGCTCGGCATCGCCGACATCGCCACCCTCGCCGGGGTGGCGCACGATGCCGGGGCGCTGCTGGTGGTCGACAACACCTTCGCCTCGCCGTACCTGCAACAGCCGATCGCCCTCGGCGCCGACGTGGTGGTGCACTCCACCACCAAGTACATCGGGGGACACTCCGATGTGGTCGGGGGTGCCCTGGTGGCGGCCGACCCCGCCCTCGGGGAGGAACTGCGCTACCACCAGAACGCGATGGGCGCGGTCAACGGCCCGTTCGACGCCTGGCTGACCCTGCGCGGGATCAAGACCCTCGGGGTACGGATGGACCGGCACTGCGACAACGCCGAGCGGATCGCCGGGTACCTGGAGGGGCACGCCAAGGTCGCTCAGGTGCTCTACCCGGGGCTGCCCAGCCACCCCGGCCACGAGGTGGCGGCCAAGCAGATGCGCCGGTTCGGCGGAATGATCTCCTTCCGGGCCGCCGGGGGCGAGGAACACGCCGTCGAGATCTGCAACCGGGCGAAGCTTTTCGTGCTCGCCGAGTCGCTCGGCGGGGTGGAATCCCTGATCGAGCACCCGGGCCGGATGACACACGCGAGTGCTGCGGGCTCGCCGCTTGAAGTTCCCGGCGATCTCGTGCGACTGTCTGTCGGCATCGAGACGGTCGAAGACCTGCTCGCCGATCTGGAGCAGGCGCTGGGCTGACCGCTGGCTGGGGAGGGTGGCCGTGCAGGACATCATGCCGACCTGGGTGGGGGCGACCGCCAAACAGATCGCCCGGGGGGTACGCCGGGGAGATGTCTCGGCCACCCAGGTCCTGGCCGACCACCTGGACCACATCGCCAAGGCCGACACCGACCTCGCCGCGTTCCGTACCGTGCGCGGCGGGGAGGCGGTCACCGAGGCGGAGAAGGTCGACGAGCAGGAGGACCTGGCCAACCTGCCGCTGGCCGGGGTGCCGGTGGCGGTCAAGGAGAACACCCCGGTGGCCGGGATGCCCACCTGGAACGGCTCCGCCGCGATGCGTACCTCCGTCGCCGAGGCCGACCACGAGGTGGTCCGCCGGCTACGTGGTGCCGGGGCGGTGATCCTCGGGGTGACCCGGATGCCCGAGCTGGGCCTGTGGGCGGTGACCGACGACGACACCGCGGTCACCCGCAACCCCTGGGACCTGGCCCGTACCCCCGGCGGCTCCTCCGGCGGCGCGGCGGCGGCCGTGGCGGCCGGGCTGGTGCCGATCGCCCACGGCAACGACGGGCTCGGTTCGATCCGGATCCCGGCGGCCTGCTGTGGTCTGGTCGGCCTGAAGCCCGGCCGTGGGGTGGTGCCCTGCCAACTCGGCGCGGAGGACTGGTTCGGGCTGACCGAGCACGGCATGCTCAGCACCACGGTCGCCGACGCGGCGGTCGGCTTCCAGGTGCTGGCCGGACGCGCCCAGCAGAAGCTGGTACCACCGCAGCGGCTGCGGGTCGGTGTCTCGCTGCGCTCACCGGTGCGGGGTGTCTCGCCCGACGCCCCGAACCGGGAGGCGGTCGCCGCCGCCGGGCGGCTGCTGGCCGCCGCCGGTCACGACACCGTCCCCGCCGACCCGGTCTATCCGACCGCCCTGGGGTTGCAGGGCATCGCCACCTGGTTCGCCGCGGCCGCCGCTGACGTGCGGGCCGCCGCAGTCGACCGGCGCAGCCTGCAACCCCGCAGCCGCCGGCATGTCGCCCTCGGCGATTGGGCCTGGCGACGGGGGTACGTCCGGGAGGCCGACCGGGTGGCCTGGCGGGAACGCTCCATCGGCTTCTTCACCGACCACTCCGTGGACCTGCTGCTCACCCCGGCGCTGGCTTCCGCGCCGCCGCCGGCCACCAGCTGGTCGGCCCGTTCCTGGCAGGCCAACATGCTGACCAGCATCCGGTACGCCCCGTACGCCGCGCCCTGGAACGTGGCCGGCCTGCCCGCTCTGGTGGTGCCGGTGGGCCGTCGCCCGGACGGGTTGCCGCTGGCCGTGCAACTGGTCGGCCCACCCGGCTCGGAGCTGCTGCTGCTCGGCGTCGCCGGCCAGTTCGAGATGGAGGCCCCCTGGTCCCGGCACGCCCCCGGGTACCCCCGGGTCGGCACGGGGGCCGCGGCCAGCGCGTAGCGGGTCGGTCCTGGCGGTGAGGCCCGCCGTTTCGGCGCAATGGCGGGGTGCGGGGCGGTGGGACACCGCCACTACGGCGTAACGGAGTCGATCACGCGCCAGCCGACCCCGGTATCCGGTGGGACGGGTGGCACGATCGGGGGCATGACGGAACTGGTCACCCTGGACGATGTGCGGGCCGCGCGGGAACTGATCGCCGGGGTCACCCGCACCACCCCGCTGGAGCCGTCCCGTCCGCTGAGCGCCGCGCTCGGCGGGCCGACCTGGCTGAAGTGCGAGAACCTGCAACGGGCCGGGTCGTACAAGGTCCGGGGGGCCTACGTGCGGATCTCGCGGCTGTCGGCGCAGGAACGTGCCCGGGGTGTGGTGGCGGCGAGCGCCGGCAACCACGCCCAGGGAGTGGCCCTGGCCGCCGGGCTGGTCGGCACCCAGGCCACGGTCTTCATGCCGGTGAACGCGCCGCTGCCGAAGGTCGCGGCCACCAAGGGGTACGGCGCCCAGGTCGAGCTGGCCGGGGCCAACGTCGACGAGTCCCTGGTCGCGGCGCAGGCGTACGCGGAACGAACCGGCGCGGTGCTGATCCATCCGTTCGACCACCCGGACGTCATCGCCGGGCAGGGCACGGTGGCCCTGGAGATCCTGGAGCAGTGCCCCGAGGTGGAGACGATCGTCACCGGGATCGGCGGCGGTGGACTGATCTCCGGCATGGCGGTGGTGGCCAAGGCGCTGCGCCCGCAGGTACGGGTGATCGGTGTGCAGGCCGCCGGTGCCGCCGCCTTCCCGCCGTCCCTGCTGGCCGGCGAGCCGGTCCGCCTGCCTGCCTTCGCCACCATCGCCGACGGCATCGCGGTGGGCCGGCCGGGCGAGATCACCTTCGCTCACGTACGCAAACTCGTCGACGAGGTCGTCACCGTGACCGAGGAGGACATCTCCCGGGCGCTGCTGATGCTGCTGGAGCGCGGCAAGCAGGTGGTGGAACCGGCCGGCGCGGTGGGGGTGGCCGCCCTGTTGGCCGGTGTCGTCCAGGTGCAGGCCCCGGTGGTGGCCGTGCTCTCCGGTGGCAACATCGATCCGCTGCTGATGCTGCGGGTCATCGAGCACGGCCTGGCGGCAGCCGGCCGTTATCTGCGGATCACGGTGCGCTGCTCGGACCGGCCGGGACAGCTCGCCTCGTTGTTGGGTGAGATCGCCGAGCACCGGGCCAACGTGGTCGATGTCGTACACCAGCGGGCCCACCCGCACCTGAGTCTCGGCGAGGTCGAGGTGGCGTTGTCGGTGGAGACCCGGGGGGTCGAGCACTCCGACACCCTGATCAGTGCCCTGCGGGCCAGCGGCTATCAGGTGACCATGGCCCCGGAGGCCTGACACCTTCCGGTGTCACGCCTCCGGGGCGCGGGTGCCAGCGGTCACGACGCCGGTCGCCAAACCAGCGCGGGCGGCTGAGTCAGCCGGAGAACGGCTCGAAACTGACCACGGTCACCTTGATGTCCGCACCGCTGGGTGCGGTGTAGGTGCAGGTCTGGCCGGCCTTGCCGCCCAGGATCGCCTGGCCGAGCGCCGACTCCGGGCTGTAGACCGTGAGGTCGGTGGTCGAGGCGATCTCGCGTGAGCCGAGCAGGAATGTCTCCGTGTCATCGGCGTCGTCGTCGAAGTAGATCGTCACGACCATCCCGGGCGCCACGGCGTCGACGGTCGGCGCCTCACCGACCTGGGCCGTGCGGAGCAGTTCCTTCAGGTAGAGGATGCGCCCCTCAGCCTTGCCCTGCTCCTCACGGGCGGCGTGGTAGCCGCCGTTCTCGCGCAGGTCGCCTTCCTCGCGCCGGGCGTTGATCTCGGCGGCGATGATCGGCCGGTTGGCGATCAACTCGTCGAGCTCGGCCTTCAGGCGGTCGTACGCGTCCTGGGACAGCCAGGTGGCGGGCGCCTTGTTGCCATTGGACACAGGCGGTCCTCCTCGGTTGTGCGTGCTGGCTGACAGGTGAACCTTTAAGTTACCAGTGTCGTACGACAAGGAGTGTCGGTGATCACGTCCGCCTGGCGGGGCGGCGGCTACCCACCGTGCGGCCGGCGGCCTCAGACCAGGGCAGCGGGCTCAGGCCGGGGGTCGGCAACGGACGACCTCGCCGATGAAGGGGCGTGCGCTGGTGGTCAGTCGATGCCGAACGGTGACCTGTCGTTCCCCCTGGGCCGCGCTGACCGGGATCTCCTCCCGGGCCACCTCGGCACCGGCGTTGTCCCGGGCCCGCAGCAGGCACACCGCCGATCCGCCTTCCGGCAGGTTCACCCGGAAGTCGATGACCACCTGGCTGTCCGTGATGTCCGTGTAGGTGATCACCTGGGCGTCGTAGGCGGGGTCACCGTACTGCCGGTAGAGCCGGACGGAGACCGCGGTGAGCGCGGCCACCAGGACGACCAGCAGCAGCGCGGTCAGCAGGGGCCGGCGACGGCGGGGCTCACGGCGGCGTCCGTACCGGCCGGGGGGGAACACCGGCGCGCCCGGTGGAATTGTGGCGTGCGTCTCGGTCACCGGCGGGTATCTCCTGGCGTTTGTGTCGGCGGTATGGGCAAGAATGGCGGAGGTCCGTCCTTCCTGCCCGACTCGGTGGTGCGGGTACCCGCACCGCTGGGCGCCCGGTCCTCTGGGATGCTCGGTCTCTCGCTGCCCGGCGCCAATGATGGCTGGTGTCAAATATGACAGGCCGGCGCGGGACGGTACCGCGACGGGCAGGAAATCCGGCAGGCCACGATGGCCCCGGGGGTCAACCGCTGGGCAGAGACGAGGAGCGCCGACGTTGGCAGAGCAACTTCGACTCATGGCCGTCCACGCACATCCCGACGACGAGTCGAGCAAGGGCGCCGCCACCATGGCGAAGTACGTCGCCGAGGGTGTGGACGTGCTTGTCGTGACGTGTACCGGCGGGGAGCGCGGCAGTGTGCTCAACCCCAAGCTGGACCGACCGGAGGTGTGGGCCAACATCGCCGACATCCGGCGAGCCGAGATGGACGCGGCTCGGGCCATCCTCGGGGTCGAGCAGGCCTGGCTGGGCTTCGTCGACTCGGGCCTGCCCGAGGGCGACCCCCTGCCCCCGCTGCCCGAGGGCTGCTTCGCCCTCCAGGATGTCGAGGTGGCCGCCGCCCCACTGGTACGCCTGATGCGTCAGTTCCGGCCGCACGTCGTCACCACCTACGACGAGGACGGCGGCTACCCGCACCCCGACCACATCATGTGCCACAAGATCAGCGTGGCGGCCTTCGAGGCGGCAGGCGACGCGGGGCGCTATCCCGAGCTGGGTGAGCCGTGGCAGCCCCTGAAGCTCTACTACGACATCGGGTTCTCCAAGGGCAAGATCCTGGCGCTGCACGAGGCCATCCTGGCCACCGGGGCCGAGTCCCCGTACGCGGAGTGGCTGACCCGCTGGGAGGACCGCCCCGACAAGGGTCCCCGGATCACCACCCGGGTGGACTGCGCCGAGTACTTCCCGGTCCGGGATGACGCGCTGCGGGCCCACGCCACCCAGGTCGACCCGGACGGTTTCTGGTTCCAGGTGCCGATGGAGCTGCAGCGACGCGCCTGGCCGACGGAGGACTTCCAACTGGCCCGGTCCCTGGTCGACAGCCCACTGCCCGAGTCGGACCTCTTCGCAGGCGTACGGCAGACGGCGCATGCCCGCTGACCCGGCGGCCGGTTACCCTGGTCGGACACCGCATTTCGGAGGAAATCCATGCTGACCGCCGTCCAGGTGCTCGCGCAGAACAACTTCGGGGACACTCGGACCGGTGGCCTGGCCGGGCCGATGGGCCTGTTCCTCATCCTGGTGCTGGGCACCGCGACCGTGCTGTTGATCCGCAACATGAACGCCCGGCTGCGCCGGCTGCCGGACAAGTTCCCTGCCCAGCAGCCCAACACCCCTGCGACGGCGGGGGGCGCAAGGGTCAGTGATCCGACAGATGGGACCGTCACGGCGGATTCATCCACGGACACCGCCAACCGGCACCAGCAGCACCGGGACGGGTGACCGGGGCATGATTCACGTCGAACCGCATGGTCGCCCCCTGTTGCGACCACCGGCTTTGGCTTAGCCTTCCGCCGGGGGACCAGAAGTCCCCATGCTGCGCGGAAGGGGCGTCGATGACCATCACGATGATGTCGGCCCCTCACGCGCCCTGCCGTCGACTGGCAGGAGGAGGTCGGTGACCTCCGGCAGGGCCGGTCATCCCCTTGACCGACATGCAGGCCGTGGGACGCTCCTCGGGCTGCATCTGCTCACCGTCGCCGTCCTGTGCACCGCCCTGATCGCCGCTGTGGTCGGGCTGAGCCTTCCGGCTCCGCTGCCGGTCGATGATCCGCTCGGCGGGCCGGCCCGGTTCGGCATCGCGGTGGCCGCCTTCGCCCTGTCACAGTTGGCCCGGCTGCGGTTCCGAGCCGCCGCCGGCATGGTCAGCGTGACCTGGGCCGAGGCGGCACTGATCAGCTGCCTCTATCTGGTGCCGCCCGGTTGGCTGCCCGCTGCGGCCATGCTTGGGGTAGCCCTGGCCTGGACGGCCATGTCGATCGTGGATGAGGGCCGGACGACCTGGGAGGTAGCCCGCATCGCCGGGGCCCAGACCGCCGCGGTGGCGCTGGCGGTCGCGGTCACCACCGCCCTCGGCCAGCCGCTGCTGGCCCCCCTGACCCCGACCCTCGCGCTCACCGTCACCGCCGGGGCGGTCACCTACCTGCTGGCGGCCGCCGCGCTGGGCGGGGTCATGCTGTCGGTACGCCACGGGATGCCGATCGGCCGTCCGCTGCTCGCGGCGCTGCGCGGCAAGCTGCTGATGTTCGTCGGCAACCTCGTGGTCGGCGTACTCGTCGTGGTGCTCATCGAGATCGACCCGCGGTGGCTGTTGCTGCTGCCCCTGCTGCTGTGGCTGCTTCAACAGACCTACCGGCAGCGACTGCGCGACGCGCGCGAGCGGCGGACCTGGCGATCCTTCGCCGAGGCCACCGCTGCGCTCAACCAGCTCGACGAGCGGGGGGTTGCGGTGGCCGGGGTCACCGGCGCGCTGACCCTGTTCGAGGCGGAGATCGTGGACGTGGAGGTGGCCCGGGCCGACGGCCGATGGTGGCGCTACCGGGGCGATCCCAGCGGGCAGCTCGTCGACCGGGAGATGCCCCCACCGGCCGAGGGCGGATCCGACTCGGAGGAGTTGGTCCGTGACCTGTCGGTCGGGGACACCCGGGTGGGGCGGCTGCGGGTACGGCTGCCGCGGACGGCCCCCTCCACGGGGCGGGAGCGCGACGCTCTGGCCGCCTACGCCGATGCCCTGGCCGGTGCCCTGCATGACGCGGCGACCCACCGAGAGCTGCGACTGGTCACCGCCCGTTCGTCGTACGAGGCGGTGCACGACCCGCTGACCGGACTGGTCAACCGGGCGGCCCTGCTCAGCCAGGGCGACCAGGCGCTGCGGCGACTCGCGCACGACCATCCGGTAGCCCTGCTGCTGCTCGACGTCGACCAGTTCAAGGAGGTCAACGACACCCTCGGGCATGCCGCCGGCGACCAGTTGCTACGGCTGACCGCCAACCGGCTCAGCGGCCTGGCCCGCCCCGGTGACCTGCTGGCCCGCCTCGGCGGAGACGAGTTCGCGCTGCTGCTGACCTCGGTGCCGGTGCTCGGGGACCACACCGCCCCGATGGCGTACGCCCTGCGGCAGGCGCGGGAGGTGGCCGACCGGCTGGCCGCCCCGGCCGAGGTGGCCGGGGTACGGATGTCCGTCGAGGTGTCCGTCGGTGTGGTGGTGGCCGCGGCCGGCACCGCCGACCTGACCGAGTTGCTGCGCCGCGCCGACATCGCCATGTACCAGGCCAAGTCCGGCGGCGGCAGTGTGGCCACCTACGACAGCGCGCGGGACGCGGCCAGCACGGACCAGTTGGCCCTGCTGGCAGAGGTGCGGGAGGCCTTGCAGACCGACGACCAACTGGTGTTGGTGTTGCAGCCCGCGGTGGACCTGGCCACCGGTGCGCCGACCGGGGTGGAGGCGTTGATCCGCTGGCGACATCCGCGCCGGGGCCTGCTCAGCCCTGCCGACTTCATCCGGGCGGTGGAGAACAGCGACCAGCTGGGTAGCTTCACCCGGTACGTACTGGACAAGGCGTTGGCGGTGGCCGCCAGTTGGGCCGGCGAGGGTCTGGACATCCCCATCTCGGTCAACCTCTCCGCCCGCAGCCTGCTGGACCCTCGGTTGCCCACGGAGATCGCCGAGGCGCTGCGTAGGCATCAGGTGCCGGCGGACCGGCTGGTCCTGGAGATCACCGAGACGGTGGTGATGAGCGAGCTGGAGGTCATCGACCAGGTGCTCACCGCCCTGCGGTCGATGGGTGTGCAACTGGCGGTCGACGACTTCGGCACCGGTTTCTCCTCCCTCAGCTTCCTCGCCCGGGTCGCCGTGGACGAACTCAAGGTGGACCGCTCGTTCGTGTTGCGGATGGGGGAGTCGCCCGAGGCTGCGGCCATCGTGCGCCTGACCGTCGGGATGGCCCACGAACTGGGCCTACGGGTGGTGGCCGAGGGAGTGGAGACCGCCGCCCAGCGCTCCGCCCTCACCGAGCTGGGCTGCACCGCCGCCCAGGGCTACCACTTCTTCAAGCCCATGCCCGCTGACAAGATCGCCGCCGTCCTGGGCTCCCTGTCCCGCAAGCCCCCCACCAACGTTCTCCCCCTCCGCGCCGACGACGCCTCCTAGCCCCGCCTCACCCACCCCTGCCTCTCCGGGTTGATCATGTGGTTGGCGGCACCTTGAAGATCAACGAGTGCCGTCAACCTCATGATCAACGCCGTGCGGGGGGTGGGTGTGGGTAGGGTCGGGGGGTGAATCGACTTGCGGGGGCTACCAGTCCGTACCTGCTTCAGCATGCGGACAATCCGGTGGACTGGTGGCCTTGGTGTGATGAGGCGTTCGCTGAGGCGCGACGGCGGGATGTGCCGGTGCTGATCTCGGTTGGTTACTCTGCGTGTCATTGGTGTCACGTTATGGCGCACGAATCGTTCGAGAACGAGGGCGTGGGTCGGCTGCTGAACGAGGGGTTCGTGTCGATCAAGGTGGATCGGGAGGAGCGGCCCGACGTCGACGCGGTCTACATGACCGCCACCCAGGCGATGACCGGCCAGGGTGGCTGGCCGATGACGGTCTTCGCGACGCCGGACGGCACCCCGTTCTACTGCGGGACGTACTTCCCCCGGGCGAACTTCATCCGTCTGCTCCAGTCGGTCAGCACCGCCTGGCAGGACCAGCGCGAGGCCGTACTGCGGCAGGGCGCCGCGGTGGTGGAGGCGATCGGCGGAGCCCAGGCCGTCGGCGGCCCCACCGCCCCGCTCACCGCCGACCTGCTCGACGCCGCCGCCACCCGACTGGCAAGCGAGTACGACGAGACCAACGGCGGATTCGGCGGGTCACCCAAGTTCCCGCCGCACCTGAACCTGCTCTTCCTGCTCCGCCACCACCAGCGCACCGGCTCGCCGCAGAGCCTGGAGATGGTCCGGCACACCTGCGAGGCGATGGCCCGGGGCGGCATCCACGACCAGCTCGCCGGCGGCTTCGCCCGGTACTCGGTGGACGGGCACTGGACCGTGCCGCACTTCGAGAAGATGCTCTACGACAACGCCCTGCTGCTGCGGGTCTACACCCAGCTGTGGCGGCTCACCGGCGACGCGTTGGCACTGCGGGTGGCCCGGGACATCGCCCGCTTCCTCGCCGACGAGCTGCACCGACCCGGCCAGGGTTTCGCCTCCGCACTGGACGCCGACACCGAGGGAGTGGAGGGCCTCACCTACGCCTGGACCCCGGCTCAGCTGATCGAGGTGCTCGGGGAGGAGGACGGCCGCTGGGCCGCCGACCTGTTCGGCGTCACCGAGGCCGGCACCTTCGAACACGGCATGAGCGTGCTCAAGCTGGCCCGCGACGTCGACGACGCCGACCCGGCCGTGCGGCAGCGCTGGCAGGACGTCGCACGCCGGCTGCTCGCCGCCCGGGACACCCGCCCCCAGCCGGCCCGCGACGACAAGGTGGTGGCCGCCTGGAACGGCCTGGCCGTCACCGCCCTGGCCGAGTTCGTCCGGCTGGTGGAGACCTCCGGCCGGATCGGCACCGAGGGAGAGGCCAACCTGCTGGAGGGGGTCACCATCGTCGCCGACGGTGCGCTGCGCGACACCGCCGAGTACCTGGCCCGGGTGCATCTGGTGGACGGGCGGCTGCGGCGCGCCTCCCGCGACGGGCAGGTCGGGGAACCGGCCGGGGTGCTGGAGGACTACGGCTGCGTGGCCGAGGCGTTCTGCGCCATGCACCAGGTCACCGGTGAAGGACGCTGGTTGGAGTGGGCCGGGCAACTGCTGGACGTCGCGCTGGCCCACTTCGCCGCCCCCGGTGGGGCCTTCTACGACACCGCGGACGACGCCGAACGACTGGTGGCCCGCCCTGCCGACCCGACCGACAACGCCACCCCATCGGGGCGTTCCGCGATCGCCGCCGCCCTGGTGGCGTACTCGGCGTTGACCGGGCAGACCCGCTACCGGGAGGCCGCCGAGGCGGCCCTGTCCACCATCGCGCCGATCGTCGGGCGGCATCCACGCTTCACCGGGTACGCGGCGGCTGTGGGCGAGGCGCTGCTCTCCGGGCCGTACGAGATCGCCGTGGTCACCGCCGATCCCGCCGGTGACCCCCTGGTCGCGGCGGCCCACCGGCACGCCCCACCCGGTGCGGTGATCGTGGCCGGGCAGCCGGACCAGGTCGGCGTACCGCTGCTGGCCGACCGGGGGTTGCTCGACGGCCGACCGGCCGCGTACGTCTGCCGGGGGTCCGTCTGCCAACGGCCGGTCGACACGGTCGATGACCTGGTGGCGCAGCTGGGCTGAGCCGGATCCGCCGGCCGGTGCCTGTGTCGGTCCCGCTAGGCTGGCGCCGCTATGGATTCCCGTACCGGTCTGCCTGTTGTCGGCATGGTGGGTGGTGGCCAGCTGGCCCGGATGACCCATCAGGCTGCGATCTCCCTCGGTCAGTCGCTGCGCGTGCTCGCGCTCACGCCGGACGACGGGGCGGCCCTGGTCGCCGCCGACGTCCAGTACGGCGACCACACCGACCTTGCCGCCCTGCGCACCTTCGCCAAGTCGTGTGACGTGGTCACCTTCGACCACGAGCATGTCCCGACCGAGCACATCCGCGCCCTGGCCGGCGAGGGGGTGAAGCTCTTTCCACCGGCGGACGCCCTGGTGCACGCCCAGGACAAGCGGGTGATGCGGGAACGGCTCGACACCCTGGCGGCACCGAACCCGGCCTGGCGGCCGGTCGAGTCGACGGCCGACCTGGTGGCCTTCGGCGACGAGGTGGGCTGGCCGGTCATGGTCAAGGCCGCCCGGGGTGGGTACGACGGGCGGGGAGTCTGGCCGGTCACCGACGCCGCGCACGCCACCGAGCTGGCCCAGACCCTGCTTGCCGGTGGCACGAAGCTGATCGTCGAGGAACGGGTGGCCCTGCGCCGCGAACTGGCCGTGCAGGTGGCCCGTTCCCCGTTCGGGCAGGTCGCCGTCTACCCCGTGGTGGAGACCGTGCAGCGTGACGGGATCTGCGTCGAGGTGCTGGCGCCGGCCCCCGGCCTGCCGGAGGAGCTGGCGGTGGCCGCCCAGCAGCTCGCCATCGACCTGGCCACCGCGCTGGGCGTGGTCGGGTTGCTGGCGGTCGAGCTGTTCGAGGTCGCCGACGACTCCGCCCCCGGTGGCAGCCGGCTGCTGGTCAACGAGTTGGCCATGCGTCCGCACAACTCCGGACACTGGACCATCGAAGGTGCCCGCACCTCCCAGTTCGAGCAGCACCTGCGGGCGGTGCTGGACTACCCGATGGGCGACACCTCGCTGACCGCGCCGGTCGTGGTGATGGCGAACGTGCTCGGCGGGGAACCCGGCGGCATGCCCATCGACGAGCGGCTGCACCACCTCCTCGCCGCCGAACCGGGCGCCCGGGTGCACCTCTACGGCAAGCAGGTACGCCCCGGCCGCAAGATCGGGCATGTCACCGTGCTCGGCGACGACCTGGACGAGGTACGCGCCCGCGCCGCGCGGGCGATGCGCTGGCTGCGCGACGGTACGGAGGGAGCAGCATGAGCACGGTCGGTGTGATCATGGGCAGTGATTCGGACTGGCCGACCATGAAGGCGGCCGCCGAGGTGCTCGCCGAGTTCGAGGTGCCGTACGAGGTGGAGGTCGTCTCCGCACACCGCACCCCGGTCAAGATGATCGACTACGGGCGGGCCGCCGCCGGGCGGGGCCTCAAGGTGATCATCGCGGGTGCGGGTGGTGCCGCCGCCCTGCCGGGCATGGTCGCCTCGGTCACGCCGCTGCCCGTGATCGGGGTGCCGGTACCGCTGAGGCACCTCGACGGCATGGACTCGCTGCTGTCCATCGTGCAGATGCCGGCCGGTGTGCCGGTGGCCACCGTGTCGATCGGCAACGCGCGTAACGCCGGACTGCTCGCCGTACGCATCCTCGGTGCCTCGGACCGGGCCCTGCTCGACCGGATGTCGGCGTACCAGGCGGATCTGGAGCAGTTGGTCGCGGAGAAGGACGCGGCTCTGCGGGCTTCTCTGGCTTAGGTCTTCCCTGGTTGCGGTTGGGGCTGGGGGGGCGACCGTCCCCGGCTCCGGGCGGTCAGGCTTGATCCCTGCGCCGGGCACGGTTCGCCCCCAGCCCTGCCGTGGGCGGGCTGTCCCGTTGTCCAGGCTCCGTTTCGCCGTGGTGGCGGGTTTCTGCTGCTGCGTATCCCGCTGTTTCGGCGGAATGGTGGGCCGGTGATGTCGGGGGTGGGGTTGACCCTGACATGGTGAGAAGGGGTGGACTGGGCGCGGGGGTGATCCGTGGTGGTCGAGTCGGCGCGGGGTATGCAGGCAAGGCGGGTGCTCGCGGGGCTGAGGCACGAGAGTTCCTCGGTGCGGTTGCGGGTGGCGTTGGCGGTCGGGTCGACCCCGGATCCGCAGTTCGTGGACGTGCTCGTCGAGCGGTGCGCGGTCGAACCGGAGTTCTTCGTGCGCGAGATGCTCACCTGGGCGCTCACCCGACAACCGACGTCGGTGACGGTCCCCAGGCTGATCGAGGAGCTGCGCTCGGCGTCTGGGCAGGCACGCAGCCAGGCGTTGCACACACTGTCCAAGATCGGGGACCGGCGGGCCTGGCCGGCGATCACGAAAGAGCTGCTGACCGACGCCGACGACGAGGTGGCGCGCAGCGCCTGGCGGGCCGCTGTCGTACTCGTGCCGGAAGGTGAGGAATCCGGGTTGGTCCGGGTGCTGGCGATGCAGCTCGGGCGCGGCGAGCGGGACACGCAGTTGAGCCTCAGTCGGGCGCTGATCGCGCTCGGGGAGGTGATCATGCCGGTGCTGCGCGCCGCGACGACCCATCCCGACCCGCGGGTACGCCAGCACGCGATCGCCACCGAACGGCTCTGGCACGACCCGGACACCGGCTTCGACTCCGCCGTCGAGGAAGCGAAACGGATCGTGGCACTCGGCCCGGCCCGCCCGGACACCTCCGGCAAGAAGGCTGGTAGCCAAGTGGGTGACGGCCAGGAGGGGTGACCGGCGGTGTTGATCGGTGAGGTGGCCCGTAGGTCCGGGATCAGTGCCCGGATGCTCCGGCACTACGAGGCCCTCGGGCTGGTGCGGCCGACAGGTCGTACCGGGTCCGGCTATCGGGAGTACTCCGACGAGGACATCCGGCGGATCTTCCACATCGAGAGTCTGCGTTCACTGGGGCTGTCTCTGCGGGAGGTCCGGCGGGCCCTGGACGAACCCGGCTTCGCGCCCGCGGCACTCGTGGACGACCTCATCCGGCAGACCCGGGCACGCATCGCGGCCGAGACGGAACTGCTCACCCGACTGCGTCGGGTCGGTGCCGTGGAACCCGCCGACTGGGCGGAGGTGCTCCAGATCGTCGCGCTCCTGCAGGGGCTCAGGTCGGACAGCCCAGGTGAACGCCAACGCGCGGCCCTGTCGTCGCGGCGAGCTACCCCGGTGCCGGTGGAGGCGCTGGTCGAGGCGGTGCTGAGCGAGGAGGATCCGAACGTCGCCGGAGCCCTGCGCTGGGCGTTGGCGCAGTCGGGCGACGGGGGACTGGTCCTGCTGGCGGAGGGCCTCGACGCACCGGGCGCGGAGGTACGCAGACGTGCCGTCGAAGCCATCGCCGAGATCCCGAGCGCCGCGGCGACCGTACTGTTGCGGGACGCCCTGGCCAACGCGGACCTCGCGGTCGGCCGGTACGCGGCCCTGGCGCTCGGGGCCCGTGGGGTCGCCGAGGCGATCCCCACCCTCGTCGACATGGTCGTCGAGGCGGCCGATGACGTCGAGGCGGCCGATGCCCTGAGTGTGTTGGCGGGGGAGGCGACCCTGGCGGATCAGATCGCCGCCCGGCTGGTCGGCTGCCTCGACGCCGCCGGTGACCCCGCCACCCGTCGACGGTTGGTGGCGGCGCTGGCGGACATCCCGGGGGACACCCCCACCCAGGCCCTCACGGGCCTGACGGCAGACCCCGACCCGGTCGTCGCACACACCGCCGCACACCTCCTCCGGCTACGCGCTGGGCGGTGAGGCTACGCGCGCAGCAGTGCGACTGCGCCTCGAAGCGGGTGAGGTCATCGCATTCCCCGCAGGGCGGTCTGGAGGCGTTCCTGGGCGCGACGACGACGCTCGTTGCTGGCACCGAGGATCAGCAGCAGGAAGCCGACCGGGATCAACGCCAGCCACGGCCCGAGACTGAACAGGGCGTGCACCGCCGCGATGGCGGTCACCACCGCGCCCACGATCACCGGTGCCTGTTGCTGGCTCATCGACCCGAAGACCAGCACGGAGACCGCACCGAGCAGCAGCAGTACCTGGCGCAGGGTGCTCGAATCGGTCGCCAGCACGATCGCCAGGGTGGGTACGAAGGCGGCCACCAGCGCCGGGCCGTACGCCACCCAACTGCTCATGTCCGGTCGCTGCCGCAACTCCAGCACGCCGACCAGCAGGGCCAACGCGGCGAAGGGCAGGGTGTACGCCTCGGGCAGGGCCACCTCGGCGACCCGCATCAGGATCCACCAGGCGGTGATCTCGCAGATCACCACCGCCCAGAACAGGATTCGGCGTTCCACCGGTCGACGCCCCGGCCGCATGGCCGCGATGCCGAGCATCGCACCCCAGCCGGCCAACAGCGCGGCGATGTGCCGGGGCGAGTCGAAGGCCAGGGCCAGCGCGATCAGGGCGGCGGCATGGCCGCTCCATTCCACCGTCGCGGCCTCCACCCGTGCCTCGGGGCGACGCAGCCGGGGCAGCCGGGTGGCGAAGACCTGCAACGCGGCACCCACCGCGAGTACCCCGAAGGCGGACCACACCGCCGCGAGCCCGGCCACCAGACCCGCCGTGAGCACGAACAGTTGCGCCATCAGGGAGGCGAACAGCCAGCCGAGGATCCGGGCCCGGGAGGTGGTGCCGAACAGGGCCGCCACCACACCGACCCCGACGGCACCCCCGAGGCTGAGCAGGGTCAGGTCCCGGGTGGCGAGGCTGCCGGCCAGGCCCGCCCCGCCGGCCGCCAGGCCGATCAGGAAGACGAGTACCCGGGCCAGCCGCAACGAACGGGCCCGCTCCACGAGGGAGGGTGGTGGGGTCAGGGCCAGCCCCAGCATCGAGATGGTGAACACCACAAGTGCGGCACGGGTGCTCGTCGGCCAGCCGCTGCCCAAGGCGATCGGGGCGATCAACAGGGTGATCGCGGCACCGGGCAGCACCACCGGCACGGCCCGGGAACGCCGGCCCGCGCTGAAGCCGGTGGCCGCCAGCGTGGCCGTCACGGTCAGCAGCAGCGCGGTCAACACATGGGTCGGGTTGACCGCCGCCGCCGATGGGTCCAGCAACTCCGGAGGAGGGCCCTGCCAGACCCGACGGAGGGTACGGATCGGGTCCACCAGGGCGGCGACCAGCGCCGGAGCGATGGAGATCAGCGCCAGCAGGGTCGGCAGGGCGGCAGCGGCCAGGGCCCCCGCAGCCGGGCTGACCCGCCATCGACGGCGCAGACCGTCATCCGGGGGTCGTCGGATCGCCCCGTCGAGCAGCACCGTCCAGCGGCGGACCGGCTGCATCGGATCGGCGGGCGGATCGGTAGCCTCCCGGACCAGTTCGGCGAGCACCCCCAGCAGAGCGGCCGCAGCGGCGTAGACACCGACCGGCAGACCGAGGGGTACGGCCGCCAGCGCGGTGACCACCGCACCGCCGACCACCCCGGCGCTGGCCCAGGGCAGGTACTGCGGAACCTGCCAGCGAACTCCGGCGACCAGGGCCAGACCCAGGCTGGTGGCGGCCAGGCCGGCGGTGAGGATCGTCTGCGGGGCGTGCCCGAACTCGGCGGCCAACGCAGCCGTGGCACCTGGCAGGGCCAGCAGGGCCGCCCCCACGGCCGCGCCACCGATCTGCGCCAGATGCGGGGGCATCCCCTCGGTCCGGATGTCCTCGATCAGGGAGCCGGCCGTCGTACGGGCCAGCCCCGCCACCGCCACACCGATCACCACGATGCTGGTCAACGCCAGCGCCGTGGTCCAGGGACGGACCAGGCCGGCACCGGCGGCATGCAGGGCGACCACCCCGGCGACGGTGATCCTGGACAGGGCCGCCCGGGGCTCGATGGCGGGGACGGCGGCCATCGCGTACACGGCGGCGACCATGCCTCCGATCAGGACCGGTGACCACCAGGACAGGTCGAACGCGGCCGGGGCGCCGATGGTGGCGAGCACCACGGCCGCCCCGGACACGTCGTAGCGCCAGGGCGACGGCAGCAGGATGGCGGCGGCGAGCGCCAGCAGGGCCAGCGCGATCGGGCCCTGCCAGGTGGTGCCACCGGTCGGAGCGGCCGGCCATCCGCTGAGGTCGCCGTTCCAGATCGGCCCGGGGGTTGCCAGGACACCGACCCCACCGCGGAGGGCCATCCAGCCGGCCAGCAGGCCGATCAGCACCCCGCCGAGAGCCAGGCCGAGCACCGGACCGCGGCGCCACTGCTCCGGCATCGCCCGGGCGGCCACCGCGACGACCAGGACGAGCGCGGCGGCGACCGCCAGCTGGCCGCCGGGGGCGAGCACCGTGCCGATCCGCAGCAGGGTGGCGACCAGGGCCGCGGTCACCGCGGCGGCGGCCAGGTCGGAGCCGTCCATCGTCAGGTCGGAGCGTCGGCCCGCGTCGATCGACGGGGCCAGGAACAGCAGGACGGCGGAGACGAGCAGCAACGCGCTGACCCAGGCGTCGGCCACGGTGGCACCGGGTGCCCCGAATCCGGCCGCCGCGACCACCAGGGCGCCCAGGCCGGTGCCCACCGACAGGGGCACCGGAATATGCCGCTGGGACACCTGCACGATCGCGGTGTAGCCGAGGGTGACGCAGACGGCCAGGAAGCTGGCGGCCAGCACCGGTACGGTCGCCGCCTGGAGACTGGCCGGGGTCAGTGCCGGTTCGTCGGAGATCAGGGCGGCGACGAAGGCGGCCACCGCCCCGGGCAGGGCGAACGCCGCCCCGCCGGCCGCCCAGGCCGAGATCTCGTCGGCGGCGGCCGGTGCCAGCCTGATCCGGGGGGCCACCGCGATCAGCACCCCGGCCAGGACGAAGGTGAGCAGTACGGCGGCGGTCAGGGCGGGCCGGGCCAATGCCGCCCCGGCGCCGACCAGACCGACCCCGGCAGCCGCCACCGCGTGCGCCAGGGCGGCCCGACTCGTCCGGGCCGACAACCCGATCGCCCCGATGGCGATCGCGGTGAGCACCATCGGCCAGGGCGCCATCGCCCAGCTCAACCCGAAGGATGCGGGTACGGCCAGGGCGGTCAGCGCGGCACCGGTCACCGCGAACTCGCGGCGGATCTCCGGGGGCAGGGCCACCACGGCCGCCACGGTCAGCAGGAAGGCGCTGGTGGCCAGCTGCCAGGCGGCCGGTCCCACCGCGGCGGCCAACTCGGCCGGGTACCGGTCGAGGTCCGCCGCCCAGGCCGGCAAGGCGGCCTGCACGGGCGCGATCCCGGCGCGCAGGGCGCTCCCGGCGACCACCACTCCGCTGACGGTGAGCGCCACCGCGCTGGCCAGTTGTGGCCCGCGTCGGGCGGACTCCGGCACCGCCCGTACCACCAGGCCGGTGGCGGCGATGACGGCCGCGATCAGCAGCAGGGAACGGCCCGGCAGCGCCACCGAGGCGATCCGGCCGAGGGCGCCGATGACGGCCAGGGTGAACACCCCCGCGCCGATGTCGGGCAGCGGCGGACGCCGCAACAGCAGGGTGCCGACCAGACACACGGCGGCGGCCAGCAGCAGCACCAGACCGGCGCCGGTCGCGCCCGGCACGGTGTCCGTGCGTAGCAGGGCGGTCACCGCGTACCCGAGGGCCAGTACTACGGCTACACCGTGCAGGGCCCAGGTCAGCTCCCGCAGCCAGGGCACCGGCCGTACCGGTGAGGCGACCCGGGTGCCGGCGATGGGGTCGATCACCTCACCGGCTTCCTCCGGCGCACCCTCGGGGCGCCCGTCGGCCTGCCGCTGGCGGGGAGTGCCCGTCCGATCCGGTGCCGTCTCCGGCACCGGATCGACGACCGGCTGTTGCACGGTGATCGGGGACCGGGCCAACCAGAGGTCCAGTACGGCCACCACGGTCAACACCAGGGCCCAGCCGGCTGGGCCGCTGACCTGCTCGTACGCCAACAGCGGGACCACCGGCTGGGCGGCCAGCACGGCGGCGAAGCGGGGTGCGCGCAGCCGGGTCAGTCCGGCGTACCCGACGGAGACCGCGGCGGTAACCGCGAAGATCACCCCGGCGAAGATCGCCCCGGAGCCGTCGCCGCCGATCCGGTCCACCGCCCACAGGGCGTACCCGGCGAGCGGGACCAGCAGCAACCCCACTGCGGCGATGGTCTCCGCGGTGGAGGTCAACCCGCGCCGGGTCAGCACCGGCGGGGCCAGCAGCATGAGGACGGTGGCCAGCAGCAGGATGCCCAGGCGGGTCAGGGCGTCCATCGAGCTGGTCGCGAGCACGGCGAAGACCACCGCGGCCACACCGAGCAGCAGGGCACCCAGGCCCAGGGGGATGTTCTGGACCTCCCGCGAGGAGGCCTCCGGCGGGTGCTCCGGGTCATCGGCGTCCAGCCACACCGGAGTCGTCGGCGGCAGATCCTCCGTACCGCCGGAGGGGCCCTGCCGGGGCACCCGTGGCGGCGGACCGCCCCCGGTCGGCTTGCTGCGTACCGGTGGGACCGTGCCGGTGCCCGGCGACTTGTACGCCGGTCGACGGCGCAGCACCCGACGCGGGCGGTTGGTCTGTTTGACCCGGCCGTCACCTACGTTGCCGGCGTGGGCCAGGGTGTCCCGCTGGAAGATCGCGGCCTGCATCTTGGAGGCCAGTTGCCGTTGTTCGCTGGCGATGGCGGCCTCACGGGCCTTCATCTCCGCGATGGACCGCTCGATCTCCGCCAGATGCTCGGCCCACTGTGGCTGGTGGGCACCACAGCGCGGGCAGCGGACCGCCGGCTTGATCTCCTGGCCGCACGAGGAGCACTGAAAGGTCGCCACGACACCCCTCCACCCACACTGTGGATTCCCACTGTCGCAGCATGCCCAATGCTCGCCCGGAATTCGACACTTGTCGGCGGGTCACCCCCACGCCCGCCCCCGAACCGCCCTCCCGGCAAGGCACCCCCACCAGCCCAGAGCGCCCCACAACCGCCACCCCACACCTCTGACCAGAGGGCGTAAAAAGTCAGGCTTCCGAGCCCACCCGAGCTGCCCACCCACACGCTGACCCAGAGGGCGTGGAGTAAGGCTTTCCACGGGCGCCCACCCGAGCTACCCAACCCACCCCTGACCTAGGGGGCCGTGGAAGTCAGGTTTTCCGGGGGAGACCACCCGCGCAGGGATCAAGCCTGACCGCCCGGAGCGGGTGGGCTCCCCCGGAAAACCGAAACCCGGTCAGGGCCGGCCCAAACCCCGGTACTCCCAGCCAGCCTGGGTCCACAGTGCCGAGTCCAGGCAGTTGCGGGCGTCGACCACCCGCCGCCCGGCGACCAGTTCACCCAGGGCATTCGGGTCGGCGTTGCGGAAGTCCGCCCACTCGGTGAGCACACAGATCAGATCGGCGTCGGTCACCGCCTCGGCCATGCCGGCTTCGTAGGTCAGCTCCGGTGCGGCCCGGCGGGCGTTGTCGATGCCCTGGGGGTCGTACACGTGGACGTCGGCGCCGGCCTTGTGCAGCAGCGCGGCGACGGCGAGGGCCGGCGCGTCGCGTACGTCGTCGGTGTTGGGTTTGAAGGTCGCGCCGAGCACGGCGATGCGGGTGCCGGACAGGTCGGGGCCGGCGGGGCCGTAGCGGCGGCCGAGCAGTTCGGCGGCGAGGTGCAGCACCCGGGTACGGCGGCGCAGGTTGATCAGGTCGACCTCGTGCAGGAAGCGCAGTGCCTCGCCGGCACCGAGTTCCTGGGCGCGGGCCTGGAAGGCGCGGATGTCCTTGGGCAGGCAGGCGCCACCGAAGCCGAGGCCGGCCTGGAGGAACCGGTTGCCGATGCGAGGGTCGTACCCGATGGCCCGGGCCAGTTGGGTGACGTCGCCGCCGGCCACCTCGCAGACCTCGGCCATCGCGTTGATGAAGGAGATCTTGGTGGCCAGGAAGGCGTTGGCGGCGACCTTGACCAGCTCGGCGGTGGCGAAGTCGGTGACCACCAGGGGGACCTCGCGGTCCTCCGTGGCGGCCAGGTCGAACACCCCCTTGTGTGCCGCGTAGAGCATGCTGTTGGCCCACTCGCTCTTGACGCCCACCACGATCCGGTTCGGCCGCAGCACGTCGTCGACCGCGAAGCCCTCCTGGAGGAACTCCGGGCTCCAGGCGACCTCGATCCCCAGGTCGGCGGGGGCGTGCTTGTCGACCAGCTGCTCCACCCAGTCGGCGGTGCCCACCGGGACGGTGGACTTGCCGACGATCAACGCCTTGCGGGTCAGGTGCCGGGCGAGGTTGGTCACCGACGCCTCGACGTACGACAGGTCGGCGCCCATGCCGTCGGCGCGCTGGGGGGTGCCCACGCAGATGAAGTGCACGTCACCGAAGTCGGCGGTCTCGGCGATGTCCGTGCTGAACCGCAGGCGTCCGGCGGCCAGGTTGCGTCGCAGCAGCTCGTCCAGGCCGGGTTCGTGGATCGGCACCTCGCCGGCGTTCAGCTTGGCGATCTTGTCCGGGTCGACGTCGTACCCGAGTACCTCGTAGCCGAGTTCCGCGTAGCAGATGGCGTACGTCGCACCGAGATAACCGGTGCCCAGGAAGGTCACCCGAGGGCGGGGAGCACCCGAGGGGGGCGTCACCGCGGCGAAGGCGGGCATCGGCTGGGTGGTCGGGTACGGGATGGTCACGCCTGTCTCTCCGCTCGCACTGGCGGCGCGCAATCGCGTCGCGTTCCGCAGCGGCGCCTGGCCCGGCACCGGAGGGCATTTCCTGTGGTTCTGTCATCCATCATCGCCGAGCGGCGTCGTGCTTCGGGAAGACCAAGTCTACGCGCCGGTAACATCGGCTGAGCTGTAGTCGCTATCCTTCAGTCTGCGCGGTGGGCGTCCCTGTGACGCTACAGACAGCGCATGATAGCCGTGAAGGGGAGGGGCCGACATGGCCGCAGATCAGTCGTTTGACGCGTATCGGTTGCCCGAGGAGCATGAGGCGATCCGGGAGGCGGTCCGTGAGGTCTGTGCGGCGAAGGTGGCACCGCACGCCGCCGAGGCGGACGAGACCGGAGAATTCCCGAAGGCGTCGTACGACGCCCTGCGCGCGGCAGACTTCCACGCCCCGCACATCCCGGTCGAATACGGCGGCGCCGGAGCGGACGCCCTGGCCACCGCCATCGTGATCGAGGAGGTGGCGCGGGCCTGCGCCTCGTCCTCCCTCATCCCGGCGGTGAACAAGCTGGGCACCATGCCGCTGCTGCTGGCCGGTTCGGAGGAGTTGAAGCGCCGGTACCTGACCCCGGTCGCGGCCGGCGAGGCGATGTTCTCGTACTGCCTGTCCGAGCCGGAGGCCGGCAGCGACGCGGTGTCGATGACCACCCGGGCGGTCCGTGACGGTGATCACTGGGTACTCAACGGCGTGAAGCGGTGGATCACCAACGCCGGTGTCTCCGAGTTCTACACCGTCTTCGCGGTCACCGACCCGGGCGCCCGCTCCCGGGGCATCTCCGCCTTCGTGGTCGAGAAGTCCGATCCGGGGGTCAGCTTCGGTGCTCCGGAGAAGAAGCTCGGCATCAAGGGCTCCCCGACCCGCGAGGTCTACCTGGACAACGTGCGGATCCCGGCGGACCGGATGATCGGTGCCGAGGGCACCGGTTTCGCCACCGCGATGCAGACCCTGGACCACACCCGGGTGACCATCGCCGCTCAGGCCGTCGGCATCGCCCAGGGCGCGCTCGACTACGCCAAGGGGTACGTGGCCGAGCGCAAGCAGTTCGGCAAGGCGGTCGCGGAGTTCCAGGGTGTGCAGTTCATGCTCGCCGACATGGGCATGAAGCTGGAGGCCGCCCGGCAGCTCACGTACGCCGCCGCCGGCCGCTCCGAGCGCGGCGACGCCGACCTGACCTACTTCGGCGCGGCGGCCAAGTGCTTCGCCTCGGACGCCGCCATGGAGATCACCACCGACGCGGTACAGCTGCTCGGCGGCTACGGCTACACCCGGGACTACCCGGTCGAGCGGATGATGCGCGACGCCAAGATCACCCAGATCTACGAAGGCACCAACCAGGTCCAGCGCATCGTAATGGCCCGCCAACTCCTCAAGTCCTAACCCCAACCCCTCCCGCCTCCCACCCCGGCCCGGCCTCCGCCGGCCGGGGTGGCCCCGTTACCCCCCGGGTCTACCCCCGGCCACCCTCGTTGATCATGAGGTTGGCGGCACTCAGGAGATCGACATCTGCCGCTAACCTCATGATCAACCCGAGTGGGGTGGGGTGGGGGTGTTAGTGGGGGGTGTTGTCCTGGCGGGGGAGGTTGCCGGGTGGGGCTGACCAGGGGGAGGTGTGGCCGGTACGGCGGGGCAGTGGCTCGGTCGGGGTGGGGTCCGGGTAGCCGAGGCTGAGGGGGGTGGTGTCCTGGTCGTTCGGCTCGACCGACGGCCAGTCGGTCTGGGTCTGCTCAGGGGCTGGGGGTGGGGCCGAGGTCGGCATCGGTGCGGCGGTCGGCTGCGGCCAGCGGCGCCAGCGTTGCCCGCTGAAGGTCGCCATCAGCAGCAGCATGCCGATCAGGAACAGGGTGCCGTTCTCCACCGGTAGCCGCAGCGGCAGTGGGTCGCCGAGGAACTCCCAGTCCGCCGGGATGCGGTCCCGCACCCGGAACGGCGTGACGAACATCCCGATGTACGGGGTGACCAGCAGCAGCCCGGCCACCAGCGGGCCGAGCGGTGAGAAGCGCAACGTGCCGAGCAGGCCCAGCACGATGCCGCCGACGGCCAGGTAGACGGCCGGCTCGATGAGATTGGCCGTGTTGGCGGTGCCGATCTCCACCCACCGGTTCACGGTCCCGGCCGACCCGTCCTGTCCGAGAGTGACCAACACCCAGGTGACCGGCGCCACCACCAGACCGGCGAGGAAGCTCCACAGATGTCGCATCCGCGCACCGTACCGTTTTCGACATGACCGAGCACCCCTCCGCCATGCCAGGTAAACCGACGTCGTACTCCCGGGTCACGCTCAGTCGGATCATGACCGCGATCGACGTGAACCTCTACGGAACCGTGCACGGCGGCGTGCTGATGAAGTTCGTCGACGACGTGGCCGGCGCGGCGGCGGCCCGGCACAGCGGCGGTACGGCGGTCACCGCCGCCATCGACGAGATCGTCTTCTCCGAGGCGGTCCGGGTGGGTGACCTGGTGCACGCGTACGCCCAGGTGAACTGGACCGGGCAGACCTCGATGGAGATCGGCGTACGGGTGATGGCCGAGCGCTGGGACTCGGCCGAGCAGGAGCCGGTTCGGGTGGCCACCGCGTACCTCGTCTTCGTCGGCGTCGAGGTCGGCGGAGCGCCACGGCCGGTGCGACCGGTGCTGCCGGAGACCCCGGAGGATCAACGGCGTTGGCGGGAGGCGGAGATCCGCCGGGAGCACCGACTGGCCCGCCGCCGCGCCATTCAGGCCCACCGCGCCGGGTGAGGCCATGCCTCCCGTGAGGCCACCGCGCCGGTGAGCCCTTCGCCGGGTGAGCCCTCAGCCCGGTGGGGCCTCGGCCGAGTGTGTCCTCGGCCCGGTGAGCCCGGGTGAGCGTCCTCGGCCCGGCTGCGTCCCACCCGAGCGGGGCCGCTCGTGTGGTGCGGGCACATGCGTTCGGCGGGCCCGGCTGCGGAGAATGGCGCTTGCGGGTAGGGCAAGATGGCGCCACGGCCCACCGCACAGCGCCGTGCCGGGCCAGGGGAGGAGTGAGCAGTGACTGACGTGCTGTGGACGCCGCCGGCGGACGTGCTTCAACGGTCACGCATCGGGGCGTACCTGCGCTGGCTGGCCGAGCACCGTGGGTTGGAGTTCGCCGACTACGAGGCACTCTGGCAGTGGTCGGTGACCGATCTGGACGCCTTCTGGCGCTCGATCTGGGACCACTTCGAGGTCATCGCACACACCCCGCCGACGGCCACCCTGTCCGGGCGGGAGATGCCCGGCACCCGCTGGTTCCCCGGCGCCACCCTCAACTACGCCCAGAACGTGCTGCGGATGCCCGGTCGGGCCGACGACGACCCGATCGTGCTCGCGCACGGGCAGACCCGGGACCCCGAGGTGCTGACCGCCGGGCAGCTGCGCGACCAGGTCCGCCGGGTGGCCGCCGGGCTGCGCCGCCTCGGCGTCACCACCGGTGACCGGGTGGCGGCGTACGCGCCGAACATCCCCGAGACGTACGTGCTGATGTTGGCCACCGCGGGCCTGGGGGCGATCTTCTCCTCGTGCGCCCCGGAGTTCGGTACCCGCAGCGTCACCGACCGCTGGCAGCAGATCGAACCCAAGGTGCTGGTGGCGGTGGACGGCTACCGCTACGGCGACAAGCCGGTGGACCGGTCGGCGGAGGTGGCCGCGATCCGGGCGGCGCTGCCGTCGCTGCGGCACACCGTCGGCATCTCCTACCTGGACCCGGCGGCGCCCCCGCCGGACGACGCCCTGCCCTGGGCCGAGTTGGCGGCGGCGACCGACGAGCCGTTGACCTTCACACCGGTGCCCTTCGACCATCCGCTGTACGTGCTCTACTCCTCCGGCACCACCGGCCTGCCCAAGCCGATCGTGCACGGGCATGGCGGCATCCTGCTCGAACACCTGAAGATGCTCGCCCTGCACCACGACCTGGGTCCGGCCGACCGGTTCTTCTGGTTCACCACCACCGGCTGGATGATGTGGAACTTCCTGGTCTCCGGGCCGGCGGTGGGCGCGGCGATCGTGCTGTTCGACGGCAACCCGGGCCACCCCGACCTGGGCGCCCTGTGGCGGCTGGCGCAGGAGTCCGGCACCACCTACTTCGGCACCTCCGCGCCGTTCCTGCTGGCCTGCCGCAAGGCCGGTCTGGTGCCCCGCGAGATCGCCGACCTGTCCGCGCTGCGCGGGGTCGGCTCCACCGGTGCGCCACTGCCCGCCGAGGGCTTCACCTGGGTGTACGACACCGTCGGCAGTGACCTGCAACTCCAGTCACTGTCCGGGGGTACGGACGTGTGCACCGGCTTCGTCGGCGGGGTGCCGCTGCTGCCGGTGTACGCCGGTGAGATCACCTGCCGGGCCCTGGGTGCCAAGGTCGAGGCCCGCTCGGCCGACGGCACCCCGGTGCTCGGGGAACTCGGCGAGTTGGTGATCACCGAGCCGATGCCGAGCATGCCGGTGGGCTTCTGGAACGACCCGGAGGGGGTCCGCTACCGGGAGGCGTACTTCGACGTGTACCCGGGCGTGTGGCGGCACGGCGACTGGATCACCGTCAACTCGCGCGGTGGTTGTGTGATCACCGGCCGCTCGGACGCCACCCTGAACCGGGGCGGCGTACGGCTGGGCACCGCCGAGTTCTACTCAGTGGTGGAGGCCCTGGACGAGGTCGTCGACTCGGTGGTGGTGCATCTGGAGGACGACGAGGGCGGCGCCGGTGAACTGCTGCTGTTCGTCGTACTCGCCGACGGGTTGACCCTGGACGACGAGTTGCGCAAGAAGATCTGCCGGGAGCTGCGTACCGCCCTGTCCCCCCGGCACGTCCCCGACGAGATCCACCAGGTCCGCGCCGTTCCCCGCACCCTGTCGGCCAAGAAGCTCGAAGTCCCGGTCAAGAAGATCCTCACCGGCACCCCGGTAGACCAGGCCGCCGCCAAGGGCGCCCTGGCCAACCCCGAGTCCCTCACCGCCTTCGCCACCCTCGCCCACCACCGCACCCCCTAACCCCACCCCCGCGCTCCCTAGCCCTCGCCCCCGCCGCCCGCGATCTTGCACTTTCTGTCCCCGCAAAAGGGATCTACCGCCCATATCGGCGACCAAAACTGCAAGATCGCGGGGGCGAGAGGGGCGAGGGAGGGTGGGGGTGGGTGGGGGTGGGTTAGGGGAGGGTGTGGGTGGTGTGTTCGGTGGATTGGCGGGTGGGGAGGAGGGTGGGGTCGGGTTGGGCGCAGAGGACGAGGGTGGCGTTGGCGGTCAGGGGGGCCAGTAGCCAGTCCAGGGGGTCCGGGTAGCGGTCCACGTCGATCAGGACCCGGTCGGCCGGGGAGATGCCCAGCTCGGCGGCGCGCGCCGTCGCCCGGTCGATGAGCGCGGTGTGCGCCGGGCCACCCGGGGGGTACGCCCCGAAGTGGTCGCCGTGCACCCGTACCTCGGTCACGTAGTCGGCGAAGCCGGCCGGCACCTCCCGCAGCGGCAGGGCGAACGGATGCAACCCCAGGGCGTACCGGTCGCCGGCCGACCAGGCTTCCGCCTCGACGATCCGGTCGGTGGCGGCGAAGAGTACGTCCGCCTCACCCGGCTGTTCCGCCACGGTCAGTCCGGCAGCCCAGCAACCCAGAAGTACGGCGGCGGTCTGCCAGTGCGGCGGAAGCAGTACGGCGGCGGTGTCACCGGGCCCCAGTCCCACCTCGTCGGTGAGGAGGTTGGCCGTCTTGGCCACCCAGTTCGCCAGGGTCGCGCCGGACAGTTCGGTGCGCTCACCGCTGGCGTCGTCGTACCAGGTCAGCAGGGGTCGATTCGGGTCGGTCGCGATCGCGTCGGCGAACACCCGGGCAATGTTGTCGGCCATCGGGGCGAACGATACGCGGCCGGCGACCGCACCCGATGGCAGCGACAAGTCGACGAACGGTCGGGTCGCAGTCAACGCCCACACCCGGCTCCGGCGTAGGCTTGCCGGAAGTGTTGTTTCCCACAGTCCCGCCATCGCAAGGAGTCGCCCCGTGACCGCCGGCCGCCCGCCCCGCGTGCTCATCGACGCCACGAGTGTCCCCGCCGACCGTGGTGGCGTCGGTAGATACGTCGATGGCCTGCTCGGCGCCCTCGGCAAGGTGTGCGGGTCGGCGGTGGACCTGGTCGTCGTCAGCCTCCGCACCGACCTGGAGCGCTATCGCCGGATGCTGCCCGGCGCCGAGATCGTTCCGGCCCCCGCGGCCGTCGCGCACCGTCCCGCGCGGCTGGCCTGGGAGCAGACCGGCCTGCCGATGCTCGCTCAGCAGGTCGGCGCGGAGGTGCTGCACTCGCCCTTCTACACCTGCCCGTTGCGGGCCGGTTGTCCCGTCACGGTCACTGTGCACGACGCGACCTTCTTCACCGAGCCGGAGCACTACGACAAGTCCCGCCGGACCTTCTTCCGTAGTGCGATCAAGACCTCGCTGCGCCGCGCCGACCGGGTGATCGTGCCGAGCAAGGCCACCCGGGACGAGTTGATCCGGCTGCTGGACGCCGACCCGACCCGCATCGACGTGGCGTACCACGGTGTCGACCAGTCGGCCTTCCACGCCCCCGGCGACGAGGAGAAGGCCCGGGTGCGCGCCCGCCTCGGCCTCGGCAGCAGCAGCTATGTCGCCTTCCTGGGAGCCAAGGAGCCGCGCAAGAACGTACCGAACCTGATCCGGGGCTGGGCCCGGGCGGTGGCCGACCGGCAGGATCCGCCCGCCCTGGTGGTGGCCGGCGGACAGGGACACGACGACGACATCGACCGGGCGGTGGCCGAGGTGCCCTCGCACCTGCGGCTGCTGCGCCCCGGCTATCTGCGCTACGCCGACCTGCCCGGCTTCCTCGGTGGCGCCCTGGTCGCCGCCTACCCGTCGTACGGTGAGGGTTTCGGGTTGCCGATCCTGGAGGCCATGGCCTGCGCCGCCCCGGTGCTGACCACGCCCCGGCTGTCGCTGCCCGAGGTCGGTGGCGACGCGGTGGCCTACACCAGCGAGGACCCGGACCAGATCGCCGTCGACCTGGCGGCTCTGCTCGACGACGAGCCGCGTCGGCTGTCGCTGGCCAAGGCCGGCTTCGACCGGGCGAAGGAGTTCACCTGGGAGTCCAGCGCCGAGGTGCACATCGCCGCCTGGTCCCGGGCCCGGTCCTGAGGTCGGCAACCCCGACGCCCACTGCGGGCGGTTCGGGCATGATGTCCTGGTGATCTATGTCGTCATTCCGGCGGGTGGCAGCGGCACAAGGTTGTGGCCGCTGTCCCGGGCCGGCCATCCCAAGTTTCTCCACCCGTTCACCGGTACGTCCGCCTCGCTGCTCCAGGCGACGGTGCAGCGGGCCGCGCCGCTGGCCACCCCGGAACGGACCATGGTGGTCACCGGCGCGGCCCACGCTGCGGCCGTGGCCCGCCAGCTGACCGGTCTGCCGGAGGAGAACATCCTGGTCGAGCCCTCGCCCCGGGACTCCTGCGCGGCCATCGCGTTGGCTGCGGCGGTGATCGCCGTACGGGATCCGGACGCGGTGATGGGCTCCTTCGCCGCCGATCATCTGATCGGTGACCCGCAGAGCTGGGTGCAGACCGTCGAGGCGGCGATCCGCGGCGCCGAGCAGGGGCTGCTGATGACGGTCGGGATCACCCCGACCCGGCCGGAGACCGGTTACGGCTACCTGCAAACCGGCGAACCGGTGGGTGAGGGTCCGATGCGGCCGGTCACCGAGTTCAAGGAGAAGCCGAACGCCGAGGTGGCCGAGGCGTACCTGCGCTCCGGTCGGTACCTGTGGAACGCCGGCATGTTCGTCTGGCGGGTGTCGGCTTTCCTCGCCGAACTGGCTCGCCAGCAGCCCGCCCTGCACGCCGGGGTGACAAGCATCGCGGCGGCCTGGGGCAGTGAGCAGCAGGACGAGGTACTCGGTGCGATCTGGCCGACCTTGCCGAAGATCTCCGTCGACTATGCGGTGATGGAGGGCGCGGCCGGCGCGGGTCGGGTGGCGACCGTACCGGGTGACTTCCGGTGGAACGACGTGGGCGACTTCCACACCCTCGGCGAGGTGCTGCCGGCCGATGCCGACGGCAATGTGGTGTTCGGGATGGACGACAAGGCCGAGGTGCTGCTGCGCGACAGCAGCGGCATGGTGGTGGTGCCGCAGTCCGGCCGGCTGGTGGCCGGCATCGGGTTGCGCGACCTCATCGTGGTCGACACCGCCGACGCCCTGCTCGTCTGTCCGCGTGACCGGGCCCAGGACGTCAAGGCGATCGTGGACGAACTCAAGGAGCGGGGCGAGGAGAAGCTCGTCTGAACGCGGCCCGGCCCGGTTCGACCAGCCGGGCCGTCCCGCCGGCCAGCGGATCGGGAAGCTGGTCCGGCGGGAACCAGCCGAGGGCCTCGGACTCCGCGCTGACCTGCGCCACCGCCCCCGGCGGGGCGAAGACGGCGAAGCGTACGTCGTGGTGCAGTGATCCACCCTGGCAGTTGACCTCGTGCACGTCCACGTCGATCGGCACCGGGTCCATCCACAGTCCGGTGATTCCGGACTCCTCGGTGGCCTCCCGCAACGCGGCACCGGCCAGGGTCCGGTCGCCCGGCTCGCAGTGCCCGCCGAGCTGCACCCACATGCTCAGCTTGCCGTGCAGGCAGAGCAGCACCTCGGTACCGGTCGAGTCGAAGACCAGGGCGCTGGCGGTGAGGTGACCGGCCTTGTGCGTCCGCTGTATCGCGACCGGCCCAACCCTCAGCAATTCCAGGGTCAGCTCCCGAGCTTCCGACGCCTCCGCCGAAGTCGGCTCCCACCCACCGAGCACGGCCAAAGCATCCCCATGCAACGCCCCCCACCCATCCACACCCCCACCCTAGACAACCCATCGACCCACCCACCCCACCCCTCATCGACCCGCGTTCCACCCCCATCGACCCCGTTGATCATGAGGTTGACGGCACTCTGAAGATCAACGAGTGCCGCCAACCTCATGATCAACCGACTGAGGGGTGGGTGGGGGTGGGGGTGGGGGTGGGGGTGGGTGGGGTTGTTAGAGGGCGAGGGTGGCGGCGGCGGTGGTGTGGGCGGGGGGTGGGAGGAGTTGGGAGGGGACGCCCTCGGCGGCGAGGGCGGTGCGGAGGCGTTGCACGTCGGTGCCGAAGCGGACCAGTTGGACGGGGCCAACCGGGGTGGGTGGGGAACACAGCACGAGCGCGGTGGCCTCGGCGGGCCACCCGGCCACGGTGGCGACCAGGCCGGTACGTACGTCGTTGTCGGTCACCTGGGTGAAGACCGTGCCGGGAGCGACCACCTCGGCGACCGCGGCGATCGCCCGGTCGACCGCTGAGGGATCGGGTGCGGTCTCGCCCGGGCGGTCGGCCAGGACGGCGGCGGCGGCCAGCCCGGCCGCCTTGGCCTCGGCGGTGCCGAGCGCGAACAGGTCCATCTCGGCGTCCCGGACGAGTACCTTGGCCCCCGCGCCGTCGTCGGGCAGCGGCGCGGTCAGGTAGCCCCGGATCACCGCCACCGGCATCTGATCACACTTACCCTTGATCAACTCGCCTGCCGCGGCCAGCTCGTCGGCCACCGCCATCTGGGTCAGCACCAACTCGTTGCCGTACGGGTCGACCTCGCCCCGGTGATCGCGGATGGCCTCCATCCCGGCCACCCCGAGGGCCACGTCGGTCAGCCCGTTGCGCCAGGGCCGGCCCGAGGTGTCACTGATGATCACGGCCACCTGGACGCCGTACCGGTCGCGCAGGGCGGCCCGCAGCGCCCGGGCCGAGGCGTCCGGATCCTCGGGAAGCAGCACCAGCCGTGTCTTGTCGACGTTGGAGGCGTCGATGCCGGCCGAGGCCATCACGAAGCCGTGCCGGGTCTGCACGATCCGGGTCGCCCCCCGGGCGGCCACCACCCGTACGGTCTCGGCCGCCAGGATCTCCTCCCGGGCGGCCTGCCGCTCCGGCCCGTCAGCCGGGACGTCCACCAACCGCCCCTCCGCCTTGGAGACGATCTTGCTGGTCACCACGAGCACATCGCCGTCGCGCAGCCAGGGCGCCGCCGTCGCGATCAATGCGGCAAGGTCGTCACCCTCAGCCACATGGCCGATGCCGGGCACCGGCAGGATCTCCAGTTTCATGCCATCTCCACTGCGGCGCGCACCATCGCCACCGTCGCCGCCTCGTCGGTCATCCGCAATGGTGCCGCGCGTACGGTCACCTGCGGTATCACTGTCTGCGCATCCTCCTCGGCCACCAGCCAGCCGTCGAGCAGGCCACCGGCCGCCCGGGCGCCGTACAACTGCCCGACCCCGGCCGCGCTGCACTCCACCCCGACCACCGCCAGGCACCGGTCGGCCATGCCCCGCACCGGCGCGCCACCGATGATCGGCGACACGCCCACCACCGGCGCCGGCCCGGTCGTCACCGCCTCCCGTACGCCCGCCACGGCCAGAATCGGCGTGATGCTGACCGCCGGATTGCTCGGCGCGATCAGCACCACGTCCGCCTCGGCGATCGCCTCGGTCACGCCGGGAGCGGGCTTCGCCGCCTCGGCCCCGACGAAGACGAACCGGTGGGTCGGCAACTGCGCCCGATGCCGTACCCACCACTCCTGGAAATGGATCGCCTGCTGCCCGCCGCCGAAGCCGTCAGCAGCAGCGGCGTTGTTCGTGGCTGCGGGGCTCGCAAGCTCACTCCTCGCACTCACGGTGCTGGCGTTGTTCGTGGCTGCGGGGCTCGCAAGCTCACTCCTCGCACTCACGATCACATGGGTTTCGAGGCGGTCGTTGGTTGCCGGGAGCAGCCGTACGCCGGGCTGCCAGCGGGTCGCCAGTGCCTCGGTCACCTGGTGCAGGGGGTATCCCGCGTCCAGCATGGTGGTGCGGACCAGGTGGGTGGCGAGGTCCTTGTCGCCCAGCCCGAACCAACCAGGCTCGGCACCGTACGCGGCCAACTCGTCCTTGACCGTCCAGGTCTCCCCGGTCCGGCCCCAGCCTCGCTCCGGGTCGGCACCCCCGCCCAGGGTGTACATGACACTGTCCAGATCCGGGCAGACCCGCAGCCCGTGCAGGCGGAGATCGTCACCGACGTTGACTACCGCGGTGACCTCCGCTCCCACTTCCTGGGCATAGGCCCGCACCCCGAGCAGGAAGCGGGCTCCGCCGATGCCCCCGGTCAGAACCACGATGCGCATCCGACCATCCTCGCCTACGTGACACCTGCAACGCGGCGTCGCCCGGGGAGACTAGGCTCACGTCGCCATCTGTCCGCTTTCGCCCCCAGGGAGAGTTCGTGACCAGCCCTGCCGAGCCGCCCTCGCCCAATGCCCCGACGACGGCTGATCAGGTGACCCGGCCGCTGAGGGAACTCGCCGCCTTGGTGCTTCTCGGCGCCAACACCGTATTCCTTTTCGTCGGCCTGATCCGGCTGCTGGCCCCGCAGGGTGCCTACAGCACGGTGACCGGCCGTGCGGGCAGCGCCTTCTTCGCCTTCATCGGGCTGGAGGCGATCGTGCTGCCGGTGCTGGCCGTGCTGCTGGCCACCCACATCGCCCCGGCGGTGCCGAGAGCAAAGCTGATCACCCAGGTGGCCCTGATCGAGTACGCGGTCAGTGCCGTGCTCGGCGGGCTGACCCTGCTGGTCTGGCTAGTCGGTCGGCTGGCCGAGGCACAGATCTTCGACGCCCTCACCGGTCTGCTGACCCGGGTGGCCTGGGTGGCGTTGTTCGGCCTGGCCGCATACGTGGTGTGGAGTGTCTGGCGGCGGCTCTACCACGTGCCCCGCCCCAAGGCGGAGCCCGGCCTGTACGGCACCCCGCAGCCCGGCTGGCCCGGCCAGCCCGGCGACGGCAACGCCCAGTCCTGGTACCAGGGCCAGCCCGGATACCCCAACCAGTCCGGTTACCAGGGTCAGTCCGGCTACCCGGGCCAGTCCGGATACCCAGGTCAGTCCGGATACCCAGGTCAGTCTGGTTACCAGAGCCAGACCGGGTACCCCGGTCAGACCGACCAGGCGGGATACCCGGGTCAGCCGGGCCCCGGCCAGTCCGGACACCCCGGCGGCGGATGGTCGACCGGTGACCAGTCGGGTCGTCCCGGTGCGGGCCAGGAAACCGGCGCGGGCCAGATGCACCACACGAGCCAGGGGACGGGTTTCTCCGAAGGGTGGCAGCCCGCCTCGTCCCCGGAGTCCGCGTCGCCGCACACCTGGCCGCCGCACGGTCAGCCGGCCGTCCCCCCGCAGGCACCACCGTCAGCAGTGCCCGCGTCCGCGCCGCCCGCGCCCGCGTCCGCGCCGCCGTTCGGGCAGCCGGCGTCAGCCGACCCCACCCAGACCATGCCGCGGCAGAGCGCCGAGCCCACCGAGGAGGTCACGCGTCAGGGTGCCGAGCCGACCCAGGCGCTGCCCCGGCCGGACGGTGACGGGGATCGTACCCAGCGCATCGATCCGGGCGGGCGATCCACCTGATCTCCTGACCCGCCGGTGTGGTTCCCCACGCCGGCGCGGTGGGCGGGGTGGCAGCGAATAGGCTGAGCGGATGGTTGACGGGAGCGGGCCCGTGTCGAGTGAGGCAGCGATTCGGCGGGCGTTGCGCCGGGCCGCCGCAGGCCGGGCGCTCGATGTCGAGGAGGCGTCGGCGCTGCTGACCGCGCGCGGTACGGCCCTTGACGAACTGCTCGGCATCGCCGGGGCGATCCGCGACGCCGGTCTGCGGGATGCCGGCCGGCCAGGAGTGGTGACCTACTCCAAGAAGGTCTTCATTCCGCTGACCCGGCTGTGTCGGGACCGCTGTCACTACTGCACCTTCGCCACCGTGCCGCACCGGTTGCCGGCCGCCTTCCTCGATCGCGACGAGGTGTTGGAGATCGCCCGGGCGGGCGCCGCGCAGGGCTGCAAGGAGGCGCTGTTCACGCTGGGTGACCGGCCGGAGGAGCGTTGGCCGGCGGCCCGGCAGTGGCTGGACGAACGGGGCTACGAGTCGACCCTGGATTATCTGCGCGCCTGCGCGGTGGCGGTGCTGGAGGAGACCGGCCTGCTGCCGCACCTGAATCCGGGGGTGCTCTCCTGGTCGGAACTGCAACGGCTCAAGCCGGTGGCGCCCAGCATGGGCATGATGCTGGAGACCACGGCCACGCGGCTCTGGTCGGAGCCCGGTGGCCCGCACTACGGCTCACCGGACAAGGAGCCGGCGGTGCGGCTGCGGGTGCTCGACGACGCCGGGCGGGTCGGGGTCCCCTTCACCACCGGCATCCTGATCGGCATCGGCGAGACCCACCCCGAGCGGGTGGAGGCGATCTTCGCGATCCGTCGGGCGCACCGGGAGTACGGCCATCTCCAGGAGGTGATCGTGCAGAACTTCCGCGCCAAGCCGGACACCGCCATGCGGGCCATGCCGGACGCGGAACTGCACGATCTCGCCGCGACCGTGGCGGTGACCCGGGTGCTGCTCGGGCCGAAGGCGCGCATCCAGGCACCCCCCAACCTGATCGCCGGGGAGTACGACCTGCTGCTGCGGGCCGGCATCGACGACTGGGGCGGGGTCTCCCCGGTGACCCCGGATCATGTGAATCCGGAGCGTCCCTGGCCGCAGCTCGACGAGTTGGCGGCGCGTACCGCCGCTGCCGGGTTCACCCTGCGCGAGCGGCTGACGGTCTACCCGGAGTATGTGCGGGCGGGCGAGCCGTGGCTGGATCCGCGTGTGCTGCCGCACGTCGATGCGTTGGCCGATCCGGCCACCGGGCTGGCCGTGGAGGCGGCCCGACCGGTGGGTCGGCCGTGGCAGGAGCCCGACGAGGCGTACGGCGGCCGTACCGACCTGCACGTCACGATCGACACGACGGGGCGTACCGGCGACCGGCGGGGCGACTTCGACCACGTCTACGGCGACTGGTCGGAGGTGGCCGCCAAGGCCGTCGTACCGCCGACGCAGGCCGGCAGCCCCGGTCGAGCGGCCACGGCGGGTTTCGGCGACGCCGACCTGCGCGCCGGGCTGCGGTTGGCCGGGCAGGAGCCGGCGGCTCTGCTGGAGCCCCGGCACGCCGAGGCGGCGCTGGCCCTGTTCGGCGCCGACGGTGAGGCGCTGGACGAGCTCTGCCGTACCGCCGACGACCTGCGTCGCGAGGCGGTCGGCGACGATGTCACCTACGTCGTCAACCGCAACATCAACTTTTCGAACGTCTGCTACGTGGGTTGCCGGTTCTGCGCGTTCGCCCAGCGTGAGCGCGACGCCGACGCGTACCGGCTGTCGGTGGAGCAGGTCGCCGACCGGGCCGAGCAGGCGTGGGCGGCCGGGGCCAGTGAGGTCTGCCTGCAGGGCGGCATCGATCCGAAGCTGCCGGTGACCGTCTACGCCGACCTGATCCGGGCGATCAAGGCACGGGTACCGCAGCTGCACGTGCACGCCTTCTCTCCGATGGAGATCGCCACCGCCGCCGCCAAGGCCGGGGTGTCCGTGCGTGAGTGGCTCAGCGGACTTCGCGAGGCGGGGCTGGACACCATCCCGGGCACCGCCGCGGAGATCCTCGACGACGAGGTGCGCTGGGTGCTCACCAAGGGCAAACTGCCGACCGCCGCCTGGGTCGAGGTGGTCAGCACCGCCCATGAGCTGGGCATCCGGTCCAGCTCCACGATGATGTACGGACATGTGGATCATCCGGGCCAGTGGCTGACCCACTTCCGGGTACTGGCCGGGGTGCAGGACCGTACCGGCGGGTTCACCGAGTTCGTGGCGCTGCCGTTCGTGCACACCAACGCGCCGATCTATCTCGCCGGCATCGCCCGGCCGGGGCCGACCTGGCGGGACAACCGGGCGGTGCACGCGATGGCCCGGGTGCTGCTGCACGGCCGCATCGACAGCATCCAGTGCTCCTGGGTCAAGCTCGGTGACGAGGGCAGCGCGGAGTTGCTGCGCAGCGGCTGCAACGACCTGGGCGGCACCTTGATGGAGGAGACCATCTCGCGGATGGCGGGCTCGGACAACGGATCGGCGCGTACCGAGGAGCAGCTGCGGGCGATCGCGGCGGCGGCGGGCCGGCCGGCCCGTAGGCGTACGACTGCGTACGGTCACGTGGAAGCCTGACATCGAACTTTCGCCAGCCGCCGGCCGTACCTGTCACTGCCGGCGGCGGTAGCGGCGAGGCTCTCGCCGCCGGCAACTTCTCACGGAGTTGGCGTGCCTGGTCGCGCCGGTCCGTCCGCCATCGCGGGCCGTGTGCGCCGCTGCCGGAAGGTTGCCATGAGAACTGAGACGCGCAAGCGGCGTTGGCCGCGATTGACCCGTCGGCAGACGTTGACGGCGGCGGCCAGCGCCACCCTGGGCGCCGCTGCCCTGGCCGTGCCGGGCCTCTCCTCCGCCGGAGACGACAAGGGCGCCGCCGCCGGTGTCGACGAGACGATCGTGGTGCACCTGCGCGACGGCCGTTCCGGGGTCATGGACGTGTTCGTCGGCGAGTCCCGCATCGAGGTGCGGGACCGGGGCCTGGCCGACCGGTTGCGGCGCGCCGCCCGGCGCTGATCTCCCGGCGTGGGCGCTGTACGCCCGGCCGATTCTCAAGCAATTCCTTCTCTCACCCAGTGAGGTGGCTGCGCCATGTCTTCACACCGTGAGGCGCCGGAGATCGCCAAGGATCCGGTCGCCGACTCCTGCGACCTGTACGCCTTCGTCACCCCGGATCGTCCGGACACGGTGACTCTGATCGCCAACTACGTGCCGCTGCAACTGCCCTCCGGGGGGCCGAACTTCTTCGAGTTCGGTGACGACGTGCGGTACGAGATCCATGTGGACAACAACGGCGACGGCCGCCCGGACGTCACCTACCGCTTCGAGTTCAGCACCGAGATCACCAACCCGAACAGTTTTCTCTACAACACCGGCCCGATCGAGGCCCTGGACAGCGAGAACTGGAACCGGCGGCAGTTCTACCGGTTGACCCGGATCGCCGGTGGCAAGGAGCAGGTGCTGGCCCGCAAGCTGCCCTGCCCGCCGAGCAACGTGGGCCCGCTGTCCATCCCGAACTACGGCGAACTGGTGCGCCAGGCCACCTTCAACCTCTCCACTGGGGAGAAGGTCTTCGCCGGGCAGCGTGCGGACGGCTTCTACGTGGATCTGGGCGCGATCTTCGATCTCGGTACCCTGCGCCCGTTCCAGCAGCTGCACGTCGCCGGTAAGAAGATCTTCAAGGCGGCCGGTGAGCCGGTGAACGCCCTGGACCGGATGAATGTGCACAGCATCGCGATCCAGGTGCCGGTGGAGAAGCTGCGTCGCCGCGCCAACCGGTACCACTGGCAGGAACCGGCCTCGGTGATCGGGGTGTGGACCTCGGCTTCCCGGCGTCAGGTCAGGGTGCTCGGGGAACGCAGCGCCGCCGACACCAACGCCGGCCCGTTCACCCAGGTGTCCAGGTTGGGCAACCCGTTGTTCAATGAGGTCATAGTGCCGATGGCGCAGAAGGACCTGTGGAACACCCTGCCGCCCGCGGAGGACAAGCGGTTCGCGCAGTTCGTCGAGCAACCCGAACTGGCCGCCCTGCTGCCGGTGCTCTACCCGGGTGTCTTTCCCAACCTGGAGCGGCTGACCAAGTCGAAGAAGGCGCGGGCGGACCTGGTCGCCATCCTGCTGACCGGCATACCGGAGGGGCTGATCAAGGGCTTCACCAACGCCACCGGCGACACCCGGGCCGACATGCTGCGGCTGAACACCGCGATCGGGCCGGCCCGCCGACCGAACCGGTTGGGGGTGCTCGGCGGCGATCTGGCGGGTTACCCGAACGGTCGGCGGGTCACCGACGACGTGGTGACCATCGCGCTGCGGGCCATCGCCGGGCTGACCGTGCCGTTGGTGGACCGGAAGTTCACCCCGGACGAGGCAGCCGCTGCGGTGACCCCGGGGCTCACCGAGGCCGACGTGACCGCACCCTTCCTGCGTAAGTTCCCATTCCTCGGTACGCCGTACGACGGGTTCAACAACCCGCTCGTGCGGGCCTGATTAAGGGGAGGTGGCGGATGACCGATCACGTCCACGCGTACGGGCCGACCGGCAGTGGAACGGTAATGCTCAACCTCGGCGGGGACACCGGTGCCCTGATCATTCACACCGGGCGTCGGCTGCTCGGCCGGGAGATCGAGATCAGCCTGGCCGACGGGGGTGGTCAACGGCGGACCCATGCGGCCGTACGGGAGCGGCAGGTCCAGGACGGCACCTTCCACAGTGCCGTCTATCCGGATCTTCCATCCGGTCTGTATACCGTCTGGTGGGACGAAATGAAGCCAGCCGGTGCGGTCACCGTTGCCGGTGGGGTGGTGACCGAGTTCGTCTGGCCCACCAGCATTTCTCCCTCCGCTGACTGACCCCTCACGCACTGCCGACGGCCGCGTTGGTCCACTATGTGGACTCAGCGCGGCCGTCGCGCTTGTGATCGACGGGCAGGGTGGACCAAGTCGGGATAACCTTGCCTCCCAAGATCAATCGCTGTCACGGCTGGTCTGCCAGGAGTGCTCGCACATGGCCGGAGGGGGCCGGTCGTGGGGTGGACGCCACGGCAGAAAACTCGGGCAACTCGCCGGGAGGGGCGTTACTCGGCCGGGGTCTGAATCGATAGGGCAGGGCGAGGCCGGGTGGTCCGCAGGGCCGTCCGGGAGCGTGTCGGGAGGGCGACTCCATTATCAAGTTTGGCTTGACGACGCACGCATTACACGCGTGTAATTTGAATGGGGTTGTTCACGCGGAACGCAACAAAACGGGGCCGGACGGACAAACACGCCTTTCGCGTGGGGGGTTGCAGCGGCGATGACGCCGGTGCGCGACAAGGAGGCAACTGATGGACGGCCAACTCGAGGCGGCCGACCTGCTCGGAAACGCGCCGGAGTGGCAGGAGCGGGCGTTGTGCTCGCAGACCGACCCGGAGGCGTTCTTCCCCGAGAAGGGCGGCTCGACCCGCGAGGCGAAGCGGATCTGCTCGCGGTGTGAGGTCAAGACGGAGTGCCTCGAATACGCTCTCGGGCACGACGAGCGGTTCGGGATCTGGGGCGGGCTCTCCGAGCGGGAACGCCGCAAGCTCAAGCGACGCGCCGCCTGATCCGTACTCGGGCCGGGGCGGTTGGGGACCGCCCCGCCCGGAGGCTTGGTCGTCCCGGACGGCCTGTCGCGGTGGGGGCTGCGACAGGGTGAGCGTCAGGCCAGCTCGTCCGGGTCGATACCGAGCAGGTTCGCCACCTGCTCGATGATCACATCGTGGACCAGGTCGGCCAGGTCCTCCCGGTCCATCGCCCGGAACTCCAGCGGACGTCGGTACAACACGATCCGGGGCGGCACCTCCTGGCGACCGGGCCGTCCCGGCAACAGCCGGGCCAGCGGGACCTCGCCATCCTCCAGCACATCGGAGTCGTAGACATTGAGCTCGGGCGGGACGTCCTCCACGGCGAACTCGACCCCGGCCAGCTCCTTGGCGAACCGGCGTTCCAGCGTCTCGACCGTGTCCAGCACCAGCTCGTCGAAGATCTCCGCCTTGGTACGGGCCAGCGGCACGGTGGCCGGCACGAGCCGTCCGCGCAGTCCACGACCATGCCGGTCGCGGTGGCCCCGCCGGCTGCCGCCGGGGCGGCGGTTCTCCGGGCTCGTCATGAGCCAAAGGGTAGCCCCCACCCCTGGCCGGCCACAGCTGCGCCGACACTGTGGCGTGCCGGGTCGATGTGTGGGAAATGTGATCACCAAGTCGGGCGTGTCGTAACGCGAAGCAGTGCGCCGGACCCGGTAATGGAGATACCCTGCGCCGGTGAGGTCACCACGGCGCTGCTCCCGCAACGGCTGCCCCCGGCAGGCAGTTGCCACGCTGACCTATGTCTACAACGAGTCGACAGCCGTGGTCGGCCCCCTGGCCGCGTTCGCCGAGCCGCACACCTACGACCTGTGCGAGCCGCACGCCCGCAGCCTCACCGCCCCCCGGGGCTGGGAGGTGGTCCGGCACGAGGGCGAGTTCGAGCCACCGCCGCCGACCACGGACGACCTGGTCGCCCTCGCCGAGGCGGTACGGGAAGCTGCCCGGCCCGCCCCTCGTCCCCCGTCCGAGGACCAGAACCAGAACGCCCAGTCGACCCCGCCCTCCACCTCCCGTCGCGGTCACCTGCGGGTGATTCCGCCCACCCACTGACCCGTCCGGGGTCGGCTGTCGGTCAGCTGCCCAGCAGGCGGGAGAAGGCGTCCGCTCGGCGGGAGGGCCGCCCGGTGCGGGACTCGGCTTCGTCGGCGGAGAACATGACCCGCAGGCCGGCGTTGACGGCCAACCACCGCAGCGGCTCCGGCTCCCAGCGGGGGGAACGGTGGTTGACCCAGGGCAGGGCGGTCAGCTCGGACTGCTCCCCACGGATCAGATCGGCCAGGGTGCGTCCGGCCAGGTTGCTGGTGCCGACCCCGTCGCCCACGTACCCGCCGGCCCAGGCCAGCCCGTCGGCCGGCTGGTAACCGACCGAGGCGGCCCAGTCCCGGGCCACTCCCAGCGGCCCGCCCCAGGTGTGCGACACCGGCACCTCGGCACCCAGCACCGGGAACAGGTCGCCGAGCGTACGACGCAGCGCCGCGAAGACCCGTGGCTCCCGGTCGTACGCGGGCCGCACCCGGGAGCCGAAATGGTACGGAGCACCCCGCCCGCCGAAGGCGAGTCGACCGTCGGCGGTGCGTTGGCCGTAGATGATGACATGCCGAAGATCGGTGAAGGTCTCCCGTTCGGCCAGGCCGATCCGGGCCCAGGTGGCCGGTGGCAGCGGTTCGGTGGCGAGCATCAGCGAGTAGATCGGAGCGATGGCCCGCCGCTGACCGGGCAACCCCGGGGTGTACCCCTCGGTGGCCCGCACCACCACCGGTGCCCGCACCGTCCCGTGCGGGGTCACCGCCGCACCCCGACGGATCCGGGTGACCGGGGTCTGGTCGTGGATCGTCACCCCGTGTCGCTCGACCGCCCTGGCCAGCCCCCGGACCAGCCGGGCCGGGTGCACGGTCGCGCAGTGCGGGGTGTACGTGCCACCCCGTACCCCCTCGGCGGCGCACCGGGCCTCGGCCTCGTCGGGACCGAGCAGGGCGAGATCCTCGGCCCCGAACCCGAACTCCCGGGCCTCCAGGACGCTCGCGTGGGCCCGCTGTAGCTGCGGTGCGCTGCGGGCCAGCGTGACCGTTCCCGCGTACGACCAGTGGCAGTCGATGCCCTCGGCCGCGACCACCCGACCGACCTCGCGCACGGTGTCGTACATGGCGCGCTGCATGGCGATCGCGGCGTCCCGACCGTGCCGACGGGCCAGCCCGGTCAGCGAGGTGGGCAGCAGGGCCGAACACCAGCCGCCGTTGCGCCCGGAGGCGCCGAAACCGGCCACCTGACGCTCCAGCACCACGATGCGCAACCCCGGGTCGGCCTGCGCCAGGTAGTACGCCGTCCACAACCCGGTGTAGCCCGCCCCGACGATCACCACGTCGGCATCGGTCTCACCGGCCAACGCCGCACGCGGAGTCAGCGGCTCGTCGACTGTGGACAGCCAGTACGACAGGTCGTGGTAGGACACGGCGACTCCTGAGGGTGCCGGTCGGACCGGACGCGATCACCCGGTCCGACCACGATGGACGCTGGCGCGCCCGGCGTTGTCAGAGGCGGGACCAGGCCTCGGTGAGCACGGTGCGCAGGATCTGCTCGATCTCGTCGAACTGCTGCTGCCCGGCGATCAGCGGCGGAGCGAGCTGCACCACCGGGTCACCCCGGTCGTCGGCACGGCAGTAGAGCCCGGCGTCGAACAAGGCGGTGGAGAGGAAGCCCCGCAGCAGCCGCTCCGACTCCGCCTCGTCGAAGGTCTCCCGGGTCTCCTTGTCCTTGACCAACTCGATGCCGTAGAAGTAGCCGTCGCCCCGCACGTCGCCGACGATCGGCAGGTCGTGCAGCTTCTCCAGGGTGGCGCGGAAGGCGCCCTCGTTGGCCCGTACGTGCCCGACGAGATCCTCCCGAGCGAAGACCTCCAGGTTGGCCAGGGCGACCGCGCAGGAGACCGGATGACCGCCGAAGGTCACCCCGTGGGCGAACATGCCGGTCTCGGTCAGGAACGGCTCCATCAGCCGGTCGCTGGCGATCATCGCACCGAGCGGGGCGTACCCGGAGGTGATGCCCTTGGCGGTGGTGATGATGTCCGGCTGGTAGCCGTAGCGGACCGCACCGAAGTACTCGCCGAGCCGCCCCCACGAGCAGATCACCTCGTCGCTGACCAGCAACACGTCGTAGGCGTCGCAGATCTCCCGGACCCGCTCGAAGTAGCCCGGCGGCGGGGGGAAGCACCCCCCGGAGTTCTGCACCGGCTCCAGGAAGACCGCCGCGACCGTGTCCGGCCCCTCCCGTTCGATGGCCCGACCGATCTCCTCGGCGGCCCACCGGCCGAACGCCACCGGATCGTCGCCGTGCTCCGGCGCCCGGTAGAAGTTCGTGTTCGGCACCTTGATGCCGCCGGGCACCAACGGCTCGAAATCGGTCTTGATGCCGGGCAGGCCGGTGATCGACAGGGCACCCATGGAGGTGCCGTGATAGGCGATGTACCGGCTGACCACCTTGTGCTTGGTCGGCTTGCCGACCCGCTTGAAGTACGCCCGGGCCAGCTTCCAGGCCGCCTCGACCGCCTCCGAACCGCCGGTGGTGAAGAACACCCGGTTCAGGTCCCCCGGGGTGAGGGTGGAGATTCGCTCCGCCAACTCCACCGCGGTCGGATGTGCGTACGACCAGAGCGGGAAGTAGGCCAGCTCCCCGGCCTGCTTGGCGGCGGCCTCCGCCAACTCGGTGCGCCCGTGGCCGGCGTTGACGACGAAGAGGCCCGCGAGCCCGTCCAGGTAGCGGCGGCCCTGGGCGTCCCAGACGTACGCTCCCTCGCCGCGCACGATGGTCGGCACCTCGCCGGCGGAGTAGCTCGCCATCCGGGTGAAATGCATCCAGAGGTGGTCGGTGGCGTTGGCCATGTCAGCCCCATCGGTCTCGGGCCGGTCAGGGGTCACCGGCCGCTCTGCCCACGGTTATCCCACAGTCAAGCGACGAATGGCAAGTGCAATCGGTTGACCATGCGGCCCATAGCAACGAATTCAGCGAGTCAGAGTGACATGGGCAACGGAATCCGCATCTCCGCCGGGCGGCGGGCGAGGTGGCGGGGTGCGAGGTGGCGGGAGGTGGTCGGCGGGACTCTTCTGGGGCGTTTTGGGGACGGTTCGATGGTGTGTGAGATGCGCCGAAACAGTCCTGCGGAACACGCCGGGAGCGGGCGGACAGCGCCACTCAGGGTGGCTAGCGTGCAGCGCAACGTGACGCTCGGGCGGAGGTCGGGAGATGAACGAGGCGCTGAGGCCGGCGATGGTGAACAAGGGCGAGACCGCTGAGTCGTTGGCCGGGAAGGTCGGCGTCGACCCGAAGACGGCGGGTCGGTGGGTCGCCGACGGGCGCACTCCGCATCCTCGGACCAGGGTCGCCGTCGCCACCGTGCTCGGGCGTCAGGCCGAGGAACTCTGGCCCGAGCCGTTTCGCCGCCGCGATCTGCCCTGGTTCCGGGAGTGGGCGAAACTGGAGCAGAAAGCCAGCTCACTCCGATCATATGAGCCGCTGTTGGTGCCGGGGCTGCTCCAGACCGAGGCGTACGCCCGAGGGGTGCTGGCCACCGGCGGCCTGTTGCCGCCGACGGAGGTGGAGGAGATCGTCGCCGGGCGGTTGGCGCGGCAGCGGGTGTTGGAGCGGGAGAATCCGCTCCAACTGGTCGCGGTGATCGACGAGGTGGTGCTGCGCCGGCAGGTGGGCGGCGATCGGGCGGTGATGGCGGAGCAACTCGCCCACCTGGCCGAGGTGGGCGAGCGGGAGCACGTACAGGTTCGGGTGATTCCGGCGGAGAATCCGTGGCACACCGGCCTGGCCGGGCCCTTCGTGCTGGCCCGCACGCCGGACGGCGGCGAGGCGGCCTATCTGGACAATCAGCTGCGCGGTCAGGTGGTGACCGAGCGTGCCGACCTTGCTAGCCTGGGCGCTAGATGGGAGAGCGTCACCGGCGAGGCGCTGCCCCGTCGCCAGTCCATCGAGCTGATCAGGGAAGTGGCGACGACATGGAGATGACCGGCGCCCGCTGGCGCACCGCCACCCGCAGCAGCAACAACGGCGGCAACTGTGTCGAAGTGGCGGACAACCTGCCCGGCCGGATCCTGGTACGCGACAGCAAGGATCGGGCCGGCGGCCTGTTGACCTTCACCCCCGACGCCTGGCGTACCTTCGTCGCGGCCACCCCGCGCCAAGCTGGCCGCTGACCGTCGCGGTTCGCCGTGCCGGGCTGACTGATCGACTCCGTTACGCCGTAATGGCGGGGTCGACGCTGCCCTGATACCGCCGTTACGCCGTAACGGAGTCGATCAAGCACAAGCCGGGCTGGGCGGGCCAGCTCGGCCGGGCCGAGGCGGGCAGGGCAGGCGTGCAGGGCGGGGCGGGGCCGGCCGAGCGGGGTTAGGCGGTGCCCCAGGTGTAGGTCTGCTTGCGGAGTTTGAGGTAGACGAAGGCCTCGGTGGAGACCACGCCGGGGACGGCGCGTAGGCGTTGCAGGATCTCCAGCAGGTGCTCGTCGTTGCGGCAGACCACCTCGGCCAGCAGGTCGAAGGAGCCGGCGGTGATCACCACGTAGTCGACCTCGTCGATATCGGCGATCCGGTCGGCGACGGATTCCAGGTCTCCGTCGGTACGAAGGCCGATCATGGCCTGTCGGGGGAAGCCGAGCTGAAGGGGGTCGGTCACCGCGACGATCTGCATCACCCCGGCGTCGAGCAGGCGCTGCACCCGCTGGCGTACGGCTGCCTCGGAGAGCCCCACGGCCTTGCCGATGGTGGCGTACGGCCGACGGCCGTCTTCCTGGAGCTGCTCGATGATCTGCTTGGCCACGTCGTCGAGCAGGGCGTGACTCGCGCCCTCGCGCACACTGACCCGGCGCCCGCCGCTGCCGTTGTCGTGCTGCCGGTTCGTCATCGACCGCTCCCCATGTCCATCACCGACTGAGCCTAACGTTATCGGCGGTTCTGGCGTAATCCGTCGTCCGAAGCTATAGCGACAACGGAATCCCTTGTACGAGAGGGTTGCTCATGTCAGGATCAGTCGTCCATCGCCATTGACCCTCCCGCCGGCGTGTCACCCCCGTCCTACCGCCGATCGAGCAATAGGAGTCGTCACATGCGTAGTGCCTTCCGGCCCCTCACCCGGCGTGGGCTGCTCACTGGCACCCTCGGTTCGGCTGCCCTGCTCGCCGCCGGTGGCACCCTCGCCGGTTGTGGCACCCCCGGTGCCCAACAGACCGAGGCCGGCTGCGTCAGCGAGGACCTGTCCGGTACGGAGAAGAAGTTGGCCTTCTCCAACTGGCCGCAGTACATGGACGTCGACGACGATGACACCGCCAAGCGGCCCTCGCTGGACGGGTTCGTCAGCAAGAGTGGCATCCAGGTGAGCTACACCGAGGATGTCAACGACAACAACGAGTTCTTCGGCAAGGTGCAGAACCAGCTCGCGGCCTGCCAGGGCACCGGGCGGGACATCATGGTGCTCACCGACTGGATGGCCGCCCGGATGATCCGGCTGGGCTGGATCCAGAAGCTGGACAAGGCCAACCTGCCCAACGTCGAGGCGAACCTGCTGCCCTCGCTGCGCAACCGTCCCTTCGACGCGGACAACCAGCTGGCCGTGCCGTGGCAGTCCGGCCTGGCCGGGTTGGCCTACAACGGACGGGTCACCGGCGAGCTGCGTACCCTGGACGAACTGCTGACCCGCCCGGATCTCAAGGGCAAGGTGACCGCGTTGACCGAGATGCGGGACACCATGGGGTTGCTGTTGATGTCCAACGGCCACAACCCGTCCGACTTCACCAGCGGCCAGTTCGACGACGCGCTCAACAAGCTCAAGAAGGCCGTCGACTCCGGGCAGATCCGCCGGTTCACCGGCAACGACTACGCCCCCGACCTGGCCAAGGGGGACATCGCGGCGTGCATCGGTTGGTCCGGCGACATCATCCAACTCGGCTTCGACGACGAGAAGATCAAGTTCGTGGTACCCGAGTCCGGGGTGATGCTCTGGTCGGACAACATGCTCGTACCGAACAAGGCGACCCACAAGGCCAACGCCGAAGCGCTGATGAACCACTACTACGAGCCCGCGGTCGCCGCCCAGCTGGCCGCCTTCGTCAACTACATCTGCCCGGTGCAGGGGGCCCAGGCGGAGATGGAGAAGATCGACCCGAAGCTGGCCGCGAACCCGCTGATCTTCCCCGACCAGGACATTCTGGCCAAGTCCCGGGTCTTCATGGCCTTGGATGAGAAGCAGGAGCGCGAGTACGAGACCAAGTTCCAGCAGGTTATCGGAGCGTGACGATGGCCCGGGAGACACCGGCCGGCGACCTGCGCCTGGCCAACCTCACCAAGACCTTCGGCGCCTTCACCGCCGTCGACGATCTCAGCCTGACCATCGCCCAGGGCTCCTTCTTCGCCCTGCTCGGTGCCTCCGGCTGCGGCAAGACGACCACCCTGCGGATGGTCGCCGGGCTGGAGGAGCCGACCAGCGGGCAGGTGCTGCTCGGTGACCGGGACATCGCCGGGCTGCGTCCGTACAAGCGGCCGGTCAACACGGTGTTCCAGAGCTACGCACTCTTCCCGCACCTGGACATCTTCGAGAATGTGGCCTTCGGGCTGCGTAGACGCGGCATCCGGTCGGTGGAGGGTCAGGTGCGGCAGATGCTGTCCCTGGTGCAACTCGACGGGTACGAGCGACGCCGCCCGGCCCAGCTCTCCGGCGGCCAGCAGCAACGGGTCGCACTGGCCCGAGCCCTGATCAACCACCCGCAGGTGCTGCTGCTCGACGAGCCGCTGGGCGCGCTGGACCTCAAACTGCGGCGCCAGATGCAGATCGAACTCAAGCGGATCCAGACCGAGGTGGGCATCACCTTCGTGCATGTCACCCACGACCAGGAGGAGGCCATGACGATGGCCGACACGGTCGCGGTGATGAACGCCGGACGGATCGAGCAACTCGGCGCACCGGCCGACATCTACGAGTTCCCGGCCACCGCCTTCGTGGCCAACTTCCTCGGCCAGTCCAACCTGATCGCCGGTGAGGTCTCCGGCAGCAACGGGGACGACACCCTGGTCACCGCGCGGGGCGCACGGTTCTCCGTGCCGTCGGCCCGGGCCCGCACCGACCAGGGCCCGGTCTATCTGGGCGTACGCCCGGAGAAGCTGCACCTGGCCGCGGCGGCCGTGCAGGTGCCCGCCGGTAGCCAGCACCTGGACGGGACGATCTCGGACGCCTCGTACGTCGGGGTGAGCACCCAGTATCTGCTGCGTACCAGTTGGGGCACCGAGCTGAGCGTCTTCGTCGCCAACAGCGGAACCCAGCAGCGCTTCGCCGTCGGGGAACGGGCGGTGGCCTACTGGGACCCCCGGCACGCCTTCCTGCTCGACCGCCGGGCCGGGGAGGACGACCGCACCTCGCCCGTACTCGACCAGCCGGTGGGTGCGTCCTCGTGAGCGTCTTCGCTCACGTACCCACGGGTTCCGGGCAGCCGGTGTCACCGCCGGCCGCCCGCTCGGCGCGGTACCGGTTCCTGCCGTACCTGCTGTTGTTGCCCGGCGCGGCCTGGCTGCTGCTGTTCTTCGCCGTGCCGCTTGTGCAACTGGCCTCGGCCAGCCTCTACGACCCAGAAGGTTCCCTCTCCACCGGGTACGCGTTGACCTGGGCCTTCGGCAACTATCCGACCGCCCTGCAGCAGTACTGGCCGCAGTTCAGTCGATCGTTCATGTACGCCGGCATCGCCCTGGTGTTGGCCCTGCTGATGGGCTACCCGCTGGCGTACGCGATCGCCCAGAAGGCCGGGCGCTGGAAGAACCTGCTGCTGGTCTGCGTGGTGGCCCCCATGTTCACCAGCTTCCTGGTACGCACCCTGGCCTGGAAGACCATCCTGTCGGACAACGGTTGGCTGGTCGGGCTGCTGCGCGACGTGCACCTGCTCGGCCCGGACGGGCGGCTGCTGGCCACCCCGATCGCGGTGGTGCTCGGCCTGACGTACAACTTCCTGCCGTTTCTGGTGCTGCCGCTGTACGCGAGCCTGGAGCGGCTGGACCCCCGGCTGTTGGAGGCCGCCAGTGACCTGTACGCCAGCCCGCTGAAGACCTTCCGCCGGGTCACCCTGCCGCTGTCGATGCCCGGGCTGATCGCCGGCACCCTGCTCTTCTTCATCCCGGCGACCGGTGACTACATCAACGCCGAACTGCTTGGCACCCCGAACCAGTTCATGATCGGCAACGTCATCGACTCGGCCTTCCTGGTCCGGCTGGACTACCCCCAGGGGGCGGCCCTGTCGTTCCTGCTGATGTCGGCGATCCTGGCGGTGGTCTTCGTCTACCTCCGCCGGGCGGGCACGGAGGATGTCCTGTGAGCGCGAGGAGTGCAGCGCAGCGGAGCCCCGCAGTCGCGAACGAAAGGTGGGCTCGGTGAGCCGGGTCTCTCGGTGGTTCGCCCAGCACTGGGTGATGGGGGTGGCGCTGCTGGTGCTCGGCTACCTGTTCCTGCCGATCGCCGTGGTCGCCGCGCTGTCGTTCAACCGCCCGTCGAGCCGACTGTCGTACGACTTCAACGAGTTCACCCTCGACAACTGGCGTAACCCGTGCGCCACCTCGGACATGTGCGACGCCGTGCTGCGCAGCGCCCAGATCGGCTTCCTCGCCACCGTGGCCGCCACCGCGCTGGGCACCCTGATGGCCTTCGCCCTGGTCCGGCACCGGTTCCGGGGCCGCTCCGGGCTCAACGTGCTGATCTTCCTGCCGATGGCCACCCCGGAACTGGTGATGGGGACCTCCCTGCTGGCCCTGTTCGTCGCCGGTGGGGTGCCGCTGGGCTTCTGGACCATCGTCATCGCGCACGTCATGTTCTGCCTGTCGTTCGTGGTGGTGACGGTCAAGGCGCGGCTGGCCGGGATGGACCGGCGGCTGGAGGAGGCCGCGATGGACCTGTACGCCAGCGAGTGGCAGACCTTCCGGCGGATCACCCTGCCGCTGGTGCTGCCCGGCATCGTCGCCGCCGCCCTGCTGGCCTTCTCGCTCAGCTTCGACGACTTCATCATCACGAACTTCAACTCCGGCACCACTGTCACCTTCCCGATGTACGTCTGGGGTGCCGCCCAGCGGGGCATCCCCCCGCAGGTCAACGTGATCGGCACGGCCATGTTCGCGTTCGCCCTGCTGCTGGTGCTGGCCACCATGGCGCGGGGGCGGCGGGCCCGCCGGGCGGCGCTCATGGCGGCCGTGCCGGCCCCCCGGGCGGCCGGCCGGTCATGAACCTGCCGCCGCCCGACCGGGCCCACACCGACGCGGTACGCGCACCGTACTGGCTGGACCGGCCGGAGCGGCCCGATCCGTTGCCGCCGCTGGCCGGGCCGACCAGCGCCGACCTGCTGGTGATCGGCGGCGGGTACGGCGGGTTGTGGGCCGCCCTGCTGGCCAAGCAGGCCGACCCGGGGCGGGACGTGCTGCTGGTGGAGGCGGGCACCTGCGGCTGGGCGGCCTCCGGACGCAACGGTGGGTTCTGTGCCGCCTCGCTGACCCACGGGCTGGCCAACGGGGTGCAACGGTTCCCGGACGAGATCGACGAGTTGGAGCGGTTGGGTCGGGAGAACCTGGACGCCATCGCGGCGACCGTGGCCGGGTACGACATCGACTGCGACTTCGAACGCACCGGCGAGTTGTCCGTGGCGGTCGAGCCGTACCAACTCGACGGGTTGGCCGAGGACGCCGCCCTGGCCCGGCGGTACGGCCACCAGGTCAGCCTGCTCGACGCCGACGAGGTACGGGCCGAGGTGGACTCCCCGACGTACCTCGGCGGGTTGTGGGACCGCGACCGGGTGGCGATGCTGGACCCGGCGCGACTGGCCTGGGGGCTGCGCCGGGCCTGCCTGGACCTCGGGGTACGCATCCACGAGCACACCCGGGTGACCGGGCTGCGTCGGGCCGGAGGGGCCCTGCTGGCCCAGACCACCGGTGCCGACGGTCTCCCCGGGGCGGTACGCGCCGACCGGGTGGTGCTGGCCACGAACGCTTTCCCGCCGCTGCTGCGCCGGCTGCGCGCCTGGGTGGTGCCGGTGTACGACTACGCCCTGATGACCGAACCGCTGACCCCCGCCCAGCGGGACGCCATCGGCTGGCGCAACCGGCAGGGGTTGGCGGACACCGGCAACCAGTTCCACTACTACCGGATCACCGGCGACGGTCGGATCCTGTTCGGTGGGTACGACGCGGTCTACCACTACGGCAACCGGGTGGCCCCAGCCCTGGAACAACGCGAGGCCACCTTCACCGCCCTGGCCAGCCACTTCTTCACCACCTTCCCGCAGTTGGCCGAGGTGCGGTTCAGTCACCGGTGGGGTGGGGTGATCGACACCTGCACCCGGTTCTGCGCCTTCTTCGGCACCGCCTACGACGGTCGGCTGGCGTACGCGGCCGGCTACACCGGGCTGGGGGTCGGGGCTACCCGCTTCGGCGCCCGGGTGCTGCTCGACCTGGTCGCCGGGGCGGACACCCCGCTGACCCGACTCGCCCTGGTGCGCGACAAGCCCCTGCCCTTCCCACCCGAACCGGCCCGCGCGGTCGGCATCGGACTCACCCGCTGGTCCCTGGCCCGCGCCGACGCCCGACAGGGACACCGCAACCTCTGGCTCCGCACCCTCGACCGGCTTGGTCTGGGCTTCGACTCCTGACCCCCGTCGCCCCTCACCCGCCGCGCCCCCCGCCCTTCGCCCCGTCGATCTTGCACTTTTGGTCGGTGCATAACGGGATGAAAGCCTCGAATCAGCGACCGAAAGTGCAAGATCGACGGGGTGGTGGGGGGTGCCTAGCACGAAAGAGGGGGTGGGTGGGGGTTATCCACAGGGCGGTTGGTTGTCCACAGGGGAGGACCGTGGGGTGGGGGTGAGGGGTGTGGGCGGGGCAGGGTGCGGGGGTGACTGCTCAACTGTGGCGAGTGGAAAGCTTGGTGCGTACCCTGACCGCCCGTCGGCTGCGCACCCGGCTCAGTCGGGAGGAACTGCATCGGGTACGCCGGGGTGTCTACGCCGAACAGCCTGTCGACGATGAGGACGAACTACGAGCTCTCCTGATGTGTCTGCCGGCGGGCGCCATGTTCGCCCGGCAGACGGCGGCGCGGCGGCACGGGTTCGGGGTACTGCGCGACGATCTCGTGCACGTCCAGGTGCCGCCCAGCGTGCCGAAACCCCGACTGCCCGGGCTGACGGTGCACCACAGCGTGTTACCGGTGCAGCCGGTGCTGGTACGAGGGCTGCCGTGCGTGCCTGCGGCGCGTTGCGCGGTCGACCTGGCGCGTACGGTGCCTCGGTTCGATGCACTGCCCGTGCTGGACTCGGCGCTGCGATCCGAGGCGGTGACCCCGGACGATCTGCTCGCCGAGGTGGGCGCACATCGGGCGCTACGCGGCGTACGCCAGGCGCGAGAGTTGGTGCCGCTGGCCGACGGTCGAGCGGAATGCCGCCAGGAGAGCCAACTGCGGTTGGTGCTGTTGGACGGGCGACTGCCGCCACCCGAGCCGCAATTGTGGGTCCCGGACCGCTACGGCACCCTGCGGTACCGTCTCGACCTGGGCTACCGGGAGCGCAGGGTAGGCATCGAGTACGACGGCCTCTCCCACCTGGACCGGGATGCCCTGCGGTACGACCGGGAGCGGGTCAACTGGCTCGACGCGCAGGGCTGGCGGATGCGCTACTTCACCGACCGCGACCTGTACCGCCGCCCCGCCCACATAATCGCCACCATCCGAGCCGCCCTCTCCTAACCGCCTCACCCTCACCCCGCCCGCCCTCCCTGACCCGCGATCTTGCACTTTCTGTCGGTGCAAAGAGGATGCAAGCGGACGAACGAGCGACAAAGAGTGCAAGATCGCGGAGCGCCGGGCCGGGGCTGGCGCGGCGTTGTCCTGTGAGGGTGCGGCGGCGCCGGAGAGCAGATGCGAAACCTTGTTTTCGATTCACCTGAACCCGATAGCGCTCCCACGCCGTACCAGCATCCGAACGCAGCTGCCGAGAACGGGAGGCAACAGGTGAGGGTGCAGCGTAAGCACATGCTGGCGGCGGGGGTGGCGGTGGTGGTCGCCGGGGCCATGGTGGTGGGCACCGGGCTCGGATTCGCCGACAGCACGCCGACCGCCCAGAGCGTCTGCCCTGGCTCGATCACCTTCTCGGCCGAAGGGGGTGCGCCGGCCGCCACCAGCAACCAGTTTCCGATCGGAACCAGACTGCGGGTGACAAATCTGGACAACGCCAGGACGGCGGAGGTGACCGTGGTCGGGCCGTCGGGTAGTTGCGTGCTGCTCAACGCCGCCGCGATGGACCTGGTCCGCGAACCGGGGAAGAACGTCATCCGGCGAAACGTGGTCGAGCGGCTGGGCGGTGCCGCGGCGCAGCCCGGGCAGCCGGGTCAGATCGCCGACCGACCCGGCGTGGCGTCGCCGCCCGCGGTTCGCCCGGTCACCGGGTCCGTCTGCCAGGGCGCGATCACCTTCTTCGAGGAGGTGGCCGCTCCGGCTGCCACCAGCGACCGGTTCCCGGTCGGCACCCGGCTGCGGGTGACCAACCTGGACAACACCCGGTCGACCACGGTGACGGTGACCGGGCCGTCGGGTAGTTGCGTGCTGCTCAACTCCGCGGCGATGGAACAGATCCGGGAACCCGGCAAGAACCTGGTCCGCAACAACACCGTCGAGCTGCTGCGCTGAGACCGGGCCGGGTGGCTGTCGCGCGATGCGGACGCGGCAGTCACCCGGCCGTCTCGGGTCACCCGAAGGCGGCGTCGAGGATGTCCATGCCGCGGGACAGGTCCTCGTCGGAGATGACCAGCGGGGGCAGGAAACGCAGCACGTTGCCGTAGGTGCCGCAGGTCAGGGTGAGCAGGCCGGCGGCGTGGCAGGCCGCCGAGATCGCCGCCGTGGCGACCGGGTCGGGGGTCAGGGTGCCCGGCTGCACGATCTCCACCGCGAGCATCGCGCCGCGACCGCGTACCTCGGCCACCCGGGGATCCCGTTCGGCGATGGCCCGCAGCCGGGTGGTCAGCACCGCCTCGATCCGCCGGGCGGCCGTGGCCAGGTCCAGCTCGTGCATCGTCTCGATCGAGGCCAGGGCGGCGGCGCAGGCGATCGGATTACCCCCGTAGGTGCCGCCCAGCCCACCGACATGCACCGCGTCCATCAGCTCCGCCCTGCCGGTCACCGCGGCCAGCGGCAACCCACCGGCGATGCCCTTGGCCAGGGCGATCAGATCCGGCTCGACCCCCTCGTGCTGGCAGGCGAACCAGTCGCCGGTGCGGCAGAAGCCAGTCTGGATCTCGTCGGCGATGAAGACCACCCCGGCCCCCGTCGCCCACTCGCGCAACGCCGGCAGAAAACCCGCCGCCGGTACGACGAAACCGCCCTCGCCCTGGATCGGCTCGATCAGCAACGCCGCGACGTTCTCCGCGCCGACCTGCTTCTCCACCAACTCGATCGCCCGAGCCGCCGCGGTGGCGCCGTCCAGGCCACCGTCGCGCAGCGGATACGACATCGGCACCCGGTAGATCTCCCCGGCGAACGGCCCGAACCGGTGCTTGTACGGCATGTTCTTCGCGGTCAACGCCATGGTCAGGTTGGTCCGGCCGTGGTACGCGTGGTCGAAGACCACCACCGCCGGTCGACCGGCGGCGTGCCGGGCGATCTTGACGGCGTTCTCCACCGCCTCGGCACCGGAGTTGAACAACGCCGAACGCTTCTCGAAGCTACCCGGAGTCAGCTCGTTGAGCTGCTCGCAGACCGCCACGTACGACTCGTACGGCGCGACCATGAAGCAGGTGTGGGTGAAGCGTTCGACCTGGGCGCGTACCGCCTCGACCACCTTGGGGGCGCTGTTGCCCACGTTGGTGACCGCGATGCCGGCGGCGAAGTCGATCCACTGACGGCCCTCGACATCGGTCAGGGTGCCGCCGGAGGCGGTGTCGACATAGGAGGAGATGACGCTGCCGACACCCCGGGCGACGGCCGAACCCCGCCGCTTGTGCAGCTCCGCTGAAGAGGTCATGAGACGGATCAGCCTTCGATGTTGTGCATGACGTGCTTGATCCGGGTGTAGTCCTCCAGGCTGTAGATCGAGAGGTCCTTGCCGTGCCCGGAGTGCTTGAACCCGCCGTGCGGCATCTCGGAGATGAACGGGATGTGGGTGTTCACCCAGACGCAGCCGAAGTCGAGTCGCCGGGTCATCCGCATCGCCCGACCGTGGTCACGGGTCCAGACCGAGGCGGACAGGCCGTAGTCGACCCCGTTGGCCCAGCGCACCGCCTCGTCCTCGTCGGAGAAACGCTGCACGGTGATGACCGGGCCGAAGACCTCCTGCTGGATGATCTCGTCGGCCTGGCGCAGGCCGGAGACGACCGTGGGGGCGTAAAAGTAGCCCCGCTCACCCACCTGGGAGCCGCCGGTCTGCACGTTCGCGTGATCCGGCAGCCGGTCCACGAAGCCGCGTACCCGGGCCAGTTGGTTGGCGTTGTTTAGCGGACCGTAGAGCACGTCCTCCTCGTCCGGCAGGCCGGTCCTGGTGTTGCGGGCCTGCTCGGTGAGGGCGGCGACGAAATCCTCGTGGACCCCGGGTGCGGTCAACACCCGGGTGGCGGCGGTGCAGTCCTGGCCGGCGTTGAAGTAGCCGCCCATCGCGATGGCCTCGGCCGCCGCCGCGATGTCGGCGTCGTCGAAGATCACCACCGGGGCCTTGCCGCCCAGTTCCAGGTGGGTGCGCTTGAGGTCGGGCGCGGCGGCGGCGGCGACCTCCATGCCGGCCCGGGTGGAGCCGGTGATCGACACCAGCTGCGGGGTGGGGTGCGCGACCAGGGCCCGGCCGGTGTCCCGGTCACCGCAGACCACGTTGAACACCCCCGGCGGCAGGACCTCGGCGGCGATCTCGGCCAGCAGCAGCGTCGACACCGGGGTGGTGTCCGACGGCTTCAGCACCACGGTGTTGCCGGCCGCCAGGGCGGGCGCGATCTTCCAGACCGCCATCATCAGCGGGTAGTTCCACGGGGTGACCTGGGCGCAGACCCCGATCGGCTCGCGCCGCACGTAGGAGGTGTGCCCGGCCATGTACTCACCCGCCGAACGGCCCTCCAGCAGCCGGGCGGCACCGGCGAAGAAGCGGAACTCGTCCACCGCGGGCGGCAACTCCTCATCGGCGGTGAGCTGCCGGGGCTTGCCGGTGTTGCGGACCTCGGCGTCGACCAGGTCGGCGGCCCGGGCCTCTACCGCGTCGGCGAGCTTGAGCAGGGCCTTCTGCCGCTCCGCCGGAGTGCTGTCCCGCCAGCTCTCGAAGGCGGTGGCGGCGGCCCGCATCGCCGCGTCGACATCGGCGGCCCCGGAGACCGGGGCCTGGGCGAAGACCTCCCCGGTGCAGGGGTCGATCAGGTCGGCGTAGCCACCGTCGACCGGCTCGACGTACTCGCCGTTGACGAAGTTGCGCAGCTTCTGCTGGTCACTCATGACAGGATCACTCCGAAGGGGTCCGGGGGCGCGCTGCGGCGGTTATCGCAACCTTCGTGCCATCTTCGCTACTGAATTCGCGGCAGACAAGGGTCAAGGCGACCGTTTCCGTCGGCCTGGCTCTGGATTAGGCTGCGGAACGTGGACCTCACACCGTTCTTCGTCGCCGGTCGACCCACCCACGGCACCGAGGAGGTGACCGTCCACCATCCGTACGACGGGCGCCCGGTGGGGCGTACCACCCTCGCCACCGCCGACCAGGTCGAGGCGGCCGTGGCGGCGGCGGCCGAGGTGGCGGCGACGGCCGCTGCGCTGCCCGCGTACGCCCGGGCGGCGGCCCTGGACCACGTCTCGCGTCGGCTGGCCGAGCGGGCCGAGGAGATCGCCGCCCTGATCACCGCCGAGAATGGCAAGCCGGTCAAGTGGGCCCGGGCCGAGGTGGGCCGGGCGGTGTCCACCTTCCGCTGGGCGGCCGAGGAGGCCCGGCGCTACTCCGGTGAACTGCAACGGCTCGACACCGACCCGGCCGCCACCGGCCGCATCGCCCTGGTCCGGCGGGTGCCCAAGGGGCCGGTCCTGGGCATCACCCCGTTCAACTTCCCGCTCAACCTGGTGGCCCACAAGGTGGCCCCGGCCATCGCGGTCGGCGCACCCATCGTCGTCAAGCCGGCACCGGCCACCCCGCTCTCGGCGCTGCTGCTCGGCGAAATCCTGGCCGAGACCGACCTGCCCGCAGGGATGTTCTCGGTGCTGCCGCTGCCCAACGAACGCGCCGCCGACCTGGTCACCGACCCTCGGCTGCCGGTCGTGTCGTTCACCGGCTCCGGGCCCGTCGGCGCGACCATCCGCCGATCCGCACCGGACAAGCACGTGACGCTGGAGCTGGGCGGCAACGCGGCGGCCTTGATCTGCGAAGACTTCTCCGCCGACGAGGACCTGACCTTCGCGGCCCAGCGGATCGCCACCTTCTCCAACTACCAGGCCGGTCAGTCCTGCATCGCGGTGCAGCGGGTGTACGTGCACGAGTGGCTCTACGACGGCTTCCTGCCCCGCCTCGTCGCGGCCGTACGGGAACTGCGCACCGGCGACCCCGGCGACCCGCTGACCGACGTCGGCCCGCTGATCTCCGTCGAGGCCGCCCGTCGGGTCGAGGCCTGGGTGGAGGAGGCCGTGGCGGCCGGGGCCACCATCGAGACCGGCGGCCAGCGGGAGGGGGCGACCTACCCGCCCACCATCCTCAGTGGAGTACCGGACGACGCGAAGGTGTGCGCCGAGGAGGTGTTCGGCCCGGTGCTCGTGGTGGCCCGGGTCGAGAACGACGCCGCCGGGTTCGCCGCCGTCAACGACTCGGCGTACGGCCTGCAGGCCGGGGTCTTCACCCGCCGCCTGGATGTCGCCTTCGCGGCGGCCCGCACCCTTGAGGTCGGCGGGGTGATCGTCGGGGATGTCCCCTCGTACCGCGCCGACCAGATGCCGTACGGGGGCGTGAAGGGCAGCGGTGTCGGTCGGGAGGGCCTGCGCAGCGCCATGGACGACTACACCGACCCCCGTGTCACCGTCCTCACCGGCCTGGTCCTGTAAGGAAGGGCACCTTCTTAACGCCTGCGGTAGAGAAAGGGCCCCTTGTTAACGCCGGAGAAGGATCACCAAGTGCCGTCGTCGCGTACCCGGGCGGGGGCGCGACCGAGTAGCAGGGTGACGAGCGCCTGGTCGATGTCCGCGCCGAGGAACCACTCGCCGGCCTGATCGAGGGCGAAGATCCGGCCGTGCTCGTCGACCGCGATGATGCTGTGCTGGTTCTCCGTGCCGATCGGGAACAGCCGCGCCCCGATCACCGCCGCGAAATCGGCGAGCGTGTCGGCGGTGTGCGCGACCTGCCGAGGCCGGATGTCGAAACGAGAGATCCACACTTGTTCCCCTGGGCCTCGGCGTCCGCCTACGAGGCTCGGGAAGGCGGTAAGAGTGGAGGTTGCGGCAGGGAAGGCTGGGTGCTCGTGGACCTTGCCTCGTACGGCGCTCACATCGCGGATAGCCGACATAGCGACGACCTCGTCGCCGAAGTGTGGTCGCCAACCTGCGGCGACGAGGGACTGAGCGACCTCTGGCGGAAAACGCCCGGGGGAAGGGTCGGGTGCGGCATCGGGATACCACGTCACGGTGTACGCACGGTCGGACCATGGCAACAGGCTGAAGTCCACAAGCATGTCGATACACGAGTCACAGGGCCGGTCGGCTGGCCCGCCGTGAGGGTCGCCGGGCTCGCGGATGTGGAAGACCTCGAAGCGGGCGGAGCCCAGCAGGTCTCGGGCGTCATCAATGGTCAACGGGGCGAGGCCTGCGGTGGCGCGGTGGTGGTCGTACTCGTGCAGGACGTCGGAGACGACGACGAGTTCGGCGTGCCGGTCACCGCCACGGACCAGGTGCCCCGCGGGTAGCTGGTCGAGGTACGCCCGGACCAGCCGATGGTGGTTGAGCTGCACATCGCCCTTCACACCCTGGGCGATGAAGACCCGGCCCTCGATGGTCAGATGTGCCGCTGTGGTCGGGGTGGGCAGCCGACGGATCTCCCGCAGCAACTGGCTGGCCGGATCGACCGTACGGGGAGCCGGTGGCCCGCTGGGTCGACTGCGACGGAAGAGTTGTTCCACCGTCTCCGGCGGGACCCGGGGCCAGGTGGTCACCTCGCCGGTCTCCTTGTCGACCACAGTGGTCGGCAGGTCGCCGGGAACCGCTCTGACCTCAGCGGACACCGTTGTGGTGATGACGTACCCGAGGTCGAACTCGGTGATCATGGGCCGGCACTCGTGACCCAGACGCTGTGAGTCACGGCGGGCCCAGGCCGCCGCGATCTGCTCAGCCTGCTCGCGGTCAATCACACCGCGAACCTACCGGACAACGCGAATCCGTGGCAGCCGGTATGGTTCGGCTTACCTACGGTGACGAGAGGGATGGCGTTGACCGACAGCGCGAACCGCGATGCCAACCGTGCCCTCCGGGCCCGTTTCGACGAGGTGCACGGGCAGTACCAGCAGCTACGGTCCAGCCTGGACGAACTCCAGACCAGGCTCGCGCAGCTGCGGGTGACCCAGCGCTCCGACGACGGTCAGGTGACCGCGACAGTCGGTGCCCAGGGCGAGCTGATCTCGGTAGAGCTGAGCCCTGCGGTCTACCGCGACCAGGACCCCAAGGCGCTGAGTGCGAAGATCACCGCTACGGTCCGTCGGGCCGCCGCTGCGGCGACCACGGCCACTCAGGATCTCGTGAGCAGCTACCTGCCAGCCCGGTCCGGGACGGCCGACTTCCTGCGTACCGGTGACTTCGGCACCCTGCTCGGCCGGGCCGACGCGGTGTTGCGGCGGAGCGTTTGATGGCGGGACAACTCTGGCTCGACCCGTCCCGGGCCCGGCGCGGCGGGGCGGACCTGACCCGGGCGGGCGAGGCGGTGACCGGTCGACACACCGAGGCCGGAGCCGCGATATCGACGGCCAGCGCCCGGCGCCCCTGGGGCCGTGACGACATCGGCACCGCCTTCGAGCGGCAGTACCGCGACTACGAGGACATGGTGCTGCGAGTCTGGGCGGGCGTGGGGCGGCGACTGACCGACCTGGGTGCCGACGTGGTCCGCACGGTAGAGGCCAACCAACAGACCGACACCGCCAACGCCGCCCGGTTCGACCGGATGTCCGATCCGCACCCCCGGCCCTGAGCCGGACCGGGAGACCCTTGATGACGGTGTTACCCAGCCCCATCCCGCACCCGTTGAGCTATTCCCCATGGGACCTGCCCGGTTGGGTCTACGAGGCCCTCGACTGGGTGGTCGGCATGGAATGGCCGGAGGGCGACGAGCGCGCCGTCTGGGATCTGGCCGACAAGTGGTACGCCGTGGCTGCCTCCCTCGCCGGGCCGCAGACGGACGCGAGCACGGCGGCCGGCGAGGTGCATCAGGGCTACGGCGGAGTCGGCGCGGTCGCGGCGGCCTTCGACGATGCCTGGCGGCGGGTGGCCGACGGCGAGCAGGCCCCGCTGCCGGTGCTGCTCGCGGTCAGCCACGACCTCGGGCGGGTGGTGGAGGAGTGCGGGTGCGACATCGAGGCAGCCAAGCTCGAAGTCTGGATCGAGTTGGGCATCCTGGTGGTCGAGTTGCTGGCCCTGGCCGTGGCGGCGGTGCTCACCGCCGGTGCGGCCTCGCCGGCCGCCGCCGGGGTGATCGCCGCGACCCGGTTCCTGGTCCAGCAGATCTTCCGGCGCCTGCTGGCCCAACTGGCGCGTAAGTCCCTCAAGCAGGGCCTCAAGGAGGCTGGCGAGCGCGCGGCGAAGCAGGTGACCACGAGCGGTGCCCGCGGCCTGACCCGCCACCTGGCTAGGGAGGGGGTGACGGAGGCGGCGCAGGAGGCCGGGATCAACCTGGCCACCCAGGCGTACCAGCAGAGCACCGGCCGTCGGCACGAACTGAACGTCACCGACCTGGGCGCCGACGCGCTCGGCGGCCTGGCCGGTGGTGCGGCGGCTCCGCTGGCCGGTCTGGGCCGACACGCCAATGGGCGGGGCGCGCGGATGGTGGAACACCTGGGGCGGGAGATGACCGGCGAGGTGATCGCCGACCAGGCCGCCAGCCTCGCCACCGGGCAGGGGCTGACCTCGCTGGAGGACGCCGCCCGGGCGGCCGTCTCGGGGGCCCGTGGCTCGGTCACCGGCCAGGCTGACCACGCGTTGCAGGCCCGCCTGGACGGGCAGTTGGCCGCGTTGTCCGGCTCACCCCTGCTACCGCCGGTGATGCCCGGGCCGACCACCCCGGGGGTGGCACTGGGCGGCGGCGCATCGATGCATCCGTCGCCGGTAGCGGAGGGCATGATCCCGGCCCAGCGGACCCCGACCGAACCACTCTTCACCGGGCCGACGGACTCGACCGCCCTGGCCGGCACGCCTACCTCGCCCTCGGCGCCTGGCGACCTGGGCTCGCCCTCGTCGGTTGGGGCCCCTGGCCCGCCCTCTTCGGCTGGGGAGGGTGACTCGGGCCCGGTCGAGGCCGTCGACTCGCGGCAGGGCAGCATGGACCGACTGGTCGCGGGCGGCGAACTGCCGAATTCTGTCGACCTGGATGCGGCACCGAACCGGCTGATCGAGACGGCCCATCCCGCCCCGCCGAGCCGCGAAGGCCCTGCGGGGGAGCAACACCGCTCGGCCGAGGAAGCGGGCCCGGCTGCGGCAGGTGGCCGGCCGGTGGCCGGGTCCGGCGGGGCCGCGGTCGAACCGGGTCCGACCTTGTCGGCCGTTGGTCCGCAGTCGGTGGTGTCGATGCCTTCTCCGACCGTCCTAACCGGTCTGGAAGGGCCGGGAACGGGCGGTAGCCCAGTCTCGACCGGCTCGGTGAACCAGTCGGTGACGACCGGCGGCCCGCCTGTGGCGAGCGTGTCGACAGCTACGGGACCGGCTATGGGCCCGGTGCCGGGTACCCCGACGATGGCCAGGCCGGAGACAGGCCCCTCCATGGGTGCATCCGCGCGAGCGGAGCCGCCACCCGGACCGCCCCGCTCTACCTTGGTCGACGCGCTCGCCCCGGCCTTCCGGGCGACCAACCCTGGGGAGCGCACCACCCCGCCGACCCGGCCGTCGGGGCCTGACGATCGGGGACGTGACCGGTTCGCTGCCGAGCGGGAGGCCCTCGAACGACGCCGCTACCAGGGCTACTTTGAGTCGCAGCGGGCGTGGTTCGAGGACAAACGCCGTCTGGACGAGACCGCGCGGCTGAGGAGCCAAGCGGAGGAGCATTACCAGCGGGCTGGCGACTTCGTCGCGCATGCCCGTCAGCTGCATCAGTCGGGGCACCGAAGGGCATCGACGGGCTGGCAGCGGGCCGCCGACGCGGAGGCCCGGGCGTACGGGCGGTGTCTGGATCTGGCGGACGCGGTGGCCTCGGGTGCCGTCGTGCCCGACGTGGTGGACGTCGAGCGGCCGGAGGACTTCCACCGGATCAACGACGACGTCGGTGATCTAGCCCCGGGTGCGATCGGCACCGGCGACCGTTCCGCCCTGACCGGCGACGACGACCACCCGCCGCCGATCGACCGATCCCGCCGGTACGGCCAGCCGGGCGGGCTCCGCCCGCCACTGGCCCTGCACCAGTTGGATGTGGAACAGCGGGTTCCCCGGGACGAGGCCGGCAAGGTGGTGCGGACCCCCGATCCTCGGGTCGGGGACTGGTTCGGGTTGATGAACGACGGCGGGCCGCGTGCGGATCCGACCCGAGGCATCAACTGCCTGGACTGCACCCTGTCCCTCTACGACACCTGGGTGCATGGTCGCCCCAGGGTCTCCGCGCCACGTACCTTCGACGCGTACCAGGCCGGTGACGTGACCCGGCCGTTGCACGGTGAGCAGGACGGCACCGGGCGGGTCGAGGATGTCACCGGGGGCCGCTTCCAGCGGCTCTGCGACGGCAACGCGACCACGCCGGTGGAGTTGCAACGGGCGCTGGACACCGGCTACCGCAACCTGCACGATCAACTCCGGCTGGGTGGCCACGGCAGTTTCGCCTTCGTCGTCAACCATCTTGAGCAGGGCGGCGCGCACATCTGGGTGGCGTTGAACCAGAACGGCAAGGTGCTCTACGTCGATCCGCAGGTGGGGCTGGTCAGCGACCAACCGCTGTACCGGCACCACGGGGCCGCGTACCCGTTCAACGCGATCGACGCGGACGTGCTGGTGCTCGACGGCAATGCCCAGCCGATGCCGTTGGCCGGGTTGCGTCGCGGCATCTACAGCCAGCGGCCTGATCTACCGCGCTATCCGCCCGCCGAGGAGTATCAGGGGTACGGCGAGCCGTACCTCAACCGCGTGCACCTGCTCGGCGAACCCGGCTAGCCGCCTCGCCTCGCCGGCCAATGTGGGATCGGACCGTCGATCAGCGGCACCCCAGCTGCGCCCGGTGATACTCGATCATCCTTCCGGGCTGGCTACGACTGCCCAGCGAAGGCCAGTAGAAAGGTTCTAACGGCGGTGGCGGCTAGCTGACCCAGCTCGGCATCGCTGATCTGGCGTGTGCCCATCTCGGATCGGGCCTCAAGTGGGCCGATGAGCAGGGCCATGAACTGTTCGGCCGCTTGTGCCGGGTCGCCGGTCTGCAGGCGACCGGCGAGCATGAGCCGCGCGAACCGGTCGGCTAGGGCTTCGTTGAGGCGATGAGGTCCATGCTGCCGGACGATGTCGAGGGCGTCGGGAAATCTGTTGATCTCCGAGTAGAGCAGTCGCCGCAGCGCGCACGAGCGGTCATCGCAGTGGAGGCGGAGCAGGCGATGGCCCACGTCTTCCAGCGTTGCTCGCAGGTCCTCGCCGGTCTCGTGAAGGGGCTCGAGGGCGGCCAGCCGCTCGTGCAGCGCAATCTGCGCCATAGCCTCCAGCGTGTGCCGGAACAGGGTGGCCTTGTCGGTGAGGTGGTTGTACACCGTCGGCTTGGCCACGCCGGCCTCGTCCGCGATCTCCTGCACGCAGGCTTGGGCGTACCCCTGCCGGGCAAACACCCTGAAGGCGCCCTCCAGGATCGCCTGTCGTTTGTCGATCCGTCCGCGCGCAGTGGCCGCGTTCCGAGCTCCCGTCACCCTCCGACTTTACTGCCTGGTTCAACTTCATGAACAATGAGGTTGCACGCGAACCGCTTGGATAACTATTTTGAACCAATGAGTTCAGCAGGTCGGCTGGATGCGTCGCTGTTGCGGATGATCGCCGTGATTCTGCTCGGTGGACTGCTGGGCATCCTCAACAGCACGATGGCCGCCGTCGCGACCGACACCCTGGCCAAGGCCCTGGACACCTCGCTCAGCACGGTTGGCTGGACATCCACCGGCTTCCTGCTGGCCGTCACAGCCACCATCCCGTTCACCACCTGGGCTGTCGATCGGGTCGGCGGCAAACGTCTGTGGCTCACCGGCCTCCTGATGTTCCTGGCCGGATCACTCGCCGCCGGGCTGGCCTGGAATATCGGCAGCCTGATCGTCTTCCGCACTCTTCAGGGCATCGGCGCCGGTATCCTCGACCCGCTTGTGCTGATCCTGCTGGCCCGCGCCGCCGGCCCCCACCGCGCGGGACGCGTGATGGGCCTGATGGGTGTGGTGCTCTCCCTCGGCCCGGTCCTCGGCCCGATCGCGGGCGGGGCCATCCTCGCCAGCCTGCCGTGGCGCTGGATGTTCCTGCTCAGCGTGCCCGTCGGAGCCATCGCCTACCTCCTCGCCCGGCGTGTCCTGCCTGCCGACCCGCCGACCGGACAGCAGCCCCGAGTCAGGCTTGACGTCCTTGGCCTGGCCCTGCTGGGACCGGGATTCGCCGCCCTCGTCCTGGCAATGTCACAGGCGGCCGAGCAGGCCGCGTTCATCGCCTGGCAGGCACTCATCCCGCTGGCCACCGGCGCCGTGATGCTGACCGGCTATGCGATCCACGCGCTCCTCGCCCAGCGCACACCACCCCTAATCGACCCGCGCCTGTTCGGCAGCCGCGGATTCACGGCCAGCGTCACCATCGTGGGACTCGGCGGCCTGGCCAACTTCGCCACCCTGTTCGCGCTGCCGCTGTACTACCAGCACGCACACGGGCACGGCGTGCTCGCCGCCGGACTACTGATGGCACCGGCCGGCCTCGGTGGCGCCATCGCCATGCCACTTGCCGGCAAGCTGTCGGACCGGCTCGGCGCCCGCGGGCTGGCCACCGTCGGCGCGATCGTGGCTACCCTGAGCGGGCTGGCCTTCACTCGGATCGGCATGGACACCACCGAACTGTGGCCCGTCCTGGCCGCCTTCACCATTGGTCTGGGCATGGGTTGCTTCAGCGCGCCCACGATGGGATCGCTCTACCGCACCCTGCCCACCGCCCTAGTGGCGCAGGGCAGCTCGGTGCTCTACATGCTCAACCAACTCGGCGCCGCGCTCGGCGTCGCGCTGGTCACGCTCATCGTGCAGACCGCCAGCGACCCGATAACCGGCTTCCATGGCGTCTTCTGGTTCGCCGTTGCCATGATCGTGGTCGTCCTGGCCGCCATCCCGTTCTTGCCCGGCCCGCCTGTGCCGGCCATAGAAGGGGAACTCGCCACGTCTGGGAGGACATCCTGATGAAGACGATAGTGATCACTGGCGGCACCGACGGGATCGGCAGAGCGCTTGCCCGCACCTATCTCGAACGAGGTGACACCGTCGCCATCATCGGCCGGGACAAGGAAAAGGCCGCGACACTGCCCAATGCCCATTTCATCCCGGCGGACCTGAGCCTGATCAGCGAAAACCGGCGGGTGATCGAAGAGGTCAGCTCCATGTTCCCCACCCTGGACGCGCTCGTGCTATGCGCCCGGTACTTCCGCTCGACCCGCTTCGAGACTGCGGACGGCGTCGAGGGTACGTTCGCGCTGGAGTACCTGAGCCGGTTCCTACTCAGCCACGGCCTGACCGACCCGCAGGTCATCGTCAACGTGTCAGGGCCCGGCCTCCCGATGGATGTGATCCGTTGGAATGACCTCATGCTGAAACGCGGCTACAACGGGGTGGCGGCCCAGATGCAGGCGGGGAAGTCAAATGACCTCCTCGGGGTCGCCTACGCCAACCACCACCTTGTCAGCCGTACCAGATATGTGTTGATCCACCCCGGCGGCGTGTCGACCAGCTTCGCGGGCGAGTACGACGCGCCGACCGCTGCCCACGTCGAGTCGCTCAAGCGGTACGGCAAGCCAGTCGAGGAGGGCATCAGGCCGATCGTCACCCGCATCGACCACCCGCCTGCCGAACCGCTCAGCGCGTTCATGCAGGACCAGCCGATCAGCCTGGACCAGCCATCATTCGACTCACGCGCCGCAGCCCGGCTCCACGAGCTCACCCTGAAGGTTGTCCGATGACGACGACGTGGACGGCGCGTTCCGGTCCGCGCCGATCAGTTCGTACCAGTCGCTGATGCTCGTCTAGCTGCGAGAGGTGGGCGAGGTCCGGCGGCGCGGGAGCGACTGACCTTGAGATGAAGTGTTCCGCTGGACGCGGCGGCGTTGGCCCGCCGGTCCGTGCCACCGTCGACCATGTCGCTGCTGGGCCTGGTGCGGCATCTGGCCGAGGTGGAGCGCGGCTGGTTCCGGCGGACGATGGCAGGGCTGGACGCGCCACGGATCTGGTGCAGCGAGGCGGCCCCGGACGCGGACTTCGATGGTGTGCTGCCCGACCCGGAGGTGGTCGACGAGGCGTGGCGGGCTTGGCGGGCGGAGGTCGAGTTCGCGGAGCGGTTCGTCGCGGAGGCGGCGGATCTCGGGGTGAAGGGACCGCCATCGCCGTACGATCCAGCCGGCCCGGCGCCACCAACCGCCCGTGGCGGGTCGCACATCCGGGACGCTCGATGACGAGCCGAGGGTCGGCTCCGGTAGTAGCCTGACCGGCGATTCCCCGACCGGGGGAGGAACGGTGGGAGCTCATGTCGGTACGTCGTCGTGCGGCGCGGCTTGCGACGGTCTGCGTTCTCCTCAGCGGGCTGGTGATGCTCGGCGGTACGCCGGCGCACGCCGACGAGGACCGGGTGCGGGTGCGGTCGGCCGGTAGCTTCACCGCGGGCCGCTCGGCTCAGGAGGTCCGGCTGGAGGTACGCAAACGTACCGAGGGCTGTGTCCGGGTACGTGGCGCGCTGGGGCTGAGTCTGCCCGGGGTGCGACCTGAGCAGGTCACCGTTCAGGCGCAGGTCGACCGCCGGTGGGTGGCCGTGCCGGTCTCCGGCGCAGACGGGCTGGTCACCACCGCGCCGATCGCCCCGGCCAAGGACGAACTCTGCAAGCGCAAGGGTGCGGCGATCCGGTACCGGGTCGCCTTCGGCGCCGACGCCCCCAGCGGTCGGCTGATCGTTACCGGTGAGGCGGTCACGGCGCGGGGGGTCGTGCTGGGTCGGACGGTGGCGGAGTCGCGGGTGACCGGCGGCCGGGTAGCGCCGTCGCCGTCGCCGTCCCGGTCGCCGTCGCCCAGCCCCACGCCGGACGAGGTGACTGTGGAGGACCCGCCGGTGGCCGCCTCGACTGTGGCCTTGGCGGCGGACCCCGCAGGTGACCTGGGTCAGACGGCCGAGCAGTCCGGTGGTGTCCCGCCGGTGATGTATGCCGGGGTCGCGATGGTCGCCGCCGGAGGGCTGATCATCGGTCTGCTGGTGTACCGCTCGCGCAAGGATCGGCGAGAGCGTGGCGAGCAGGTCGATCTCCCGCCGGGTAATCCGGGCGGCACGACCTACCGTTCCAGCCGTTCTCCCGCGCCGAGGTCCTCCGGCCCGCGGGTGGTGCCGCCGGCCGTGCCACCCGGTCAGGTGTACGGCACGGGTAGGCCACCCACCCCCCGCGTGTACGGGGCCCCGCCGGCCGCCCGTGGCACCGGAGGGCTGTATGGAGCCGGTTCCGCCGAACAGACCCGGGCCATGCCGACCGGTCCTTCCGGGGGGCCTGCCGACGAACCCCGGTCCTCCGCACAGCCCGGCCCGGGGGTGCCGTCGCCACGCCAGGACCCCCTGCCGCCTGCCGCGACGGGTGAGGAGCCAGGGTAGGGCGGTGGGCTGTCCGGCTGAGCCGGGGCGGGGACCTTCCCTCCGATACGCTCAGGTTTGTTGAGGAACTGCACTCGAGGAGTGGAACCGGTGTCTGATCTGTCCCAGATCGTCAAGGCGTACGACGTCCGTGGGACGGTGCCGCAGCAGTGGGACGAGGGTGTCGCCGCAGCCCTGGGCACAGCCTTCGCGCAGATGCTCGACGCCACCGGTGAGGCGGGAAAGGCCGTCCTGATCGGGCACGACATGCGAGCCTCCGGTCCGGGACTGGCAGCGGCCTTCGCCGCCGGGGTACGCGCCGAGGGGCGTGGAGTCATCGAGATCGGGCTCGCCTCGACCGACATGATCTACTACGCCTCCGGTGCGCTGGATCTGCCCGGGGCGATGTTCACCGCCAGTCACAATCCGGCGCAGTACAACGGCATCAAGATGTGCCACGCGGGTGCCCGTCCGGTCGGCCAGGACAGCGGGTTGGCCGAGGTCCGTGACCGGGCCCAGGCCCTGCTGGACAAGGGCGAGCAGGTCGGCGAGCCGAGCGCGCCGGTGCACCGGCGGGACCTGCTGGCCGACTACGCGGCGCACCTGCGTACCTTGGTGGACCTGTCCGACATCCGGCCGCTGACCGTGGTGGTGGACGCGGGTAACGGCATGGCCGGGCACACCGTGCCCAGCGTGCTCGGTGACGCCGCCCTGGCGGCCCTGCCGTTGCGGATCGTGCCGATGTACTTCGAGTTGGACGGCACCTTCCCCAACCACGAGGCCAACCCCCTGGACCCGGCCAACCTGGTCGACCTGCAACGCGCGGTGGTGGCCCACGGCGCGGACATCGGCCTGGCCTTCGACGGGGACGCCGACCGCTGCTTCGTCATCGACGAGCGGGGCGAGCCGGTCTCCCCGTCGGCGATCACCGCCCTGGTGGCGGCCCGGGAGTTGGGCAAGCACCCCGGCTCGACGGTCATCCACAACCTGATCACCTCGCAGGCGGTGCCGGAGATCATCCGGGAGCACGGTGGTACCCCGGTGGTGGCCCGGGTGGGGCACTCCTTCATCAAGGCGGAGATGGCCCGTACGAACGCGGTCTTCGGGGGCGAGCACTCCGCCCACTACTACTTCCGGGACTTCTGGTTCGCCGACACCGGCATGTTGGCCGCGATGCACACCCTGGCCGCCCTCGGGGAGCAGCCGCAGCCGCTGTCCGAGTTGGCCGCCGAGTACGAGCGGTACGTGGCCTCCGGCGAGATCAACTCGACCGTGGCGGACCAGGCGGCCAAGGTCGCCGAGGTGCGGGCCGCCTACCCGGAGGCCGAGGCCGACGAACTGGACGGACTCACCCTGCGCTTCCCGGACGGGGCGTGGTTCAACCTGCGTGCCTCGAACACCGAGCCGTTGCTGCGGCTCAATGTCGAGGCCCCCACGGTGCAGCGGATGACCTCGCTGCGCGACGACGTACTCGACCGGGTGCGCCGATAAGATCGCTCGCGCCGTTCGGTGCCGCCGATCGGTGAAACCGCATACGTGGAAGGAGCCGCGCCGTGGCCCTCGACCCGCAGTTGCTGGAAATCCTCGCCTGCCCGGACACCCATCATGCCCCGCTGGACTATGACGCGCAGGCACAGACCTTGACCTGCACGGAGTGCGGCCGGATCTTCGAGGTTCGTGACGACGTACCGGTGCTGCTGCTGGACGAGGCGCGCGGCCCGGCGGAGCGATCATGATCGACGGGACGGCCGGGGTAAGCGGCCACCGCAACGCCGACGAACGACTGCTCGACGACCCCAAGGTCCTGGCCGAACGGGATCCGGGCGGCATGTTGCGGCACACCGCCTCGGCCGGCGCACAGGTACGCGAGTCCGCCGCGCTGGCCGCCGAGGCGAACCTGTCCGTGCTGGCCGATGACGGCCGTCCCCGGGCGGTGGTGATCGCCGGCATCGGTACCGCCGGGCGTACCGGTGACGTGTTGGCCACGGTCGCCGGACCGCGCTGTCCGGTGCCGGTCATCGCGCACCGCAGCGCGGGGGTGCCGGGCTGGGTGGGTGCCGCCGACGTGGTGATCGCGGTCAGCGCCTCCGGCCGCAGTCCGGAAGCGCTCGGTGCCGCCGAGGCGGCGCACCGGCGCGGGGCCCGGCTGGTGGCCGTGGGCCCCGCCGACTCCCAGTTGCAGTCGATGGCCGAGCGGGCCCGTGCCCCGTTCATCCCGGTGCCTCGCCGGGCGCCGGCCCGGGCCAGCCTCTGGGCGCTGACCGTGCCGGTGCTGCTGGCGGCCCGGGCGCTGGGCCTGGTGAAGGTCAACGAGGCGGACCTGGCCGAGACGGCGGCCCGGCTGGACGCCGACGCCGACCGCTGCCGACCCACTGCGGAGTCCTTCGTCAACCCGGCGAAATCCCTGGCCCTCGGCCTGGCCGGGTCGATCCCGATCGTGTGGGGCTCCTCACCGCTGGCCTCGGTCGCGGCTCGCCGGTTCGGGGACACTCTCTCGGCCAACGCCCGCTACCCGGTGGTCACCGGGGCCCTCGGTGAGGCCGGTCGGGGCCGGGTCGGTCTGCTCGACGGTGTCTTCGGCGGCCTGGCCGAGGGGGAGCGGGACATCTTCGCCGATCCGGAGGAGTCCACCGGCGAGGGCACCCGGTTGCGGCTGGTGCTGCTGCGGGACGGCGGCCTGAACCCCGAGGACGACGCCGACGAGCCCCTGGCGGTCGAGGAACGGCGCGCCGACGCGGTGCAGACCCTGGCCGAGCGGCGGGGCGTACGGTGCGATGTGGTGACCGCCGAGGGTGGTTCGGCGTTGGAACGGCTGGCCTCCCTGGTGGCGGTACCGGACTTCGCCTCGATCTATCTGGCGTTGGTACACGGCCTGGATCCGATGGCGGTGCCGGCGATCACGGAGATGAAGGAGCTGGCCAACCAGTGACCGGCGGAGCGGGGGCATGAGCGCCGGGGGCGGCACCAAGGCGATCGTCGCGGCCTTGCTGGCCAACTTCGGCATCGCGGTGACGAAGTTCGTGGCGTACCTGCTGACGATGTCGTCGTCGATGCTGGCGGAGTCGATCCACTCGGTGGCCGACACCGGAAACCAGGCCCTGCTGCTGCTCGGTGGCAAGCGGGCCCGGCGTGCCCCCACCCCGCAACATCCCTTCGGCTACGGCCGGGAGCGTTACGTCTACGCCTTCATCGTCGCGATCGTGCTGTTCAGCCTGGGCGGGGTCTTCGCGCTGTACGAGGCGTGGCACAAGTGGTCCGATCCACACGGGATCACCAGTTGGCAGTGGGTGCCGGTGGTCGTACTGCTGGTGGCGATCGTGTTGGAGTCCTTCTCCTTCCGTACCGCGATCCGGGAGTCCAACCTGGTCCGGGGCCGGGAGTCCTGGACCAGGTTCATCCGCCGGTCCAAGGCCCCCGAGTTGCCGGTGGTGCTGTTGGAGGACTTCGGTGCCCTGGTCGGTCTGATCTTCGCCCTGCTCGGGGTGGGGATGACCCTGGCCACCGGCGACGGTCGGTGGGACGCGGCCGGCACCGCGATGATCGGTCTGCTGCTGGTCACGATCGCGGTCGTGCTGGCCGTGGAGACCAAGAGTCTGCTGCTCGGGGAGGGCGCCGAGCCGGCGGAGATCTCGGCCATCGAGCGGGCGGTCCTCGGCGGGCCGGAGGTGGAGCGGATCATCCACATGAAGACCCTCTACCTCGGCCCGGAGGAACTGATGGTGGCCGCGAAGATCGCGGTGCCGCGTTGGGAGACCGCCGAGGATCTGGCGCGGGACATCGATGCGGTGGAGGCACGGATTCGGGCGGCCGTGCCGGTCGCCCGGGTGATCTATCTGGAACCGGACATCTACCGGGTGAAGACCGGGCCGGCGGAGGCTTCCGGTCGATCGGGGAGCTGACCGGTGGAACTGCTGTACGGGCCGATCAAGGCCTACGCGTGGGGGTCCCGCTGCGCGATCGCCGAGTTGCAGGGGCGTCCGGTGCCCAGCGAGGGCCCGGAGGCCGAACTGTGGCTGGGGGCCCATCCGGGTGCACCGGCTGCTGTGAAACGTGCCGGTGAGCGGGTGGCCCTGACCGAGGTGCTCGCCGCCGACCCCGCCGGATGGCTGGGTAAGGGGGTCCTCGACCGGTTCGGCGCCCGGCTGCCCTTCCTGCTGAAGGTGCTGGCCGCGGCGGCTCCACTGAGTCTGCAGGCCCATCCGGACGCCGAGCAGGCCCGAGCGGGCTACGCCGCGGACGATGCCCGGGGCGACGGGCACCGCAACTATGTGGACCCCTTCCACAAGCCGGAGTTGCTGGTGGCGCTCGGGCCGATGGAGGCGCTGTGCGGTTTCCGGGATCCGGCGATCTCGGCCGAGGTGCTGGCGGGCCTGGGGGTACCGGAGCTGAAGCCGGTGCTGGACGCGCTCGACGCCGGTGTGGCCGGGCTGCCCGAGGCCGTACGCCTGCTGCTGACCTGGCCGTCGGCGCAGCGTGCCGGGCTGGTGGCGGCGGTGCGGACGGCGGCGGTGGCCGGGCCGGACACGGATCTGGTCGAGCTGTTGGCCGAGGCCTACCCGGCCGATCCGGGGGTGGTGGTGGCCTTGCTGCTCAACCGGGTGCGGTTGGCCCCGGGCGAGGCCATCTGGATGCCGGCCGGAAATCTGCACGCCTATCTGCGCGGCACCGGTGTGGAGGTGATGGCGGCCAGCGACAACGTGTTGCGGGGCGGGTTGACCCCCAAGCCGGTGGACGTGGCCGAACTGCTCCGGGTGCTTCGTTTCGAGGTGCTCGACCAGCCGGTGGTGGCCCCCCGACCGGTCGGGGAGGGGGTGGTGACCTGGCCGGTGCCGGTGCCGGACTTCGCGTTGCACCGGGTGCGGGTGAACGACCGGCGGCCCGAGGTCACCCTGGCGGTGCCGGGGCCCTGGGTGGTGTTGTGTACCTCCGGGCAGGTCAACGCCGCCGACCTCGTCGATACGGTGACCCTTGACGCCGGTGGGGCCGCGGTGGGCGCGGCGGCCGGTCGGGCCCTCACCCTCAGCGGTGTGGGTGAGGTGTACGTCGCCTCACCCGGCCCCTGCTGATCTCGTCGATCGTCGCGGTTCAGCGGGAGAGTTCCGGCCGACACGAGTCCGACTTTTCCGAAATAGCTTGACTCAGCATCTGCGGAGTGTGACTCTATGGGTGCGCAGCGTTATCGCGACGAAGGTCCGAGAACGCGCGGGGGAACCAAACCGGGGGGATGTGCGGGGCGGCTGGGGGCGGACGGTGAAACGTTCGTCACTAGCCGTCCCGTGCGCTGTTCGTCATCACGGCAGCCGTCAGCGGGCAGTCGCGCGTAAAGTGAGAGACCGCGCTGCAATCGTCCGACAGGAGCTTTTATGACCAGCACCCTCCCGGCTTCCGCAAGCGGAACGTCGTCCGAGGTCCGGCCGCGCACCCTCGCCGAAGGCGATTACCGGGTGGCGGATCTGTCGCTCGCCGAGTTCGGGCGCAAGGAGATCCGCCTCGCGGAGCACGAGATGCCCGGCCTGATGGCGATCCGTCGCGAGTTCGCCGAGGCCCAGCCTCTGGCGGGGGCGCGGATCACCGGGTCGCTGCACATGACGATTCAGACCGCCGTCCTGATCGAGACCCTGGTGGCGCTCGGCGCCCAGGTCCGCTGGGCGTCCTGCAACATCTTCTCCACCCAGGACCACGCCGCCGCCGCGGTCGTCGTCGGTCCGGAGGGCACCCCCGAGGCCCCCTCCGGGGTGCCGGTGTACGCCTGGAAGGGCGAGAGCCTGGAGGAGTACTGGTGGTGCACCGAGCAGGTGCTGACCTGGCCGGAGCCCTCGGCTGACGGTTCCGTCGTGGGTCCGAACATGATCCTCGACGACGGTGGTGACGCCACCCTGCTGGTGCACAAGGGTGCCGAGTTCGAGAAGGTCGGTGCCGTACCCCCGGTGGAGTCCGCCGACTCCGAGGAGTTCGCGGTCATCCTCGGCGTGCTGCACCGCTCGCTGGCCGAGGACAACCAGCGGTGGACCCGGATCGCCGCCGGCATCAAGGGTGTCACCGAGGAGACCACCACCGGCGTGCACCGGCTCTACGAGATGCACCGGGCCGGCACCCTGCTCTTCCCGGCGATCAACGTCAACGACTCGGTCACCAAGAGCAAGTTCGACAACAAGTACGGCTGCCGTCACTCGCTCATCGACGGCATCAACCGGGCCACCGACGTGCTGATCGGCGGCAAGATGGCGGTCGTGCTCGGCTACGGCGACGTGGGCAAGGGCTGCGCCGAGTCGCTGCGTGGCCAGGGCGCCCGGGTCGTGGTGACCGAGGTCGACCCGATCTGCGCCCTCCAGGCCGCGATGGACGGTTACCAGGTCGCCACCCTCGAAGACGTGGTCGAGATCGCGGACATCTTCATCACCGCGACCGGCTGCTTCGACGTGATCACCAACGAGCACATGGCCCGGATGAAGCACCAGGCCATCGTCGGCAACATCGGCCACTTCGACAACGAGATCGACATGGCCGGTCTGGCCAAGCGCTCGGACGTCACCCGGGAGAACATCAAGCCGCAGGTCGACCTCTGGAAGTTCGACGACGGCCACGCCATCATCGTGCTCTCCGAGGGGCGTCTGCTGAACCTGGGCAACGCCACCGGCCACCCGAGCTTCGTGATGTCGAACTCGTTCGCCAACCAGACCATCGCCCAGATCGAGCTGTTCACCAAGACCGAGGAATACCCGATCGGGGTCTACGTGCTGCCGAAGCACCTGGACGAGAAGGTCGCCCGGCTGCACCTGGCCGCCCTGGGCGCCAAGCTCTCGACTCTGACCAAGGAGCAGGCCGCCTACCTCGGCATCGCCGTCGAGGGCCCCTTCAAGCCGGATCACTACCGCTACTGATCACTCGTCGAACCGGGCCGCCCCCAGGGTCGGCCCGGTTCGCCATGTTCGGCCCAGTGGGCGGCGGGGGTCAGTCGGGGCGACTGCGACGGCTGGGGCGGACCCAGGTCCACACGCAGTAGATCAGCCAGCCCACGGACACCAGGGCCGCCAGGGTGCGCAGCCGCAGCGCGCTGAGCAGCAGCACCACCGCCAGTACCGCCAGCCACGGCCCGAAACCCCTCACCACTGCCTCCCCGGTCTGCGCTCGACACCGGCGGCGTCGTCCTGCCTGATCAGTGTCCGCCATCGCGGTCGGCCCCACCCTGGCGGCCCGGCGCCGAGGGGCGTACCCCGACCGGCGGGCGTGGCCTGCCGGGGGCGGCCTCGACCGGCGTCGGGGCCCGAATGGCCGGAGGTGCGGGCACCGGGAGCGGGTCGGCCGTCGGCGAGTCGAGCTGCGGCCACAGCGCGGCGGTCAGTCCCCGCTCACCGGCCAGCCGGTGGCGGGCCCGCCGGTGCCGCTCGTACAGGACGGCGGCCAGGTAGACCGGCTCCGGCAGCCCCGGTGGTGGTGCCGGGGTGATCAGCGCGGAGACCTCCCGCCACAACTGCCGGGCCAGGTCGCTGCGGGCCGGCTCGGCGAACTGGTGACCTCGGGTCAGATACTGCCGGACGGCCAGGGCCAGATCCGGCCCCAACCGGCTCAGGTCCAGGGTGCCCGCCCAGTTGACCAGCACCGGCACGGGCGCCGGCACCGGGCGCCACCTGGCCGCGGTCCGGGCGTGTACGACCAGGGTGCCGGCCACCAGGTCACCCAGCCGCCGCCCCCGGGGGTCGGTGAGCATCACCGTGGTACCGGCCACCCAGGACAGCAGCGGCAGCACCAGGCCCGGCCACTCGACGGCCACCCCGACCAGGGCCCGGGTCAGCGACTGCCGCAGCCCTACCGGGGCGCCGTCCAGGCTCACCACCCGCAGCCCGACCGCCGCCTTGCCCGGGGTGCGGCCGTCGTTGAGCCGCTCGAAACCCACCGGGTAGCCGACCAGCAACAGGACGACCCCGAGGGTGAACAGCGCCCCTTCCAGCGCGGCGTCCACCATGCCGTACGGCAGGGCGGCCAGGGTTAACGCAGCGATCACGGCGAGCACCAGGGCGAACACCAACTGGAGCAGTACGTCGATCAGCAACGCGAGCACCCGGGAGCCGATCCGGGCGGCCCGTACGTCCAGCCCGACGGCCTCACCGCTGACCAGACCGGCGTCACCCCAGGCCGAGGCGGTGCCCCCTGCTGCTGCGCTCACCCGGACAGTGAACACTATGATCGCGCGGACGGGGGTGGCTGGCGGTGGATCTCGACGCGTACGTCGCGGAGCATGGCGGAGAGTGGCGCCGACTGAGCCAGCTCTGCGACCGGCGGCGGCTGGACCCCACCGAGGTCGACGAGTTGGTGGCGCTCTACCAACGGGCCAGCACCCACCTGTCGGTGCTGCGCAGCCGCTCTCCCGACCCGGCGCTGCTGGGCGAACTCTCCCAGGTGGTGCTCCGGGCCCGGGCCCGGCTGACCGGCCGGCTCCGGCCCTCCTGGGCGGCGGTGGGAGAGTTCCTGCTGGCCGGCTTCCCTGGCGCGGTGTGGCGGGCGGCCCCCTGGTGGTGCGCGGTGGCCACCGTCTTCACCCTGCTCACCTTCACCCTCATCGGTTTCGTCGCGGACAACCCGGAGACGGCGGCGGCCTTCATCGGGGAGGAGGAGGCCGCTCACCTCGTCGAGTCCGGGTTCGCCGGCTACTACACGGAGTTCTCCGCCCCGACCTTCGCCTTCCACCTCTGGACGCACAACGCCTGGCTGGCGGCGAAGTGCCTGGCCGCCGGGGTGCTCATCGTGCCGGTGGCCTACCTGCTGTGGCAGAACGTGGTGAACATCGGGGTGGTCGGTGGGGTGATGGTCTCCTACGGTCGGGCGGACGTCTTCTTCGGCCTGATCACCCCGCACGGCCTGCTTGAGCTGACCGGCGTGTTCGTGGCCGCCGGGGTGGGGTTGCGGGTCGGCTGGGCGTGGATCGCCCCGCCGGAGCAGTTGACCCGGGGGCAGGCGGTGGCCCGAGCCGGACGCGACGCCATCCTGGTGGCCCTGGGTCTGGTCGGGTTGTTCGCGGTCGCAGCGGTGATCGAGGCCTTCGTCACCCCCGCGGCCCTGCCGGTGGCCGTACGGGTCGGCCTCGGCGCCACCGTGTGGCTGGCCTTCCTGGCCTATGTGGTCCTGCTGGGCTCCCGGGCCAGAGCCGAGGTCGACAGGTGACCCGCTTCCCGGCCGGTGCCGCTCAGAGACGGCCGGTGGCCTTGAGGGTCAGGTAGGCGTCGGCCAGGGCGGGAGCCAGCCGAGGGGCGGCGACATCGACGACAGCTACCCCGTAGCGGGCCAGCACCGCCGTCAGGCGGTTGCGTTCGGCGAGGGTACGCCAGGCCGCGGCGGCGGCGTAGGCGTCGCGCGGGTGGCGGGGCGGGGTCTCGGTGAGCTGGGCCAGCACCGGATCCTGGGAGGTCGCCACCAGCACCCGGTGCCGGGCGGCGAGCCGGGGCAGCACCGGCAGCAGTCCCGCGCCGAGGGCACCGGGTTCCAGGGCGGTCAGCAACACCACCAGACTGCGCGGCCGGTGGCGGCGCAGCAGTTCCCCGGCGATCAGTTGGAAGTCGGTCTCCACCAGGGCCGGTTGCAGCGGGGCCAGGGCGTGGGCCAGCCGGGGCCACTGGGCCGGCCGCTCGGCGCCGACGACCGAGGCCCGCGTCACGGTATCGGCGGCGAGCACGTCCACCCGGTCCCCGGCCCGCGCCGCCAGGGCCGTCAGCAACAGCGCGGCGTCGATCGAGGTGTCCAGGCGGGGCTCGTCCCCCAGGCGTACGGCGGCGGTGCGGCCGGTGTCCAGCACGCACACCAGTCGCCGGTCCCGTTCCGGCCGCCAGGTGCGCACCAGCACCTCGGCTCGTCGGGCGCTGGCCCGCCAGTCGATGGAACGCACATCGTCACCGGGCACGTACTCGTGCAGGGTGTCGAACTCGGTGCCCGCCCCACGTCCCTGGCCGACCTGCGTCCCGTCGATCACCCGTAGCCGGGACAGCTTCTCGGGCAGGTGTCGGCGGGACTCGAAGCGGGGCAGTACCCGCAGGGTCCAGGGGGCAGTGGGGGGTCGGTCGGTGCGCTGGCGGAAGGCCAGTCCCAGGGGCCCTAGGGAACGGACCGTCAGAGCCACCGCCGGACGGTCCCCGCGACGGGTGGGGGTCAGCCGGCTGGGCAGGGCCGCGGTCTCACCCGGGGGCACCTGCACCACCTGCTCCGGGGGGACCTCCGGTCGGGCTCCGGCCGAGGGCACCCAGGCGTCTCGGACCTGGGCGTGCAGGGTCCGGCCGGAGCGGTTGTGCAGGCGCAGGGTGACCGTGGCGGTCTCACCGAGTCGGACACCACGGTCGCCGTCACGCTCTACCGTGAGCCCCTTCAGGGGTGCGGCCAGCCTGAGGTCCAGGGCGCACAGCAGCAGGACCAGACCGGTCATCACCGCCACCCCGACGAAGGGCGCGGGCCAGGCGGGCACGGTTAGCGCACCGGCCGCGAGCAGCGCCGCCGCCCGCCAGGTCATCGTGGTGTCGGCACGGTGGCCAGCACCGTGTCCAGTACGGCGTCCACCCCGACACCCTCCAGTTCCGCCTCCGGGCGTAGCCGCAGCCGGTGCCGCAGGGTGGGCCGGACCATCACCTTCACGTCGTCGGGCACCACATGGTCACGCCCGGCCAGCCAGGCCCACGCCTTGGCGGTGCCGAGCAGGGCTGTCGCCCCGCGTGGGGAGGCGCCCAGTTCCAGGGCGGGGGTGGTGCGGGTGGCCCGACACAGATCGACGATGTACCCGAACAGCGGCTCGGCGACATGGACCCGGCCGACCGCCGCGCGGGCCACCGCCAGGTCGGTGGCGTCGGCCACCGGGCGTACCCCGGCGGCGGCCAGGTCCCGGGGGTCGAAGCCGGCGTGGTGGGCGCGCAGCACCCCCAGTTCCTCGTCGCGGCCGGGCAGCGGCACGGTGAGCTTCAGCAGGAACCGGTCCAGCTGTGCCTCGGGCAGGGGGTAGGTGCCCTCGTACTCCACCGGGTTCTGGGTGGCCGCGACGATGAAGGGGTCGGGCAGTGCATGCTGCTCCCCCTCGATGGTGACCTGCCGTTCCTCCATCACCTCCAGCAGGGCCGACTGGGTCTTCGGGGGAGTCCGGTTGATCTCGTCGGCGAGCAGCAGGTTGGTGAAGACCGGCCCTTCCCGGAAGGTGAAGGCCGCGGTACGCGCGTCGAAGATCGTTGAGCCGGTGACGTCGCCCGGCATCAGGTCGGGGGTGAACTGCACCCGGCGGGTCGACAGATCCAGGGCCGCGCCGAGGGTCCGGACCAGGAGGGTCTTGGCCACCCCCGGTACCCCCTCCAGCAGTACGTGGCCACGGCAGAGCAGGGCGACGATCAGCCCGGTGACCACGCCCTCCTGCCCGACGACCGCCTTGGCCACCTCGGTACGCAGTCGGTGCAGGGCGGCCCGGCTGGGGTCGGCGGCCAGGGGGTCGCTGAGGGTGGCGGGTCGGGTCACCGGAGGTCTCCTTCGGAGGATCGGGGCAGCGGGGGCCGAACGGTGGGCGGGTGTGGGCCGCGGGCCACCCGGTCCAGTTCGTCGGCCAGGGTCAACAGTTCGCGGTCGGTCTCCGGGGTGCCGCCGTCGAGCAGCTCACGAACGGTGTCCGGGGGTTGCCCGGTCTCGGCCGCCACCACGGCGGCGGCCTCGGGGGAGTCGGCCGGCAGGTGCAGTCGGCGCGCCAGCCGGGCCTTGGCGGCGGCCCGGAGTACCTCGGCGCTGCTCTGGTGGGCCTTGGCCCGTTCATAGAGCCGGCCCCGCCCGTACACCGTCTCTGCCGCCGTGACGGCCACCGGCAGGGGTTCCGGGGTGGGCGGACCGAAGCGGCGGGCCCGGGCCGCGGCGACCAGCAGGGCGGCCAGCACCAGCTGTGCCAGCAGGGCCCAGAACCAGGGTGGGAAGGCAGACCAGAGGGGGTTGGGGGACTGTTCCCGGCCCGGTCCCCCGGAGCCGGAGGCGTTGCCCGGGGACACTTCACCGGCCGGGCTCCGGGTGCTGCCGCCGGCACCCAGGTCCTCCTGATCGTCATCGGGTTCGCCGTAGAGGTTCTCGTCCGGTTCCGGCAGTGTGGAGGCCCGCACGGTACTGGGGGTGGGGGGTGCGGGCGCCGGCCCGTCCAGGTCCAGCCAGAGCACCCGCCCGGTGGTGGCCAGCAGAGCGGTGGCGAAGAGTTCGTTGTCCCACTCGTCGATGCGGCTGTTGCGGAAGGGGTCGCTGGCCCCCACCACGACGCTCTCGGTACGGCCGGGTAGCCGGGCCAGCCCGGCGGAGTAGCAGAGGTCCACCGAGCCGGGTGCCCCGGTGGGGGCGTACCGCTGCCGGGCCACCGCAGCCGTGGCGCCGGTGACCTCGGAGAGCGCGCAGGGGCCGGGGAGATGGGGGGCGACGGCCCGTGCCGCCCACCGCCGGCCCGTCGGACGCAGGGGCATCCCGGCGGCGGCCAGCACCCGCCGGGGCGGGTCGACCAGCACCAGCCGGGTGTGTTCGGGCAGCAGGTTCAGGTCGTCGAGGGTCTGTGGGTGCAGCAGTTGTGGGGCCGGGACGAACAGGGTGGCCGGACCGGATCGGGTGGCCCGCAACGCCGCCAGGGTGTCGGTCTCCCGCCGCACCTCCACGCCACGCCCGGCCAGGCTGGCGGCCAACCGGCTACCCCCGTCCTCGCCGGTCGCCAGTGGGGACAGGAAACCCGCCTCGCTGGGGTCCGGCTGGTCGACCGCGCGGGTGACCAGGGTGGTGGTGATGACCAGCGCGCTCAGCAGCACCGGGATCAGGATGCGGTGACGACGCCGGCGGACCTTCGGGGTGCTCATCGGGCGGACTCTCCCGGGCCCTCGACCGGGCCGCCGCCGGCCGTGGCCGGTGCCGTTTCAGGGTGGTCGGCGGAAGGGGTGGTCAGCAGGCGGCGCAGGGTCACGGCATGCTCCCGCAGCCGGTGGTCCTGCTCGGCCGTGGCAGGGCGTTGGGCGTACCAGACTCTGGTGAAGATGGCGGCGGCGGCGGTCAGCGGCGGGTCGAGGGTCGGCCGGCGGGCGGTGGCTGCCGCGACGATCTCGGTGACCGTCATGCCGGGACGTACCCGCACCACCTCGCGGTCGGACAGTTCGCGGACCATGCCGCGCAGCCGTTCCCGGATGGCCTCGTCGTAGCGTCCCTCGGCGGCCAACCGGTCGGCCAGGGGCAGGTGGTGCCCCGGTGTTCCGGTGGGCTGCGGCAACGGAAGGTCGAGGGGGTCGTCGGTGTCGACCGGGGCCGGGCGCCTCGGCCGTCGCCTGAGGCGCCGACGGAGGCGGGGGAGCCGCCAGCGTGGTCGGGGGAGTCGGCGGGGCACCCAGGCGGGGTAGGTGTACCAGCCGGCGCAGACCAGCGCCGTCACCAGCACCAGCAGCAGCGCGACCAGCGGGAGCGGAATGTGATCGCCGAGCGCGGCGGTGGTCTCGGTCCACCAGCGGGAGAAGCTCATCCCCGCACCGCCAGCAGGGTGGCCGGCGGCGCGTCGAACGGCGCCCGGGAGAGGTGGATGTCCAGCCCTTCGGTGCGGATCCGGGTCTCCAGGTGCAGGACCGCGTCCAGGCAGGCCAGCGCGGCGTAGGCGACCGTGTTGACGAAGGCCCACAGCAGCATGGCCACCGGGACGGCCCAGTCCGTCACGATCAGGTCCAGCGTGGTCGGCCCGGTGAACAGGCCCCAGGCCAGGCCGACCCGCAGGATCCACCAGAGGAGGTAGCCGAGCAGCCGCAGGCCGGCGGCGCGCCCCTCGATCCGCAGCGCGAGGGTGGCGGATCGGGCCGGCGCCCTCCCCGCCTTGATCCCGTCCAGGGCCAGTGCCGGGGCCATCGCCCCGAGTAGCGCGAAGGCGGCGAACCAGGTCGGGCCGAGCAGGGAGGCGACCAGCATCGTGGCGCCGACTACCGCGCAGAGCAGCAGGGTGGCACCCCACCGGGCGTTGCCGGGCCGGAGCAGGTCCCGGGCCGCGATCGGGCGGCCGACCAGGGCGGCACCGGCCGCCCGGGCAGCCGGGTTACCGAGCAGCATGATGATCATCGCCTCGGTCGCCGCGCCGACGGCCAGCAGGAACAGCATGGGGCCCAGATTGCCGAGGGAGGGTGCCCACCACAGCGGCGGGTGCACACCGACGGCGCTGCGCAGGGGCAGCAGGAGGAGTTGTTCGAGGAGGGCGAGCGCGGCGGCCATGGGCAGCAGCGCCCCGGCGTGGCTGCGGAGCAGCAGCACTGCGGAGTCGAGCAGTTCACCGACGGTGAGCGGTCGCCTGGGGAGTACGGCGATCGAGCCGGCGTAGGGCACGCGCACTCCTGTCGAAGGCGGGGGCGGTGGCGCGCGGGGGCGCAGCCAGGGATCATGTTGACACGCGCGGGCCGGACGCGTGGAGCCCCGGCCGGTGGGGTGGCTCGTGCGACTGGTGTACCGGCTGATGTGGGGCACGGCGTGGGTGTGGGCAGTAGCGTGCCGGGATGACGCCCGAACCCCCTGAGTTGGACGGGATGGAAACATTAACCCCATGAGAGCCCGGGTACTGGTGGTCGACGACGATCCTGCGCTCGCCGAGATGCTTGGCATCGTGCTGCGTAGCGAGGGATTCATGCCTTCCTTTGTGGCGGACGGGGAGCGCGCTCTGGCCGCATTCCGCGATAATCGTCCCGATATCGTGCTGCTTGACCTGATGCTGCCCGGAATGAGTGGCATCGACGTGGCGCGGGCGATTCGCGCCGAGTCCGGCGTACCGATCGTGATGCTGACCGCCAAGAGCGACACCGTCGATGTGGTGCTCGGCCTGGAGTCGGGCGCGGACGACTACGTGGTCAAGCCGTTCAAGCCCAAGGAACTGGTGGCCCGGATGCGGGCCCGGTTGCGCCGGGGCGAGGACGCGGCACCGGAACTGCTCACCATCGGTCCGCCCGGCAACCAGATCTCCATCGACGTGCCGGCACACACCGTCAGCCGCAACGGCGAGGAGGTGAAGCTGACCCCGCTGGAGTTCGACCTGCTGGTGGCGCTGGCCCGCAAGCCGCGTCAGGTCTTCACCCGGGAGGTCCTGCTGGAGCAGGTCTGGGGCTACCGGCACGCGGCCGACACCCGGCTGGTCAACGTGCACGTGCAGCGCCTACGGGCCAAGATCGAGCCGGATCCGGAGCGACCGGAAATCATCCTCACCGTGCGGGGCGTGGGCTACAAGGCGGGTACGGGATAGCCTGGGTCGCACTGTGACCACCTCCCCGACTCCGGACCCAGACGCCACGTCCCGCCGTCCCGACGCGGGGCGGGAGGTGTGGCGTCGGCTCAGCGGTCGGGCGGCCCGGCTGTTCGCCGGCCTGCACCACACCTGGCGTCGCTCCTTGCAGGTGCGGGTGGTCACCATCACCCTCGTGGTCTCCAGCCTGCTGGTGGGCGGCTTCGCCTACCTGATCGCCGGCAACATCACCAGCATCCTGCTGGACAACGCCAAGACCGATGTGCGGCTGCGGCTGACCAGCGGAGCGGAGTACGCGGCCAAGCAGTTCAGCCTCTACAGCCAGCCGCAGGAGGCCCAACTCCAGGAGACCATCGACGGCACGGTCAACTACCTGGCCGGCGGTGACCCCCAGCAGACCAGCGGGGTGGTCGTGGCGCTGACCGCGGACAGCGCCGGCGGCATGATCCTGCCGCGCAGCTCACCCGCGGTGGATTTCCGACCGTTGATCAGCCCTGAGCTGCGGACGGCGGTGGCCGGCGGCAACGTGGCCAACCAGATCCAGACCGGTCGGCTGACCGGCGATCGGAACACCAAGTACCTGGTCTACGGCTCGCCGGTGCCCACCCGCTTCGGCCAGGTGGAGCTCTACTACTTCGTACCGTTGACCTTGCAGGACGCGACCGCCAGCCAGGCCCGAGCCACCGTGGTGGCCACCGGGGTGGCCCTGGTGCTGCTGCTCGGACTGCTGGCCGCGCTGGTGACCCGGCTGGTGGTGACACCGGTACGGGTAGCGGCCCGCACCGCCCAGCGGCTCTCCGCCGGGCTGCTCGACCAGCGGATGGCCGTCAACGGCGAGGACGACCTGGCCCTGCTCGCCGCCTCCTTCAACCAGATGGCCACCAACCTGCAACGGCAGATCCTGCGGCTGGAGGAGATGTCGCGGTTGCAGCGCCGGTTCACCTCGGACGTCTCACACGAGCTGCGTACCCCGCTGACCACGGTACGGATGGCCGCCGATCTGATCTTCGCCGAGCGGGAGGGGTTCGAGCCCTCCGTGGCCCGCAGCGCCGAGTTGTTGCAGGCCGAGTTGGACCGGTTCGAGGAACTGCTGACCGACCTGCTGGAGATCAGCCGGTTCGACGCGGGTTTCGCCGTCCTGGACGCCGAGCCGACCGACCTGGTGCCGGTGGTGCACCGGGTGGTGGACCGCCTCTCCGGCCTGGCCGAACGGGTCGGTGTGGAGATCGAGTTGGATCTCCCGGCGACCCCGGTGATCGCCGAGATCGACCCGCGCCGGGTCGAGCGGGTGCTGCGTAACCTGGTCGGCAACGCGGTCGAACACGGTGAGGGTAGGCCGGTGCACATCACCCTGGGCATGGACGAGACCGCGGTAGCGGTCACCGTTCGGGATCACGGTGTCGGGCTCAAGCCCGGCGAGGAGAAGTTGGTCTTCAACCGGTTCTGGCGGGCCGATCCCTCCCGGGCCCGGCAGACCGGCGGCACCGGGCTGGGGTTGTCGATCAGCCTGGAGGACGCGCGGCTGCACGGTGGCTGGCTGGAGGCGTGGGGGGCACCTGGGCAGGGTGCCCAGTTCCGGCTGACCCTGCCGGCGCGGGCCGGTGACCGGCTGATCACCTCGCCGCTGCGGCTGGTGCCGGCGGACGCCGCCCTGCCGTTCGGTGCCTCGCCCGCCGAGGACCTGCTGGCCATCGGCCCGGGACCGGACGGGGCCCTGACGGTCGGGCCGGCGACCCCGGTCGCCGAGCAGCGCGCGGAGGTGGGGTCGTGAAGCGGCGGATGCTCAGCGGTGCGCTCGGGGTGGTGCTGGTGCTCACCGGTTGTGGCATTCCGGACCGCTCGGAGGTGCAGACCGAGCAGCGTGGGCCGGCGGCGGAGGCCAGTTGGTCGCTGGGGCGGGGCAGTGAACCGCTGCCCCGGGAGGCCAGCGGAAGCGACGCCGAGGCCTTCGTCCGCAACTTCCTGGCCGCCGCGGCCGGCGAGCCGGACCGGGCCTACGAGCGGGTCAAGCAGTACATCGCGGCCTCCGAACGGGGTGGCCTTCAGGTCAAGCAGGGCAGCGAGGTCGCCCTGTCGGTGGTACGCCTCACCGACGACCCGGTGATCGAGCCGGATGTCGACAGCATGAAGGTCACCATCAGCGTGCAGCAGGTCGGGCTGCTGCGGGCCAACGGCATGCTGGTCCCACCACTGGCCACCGAGACGACCTACGAGTTCCGCCTGATCAACGCCGGTCCGGCGGGTCAGGACGACGCCGGTTTCTACGTCAGTGACCCACCGAACATCCTGCTGCTCAGCGACGAGGCCCTGCGCCTGTACTACCAGACCGAATCCATCTACTTCTGGAACTCCGAACGGACCCGCCTGGTGCCCGACCAGCGGTACCTCTCCTCGGCGGTGCCCGCCGAGCGACGGGTCAGTGAGGTGGTCCGCTGGCTGACCGCGGGCCCCTCGGACTGGCTGCGGGTCGGCGTCTCCGGGCTGCCCGACCGCACCGAGATGATCAACAATGCCACCGGCTCGGACGGCCGGTGGGAGGTCAATCTCGACATGCCCGGCGCCGACGACGTCCGGTTGGAGCAGTTCGCCACCCAACTGGCCTGGTCGCTGCTGGAGCTGGACGGCATCCTGGAGATCAAGATCCTGAACCAGTCCCGCAAGCTCGTCGACCTCGGCGAGCAGCGGACGGCGAACCAGCTCTACCCGCTGGAGGACACCGGCCGACGCTTCTGCGTGTACGAAGGCGCGGTGCACGCCCTGGCCGTGGCCAACGAGCCGATCGGCCGGGTGCCGGTGGCGGCCGAGGCGAACCGCGGCGTGTTCTCCGCAGGGCTGCGACGGGCCGGCGACGACGTGCTGGCCGCCCTGGTGGTCGGCGCGTCCGGGGGCCGACAGCGGCTCAGTGTCGGCCGGGGCCGCGAGGTGGTGGAGAGCTTCACGGCCGGGCCCACCCACACCGCGATCGGTCGGCCGGTCTGGTTGCGCACCGACAGCGATCAGCCGGCCGGTCTGGTGGTCGCCGACGGCGAGCTGCACCGCTTCGACGACCGGGCGGTGATGCGTCCGGTGCAACTCGGCCTGCCGGGTCGGGTCGAGGCGGTGGCGGCCGCCCTGGACGGGCACCGGATCGCCCTGATCGTCGGCGGTGCGCTGTACGTGGCCGCGATCAGCTGGGAGGGCGGAGTACCCACCATCGGGCCGGCCCGACGCCTGACCACCTCCCTGACCCGGCTGACCGCGGTCGACTGGTGGGCGGAAGGTCGGCTGCTGGTGGCCGGGGCCGCCGGTCGGCCGGCGATCTACGACGTCAGTGTCGACGGGGCCCTGGAGACCCGGCTGCGCGACGACGCCGGTGCCGAGGTCACCCACCTGGCCGCCCACCCCGCCACCCCGACCTCCCCGCTGGCCGCCACCTTCATGTACGAGGCCAACGGGGTGACCTACCGCAGCAATCCGTTCGAGCGGATCGTGCGGGAACAGGTCCAGGAGGTCACCGCCCCGCCGACCGGGGTCCGTCCGGGCAATCCCACCGCACCGGTCTTCCTCTACTGAGTCGGCAGTGCTGGGCGGGCTGTGGGCGGATCTGGCCGACCTGGCCCTGCCCACGGAGTGCGCCGGCTGTCGGCAGCGTCGCTCGGGGCTGCGGCACGGGGTCTGTCCGGATTGCGTGACCGTGTTGCGGGCCCTGCGTCCCGGGGCGGTCCGACCGGTTCCGGCCCCGGTGGGGCTGCCGCCCTGTCACGCCCTGGGTAGCTACGCCGGGCCGTTACGGGAGGTTCTGCTCGCGTACAAGGATCATGGCCGGCACGGTCTGGCCCGGCCCCTCGGGGCCCTGCTCGCCGAGGTCGTGGCCGCGGCGGTCGGATCGGTGCGCCCCCTGGTGCTGGTGCCGGTGCCGGACACCCCGGCGGCGGCCCGGGCCCGCTACGGCGATCATCTGGGGCGACTGGCCCGGCACTGTGCCCGCAGGCTGGGCGGGGCGGGTTGGCCGGTACGGGTGCAGCGGCCGGTGCAGGCGATGTCCCGGCCCGATTCGGTCACCCTGGACAGCGCCGGCCGGGCGGCCACCGCCCTGGGGGCCTTCCGGATCCGGCCGGGTGTCGGCCCGATTCCGCCCGGGGTGACCGTGGTGCTGCTGGACGACATCATCACCACCGGGTCCACCCTCGCCGCGATCAGCCAATTGCTGCGCGTGCCAGGAATGTCGCCGTCGGTGGCGGCGGTTCTTGCGGCTACCGAAAAAAGGCACAAGCGGTGACCGATTGTGTTTCCGTTCACCCCTTCGTGTGTGATCTCTGCAAAATTCCGGCCCGGGTCGGCGGCTGGGGATGACGAGGGAGCAAATAAGAGTTAGCGTTTGCTTGTCGAGGGTAGGAGATCATTAGCCCACCCCGGCGGTGAGAGGAGGCGTAGCCGTATTGACCGGTCGACGCCGAGCGGGACCCCTCCCCGGACGTGCGACCGGAGTTCTCGGAGCAAAGACCGTCCGAACAAGGGAGGTCACGTGGACATCGTGGTCAAGGGCCGTAACGTCGAAGTGCCGGATCATTACCGGGTGCACGTAGCCGAAAAACTGGCGAAGCTCGAACGTTACGACCACAAACTTATCCGGGCCGAGGTGGAGCTTTTCCACGAGCGCAATCCGCGCCAGGCCGACCACTGCCAGCGAGTGGAAATCACCTGCTTCTCCCGGGGCCCGGTGATCCGGGCCGAGGCCTGCACGAGCGACTTCTACAGCGCGCTGGACTCGGCCATCGCCAAGCTCGACGCCCGACTACGCCGCGCCGCTGACCGGCGTCGCGTACACCGGGGTCGGCGCGCGCCGGTGTCGGTCGCCGCTGCCACCGCCGGCCTGCCGGTCGCCGACATGTTCTCCGCCGCTCTGAGCGCACCGGGTGCCACCGCGGTCGCCGAGCGGGCCGAGGAGGACCAGTACGACGACCAGCCGTGGCACATCGCCCGGGAGAAGGTGCACCCGGCCGAGCCGATGACCGTCGATGACGCGCTGTTCCAGATGGAACTCGTCGGCCACGATTTCTACCTGTTCCAGGACAAGGAATCCGGTCGCCCCAGTGTCGTCTACCGACGGCACGCATACGACTACGGCATCATCTCGCTCGACATCTGACCGAGGTCGGCGCGGGTCGGGGCGCTGCCGCCGACCCGCGCCGCGCTCAGGCGCTCAGTCCACCAGTTCGCCGGGGAGCAGCCCGTACACGGTCGAGTCCCGCCGGTTGCCCTCGACGCCGGGTAGCCGGGAGCGCAGCAGACCCTCGTAGCGGAAACCGGCCCGTTCCAGTACCCGCCGGGAGGCCAGGTTCTCCGGCAGGGTGCCGGCCCACACCCGGGCCAGGCCGACCTGCGTGAAACCCCACCGGGCCAGCAGCCGCACCGCCCGGGTGGCGTAGCCGCGTCCCCGCCACTGCGGGAACAGGCTGTAGCCCAGCATCGCCTGCCCGGCGGGCTGGTCGTGCAGCAGCATGCAGGACCCGGCCACCGCACCGGAGGCCGCGTCGAGGATGGTCATCGCCGCGACCGTGCCGACCAGCCACTGGTGGGCCGTGCCGAGACCACGCCCTGCGATTTCCTCCCGGGTGGGCGGGCCGGGTGGCACCCGGGAGGACACCACCTCCGGGCTGGTGTTCAGGCGGTACATCTCGTCGGTGTCCTCGGGCTCCAACCGCCGGAGCACGATCACCCCGTCGGTGAGTCGCCCCTCGGGCAGGTCGGGCAGCGGACGGGGGTACGGCCCGGGCGGATCGTCGGCCAGCCGCGCCCAGACCGCCAGGTCGGGCCGGCTACCGCCGGGGGCCAGGCCGCCACCCCGGCGTACCCCCTCGGGTCGGAAACCGGCCGCCACCGCGACCCGCTGGCTGGCCACGTTCTCCAGCCTGGTGAGCAGTTCCAGCCGGTCGATGCCGTCAGCGAAGGCATGCTCGGCCAACGCCCGGGTGGCCGCCGTGGCCACCCCGCGACCCCGCGCGTCCGGCAGCACCCAGTAGCCGATCTCGGCCTGCCGCCGCTGGGGCAGCGGGTTACTCAGCCCCACGCCGCCGAGCAGCCGGTCGGTGGCCGGGTCGGCGACGGCGTACGCGGCACCACCCGAGGCGGCCACCGCCGGGGCGCCCTCGGTGATCCATCGCCGGGCGTCGGCCTCGGTGTACGGGCGGGGCATGCCGTCCATGAAACGTTGGGTAACCGGGTCGGCGCAGCCGGCCACGACATCGGTCAGGTCGTCCAGGCGGAACGGCCGCAGTCGTACCCCGTGGGCCTCGATGGGCTCGACAGTCATGCCGTCACCCGCCCCGGTCGACCGTTGCCGCGTGCCGCACCGCCGGCTGTGGCCAGATCCTCGGCCAGCAGGGCACCGATCCAGGCGTCGGCCCGGGTGCCACGGTGGTTCAGCAGACCCCGGGCGGTGCCCTCCATGGTGAAGCCGGCCCGCTCGGCGACCCGGCGGGAGGCCAGGTTGCCGACGTTCGCCCGCCACTCGATGCGGGCCAGCCCGAGGGTGGCGAAACCCCAGGTGGCCAGCGCGGCCAGCGCCGCCGTCTGGTAACCCCGGCCCCGGGCATGTGGCGCGGTCATGAAGCCGACGTCGGCCAGCAGGGGATCGGTGGGGGACAGCCGCAGGTCGATCGAGCCGGCGTAGTGATCCTGTTCGTCGGCGATCACGTAGTTGGCCGCGGTGCCGCCCGCCCAGCAGTCCTGGCAGTGGATCAGGAAGGACTCGGCCGCCGACCGGTCGTAGGGATCGGGGACGGTGGTCCACCGCAGGGTCTCTGGGGCCTGGCAGGTGATCACCAATGCCGCCAGGTCACGTTCCTCCAGCGGACGGAGCCGCAGCTCGCGCCGTGGGGTGCTGGCGAAGATCGTGGGCTGGGGTCGGCCGAAGACGGCGGCCCGGCGGGCCTCCAGGGTGCCCGGGCCGGCCGGACCGATCTCGTCGGGCGCCGGCACCTCGCCGGGCAGCAGCGAGCCGAACCACTCGTAGCTGCCGCGCGCCGGGTCGGCCGCGCGCAGCCGCCCCTCGATCCGGAAGCCAGCGCGCAGGGCGACCAGCCGGGCAGGGTAGTTGCCGGCCGGGGAATTCCAGAGCAGCCGGCGCAGGTTCAGCTCCGTGAAGGACCACCGGGCCAGGGCGCGGACCGCACGTACGGCCACGCCCTGCCCGCGTGCCCACGGGGCGGTCCAGTAGCCGATCTCGCTGAGCTGCCGACCCTGGTCGATACCCTGTAGATCGCAGGTGCCGAGGAGTCGACCGGCGGCGGCGTCGCAGACCGCGAAGGCGGCTGCCGTGCCCTCCGCCCACTGGCGGGTGCGGCCCGCGATGAACCGTTGCGCGTCCTGCGGCCGGTAGGGTCGGGGGAAGTCGATCCAGCGCTGGATCTCCGGATCCTGGCAGGCGCGATGCAGGTCGTCGGCGTCGGTCGGCCGCCACGGCCGGAGGGTCAGTCCGGCCTCGGTGATCTCCACGGGGTCCATTCGACCCATCGTGCCGGATCGTTCGCCCACGGCGTAACGGGTAAACCGGGCGGGTACCCTGATGGGTCGCGCGTTATGTCGGTTTCGTGATGGCCGACCGCCGCCACCAGTGACCATCGGCCCGATTAAACGCCTACGATGGGTCCAGACTGTCTAGGGGAGCGTTGATCCGTGTCGATTCTGGAAAAGGTCCTTCGCGCGGGCGAAGGGCGTATGGTGCGCCGGCTGAAGGCGATCGCCGCCGCCGTCAACTCGATCGAGGACGACTACGTCAACCTCACCGACGAAGAGCTGAGCGGCATGACCGAGCAGTTCAGGGAGCGGCTCGCCGAAGGCGAGACCCTGGACGACCTGTTGCCCGAAGCCTTCGCGGTCTGCCGGGAGGCAGCGGCGCGGGTGCTCGGTCAGCGGCCGTACGACGTCCAGGTGATGGGCGGCGCGGCACTGCACTTCGGCAACATCGCCGAGATGAAGACCGGTGAGGGTAAGACCCTGACCTCGGTCATGCCGGTCTACCTGAACGCCTTGTCCGGCAAGGGCGTGCACGTGGTCACGGTCAACGACTACCTGGCCCAGCGTGACGCGGCCTGGATGGGCCGGGTGCACCAGTTCCTCGGCCTGACCGTCGGTGTGGTGCTGCCCAACCGCCCGGCCGCCGAGCACCGCGCGGCGTACGAGTGCGACATCACCTACGGCACCAACAACGAGTTCGGCTTCGACTACCTGCGCGACAACATGGCCTGGTCGAAGGAGGAGCTGGTCCAGCGGGGCCACAACTTCGCCGTGGTCGACGAGGTCGACTCCATCCTGATCGACGAGGCCCGTACCCCGCTGATCATCTCCGGCCCGGCCGAGCACTCCGCCCGCTGGTACGGCGAGTTCGCCGCCGTGGTGGCCCGCCTCCAGTCCGGCAAGGACGGCGAGGGCGACTACGAGGTCGACTACGCCAAGCGCACCATCGCGGTCACCGAGCGCGGCGTGGCCAAGGTCGAGGACCGGCTCGGCATCGACAACCTCTACGAGTCGGTGAACACCCCGCTGGTCGGCTACCTGAACAACGCCATCAAGGCCAAGGAGCTGTACAAGCGCGACAAGGACTACATCGTCAGCGACGGTGAGGTCCTGATCGTCGACGAGTTCACCGGCCGCATCCTGCATGGTCGCCGCTACAACGAGGGCATGCACCAGGCGATCGAGGCCAAGGAGGGGGTGGAGATCAAGCAGGAGAACCAGACCCTGGCCACCATCACCCTCCAGAACTACTTCCGCCTCTACGACAAGCTCTCCGGCATGACCGGTACGGCCCAGACCGAGGCGGGCGAGTTCAACAAGGTCTACAAGGTCGGCGTGGTGACCATCCCGACCCACCGGCCGATGGTCCGGCAGGACCGGGCCGACGTCATCTACAAGACCGAGAAGGCCAAGTTCAACGCGGTCATCGAGGACATCGCCGAGCGCCACCAGGCCGGGCAGCCGGTGCTGGTCGGCACGGTCTCGGTGGAGAACTCCGAGATCCTCTCCCAGTTGCTGCGCCGCCGGGGCATCCCGCACTCCGTGCTGAACGCGAAGTTCCACGCCCGGGAGGCGGAGATCGTCGCCCAGGCGGGCCGCAAGGGCGCGGTCACGGTGGCCACCAACATGGCCGGTCGAGGCACGGACATCCTGCTCGGCGGCAACCCCGAGTTCCTCGCCGCCAGCGAGCTGCGTCAGCGTGGTCTGGACCCGGTGGAGAACGCCGAGGAGTACGACAAGGCGATGGAGGAGGTCCTGCCGAAGTGGAAGCAGGCCTGCGAAGCCGAGGCCGATGAGGTGGCCGCCGCCGGTGGGCTCTACGTGCTGGGCACCGAGCGGCACGAGTCCCGACGCATCGACAACCAGCTGCGTGGTCGGTCCGGCCGGCAGGGTGACCCGGGTGAGTCGCGCTTCTACCTGTCGCTTCAGGACGAGCTGATGAAGCGGTTCCGCTCCGGTGCGGTCGAGGCGGTCATGGAGCGCTTCAACATCCCGGAGGACGTGCCCATCGAGTCGAAGATGGTCACCCGCCAGATCAAGAGCGCTCAGGCCCAGATCGAGGGGCAGAACGCCGAGATCCGTAAGAACGTCCTCAAGTACGACGAGGTCATGAACAAGCAGCGCCAGGTGATCTACGCCGAGCGGCTGCGGGTGCTCAACGGAGAGGACCTCTCCGAGCAGGTCCGCAACATGATCGACGACATGGTCGAGGCGTACGTTCAGGGCGCCACCTCGGAGAACTACGCCGAGGAATGGGATCTTGAGCAGCTCTGGACCAGCCTCAAGCAGCTCTACCCGGTGGGCCTCACCATCGAGGAGATGGAGGAGGAGGCCGGCGGCTCCCGGGCCGGCATCGACGCCGACTTCCTGGTCTCCCGGCTGCGGGCGGACGCGCACGCCGCGTACGACCGTCGGGAGGAGCAGCTCGGTGCCGAGGGCACCCGGCAGTTGGAGCGGATGGTGCTGCTCCAGGTCATCGACCGCAAGTGGCGTGAGCACCTCTACGAGATGGACTATCTCCAGGAGGGCATCACCCTGCGGGCGTACGCCCAGCGTGACCCGGTGGTGGAGTACCAGCGCGAGGGCTTCGCGATGTTCGCCACCATGATGGACGGCATCAAGGAGGAGACGGTCGGCTTCCTCTTCAACCTCGAGGTGCAGGTCAACGAGCCGGAGCCCGAGGCCGAGGCCGAGGAAGTTCAGCTGCTGGACAAGCCGGTGGAGATCCGCGCCAAGGGCCTGGGTCGCGCACCGCAGCAGCAGGGCCTTCAGTACTCCGCCCCGACCATCGACGGTGAGGCCGGTGCCGGTGGGGTGGCCGTGCAGCGCGACGACCAGCGGGCCCCGGCCCTGGGCATCGGTGGCCCGGCGCCCGGCGCACCGGCGGCTCCTGGGCAGAGCGCACCGGCGGCCCCGCAGCGTCAGAACGGCGGCGGCCTGCGGGGTGCCGGGGTGGCCTCCAGCACGGCCCGGCAGACGGCGGCCAACGGGCAGGCATCGGCCGGCAACGGTCCCTCCCGCAACGCGCCGTGCCCCTGCGGCTCCGGTCGTAAGTACAAGCGCTGCCACGGTGCCCCCGGCGGCTCCGCCGACTGATAAGCGCTACCCGAAGCCCCGGCCATCGCGTCAGCGGTGGCCGGGGCTTCGGCGTGCAGGGGCCCGGGGGTCAGAGGACCCGCAGGTCGGTGCAGAGCCAGGTGCCGCGGCGGTGTTCCAGCCGCAGGGCCATGGCCCAGCTGGCGTCGACGACTCCGGTGAGCACGGCGGCGGCCTCGATGGCGTTCGGGTGGGGTTCGCAGACCCGCAGGCGGCGCAGTCGCAGACCGGGGCGGGGGGTGCGGCGTCGCGTCGCGACGGCACGGGCGCTCCCGCGAGCCAGTTCGGGCAGCAGGTGGGCGCAGCGGGTGGGATCGAGCTGACGGCGCAGCTGCACCGGGGGCCGGAAGCCGTTGAACACCTCGATGCAGTTGGCCACGAAGCGGTGGGCCACTCGGGTGGCTGCCGGAGTGGCGGTGACCAGGGCCCCCGGTGGTAGTTGCCGGACCGGATCCCGGCTGGGGCGGGCCGGGGTCGGGCGGACGGTGACCCGCTGGTGGGGTGGGCGTTCCGGCCCACTGCGAACGGGCCACTGCGGGGCGGAGAAGAGGTCCAGGGCCAGTTGACCGTCGCCGGGTCCGGGCCATCCGCTGCCCTCGTCGACGAACGGTGGGTCGTACGCGGGTGCCGGCCGCAGCCGCACGGGGGGTCGGCTGGGTCCAGGTCGCCGGGGATCGATCATCGCCTGCCCTCTACCTCTCAGCACCGGAACCCTGCGTTTGCCTTCGTTTGCTTTCGATAGACCTCATTCTTGAGCAAGGCAGAGCCCTCGGTCAATGGCTGGAGGGTGATGTGGTTACTCCGGGTCGCGCTCGGCCAGCGGATTGCCACGCACCCACTCGGCGGTCTCCGCGTACTTCTGCTGGATGTACTCCTCCAGCCGGGAGCGCTCGACCCGCCACTGGCCCCGGCCGCCGATCTTGATCGCGGGCAGCTCGCCGCTGCGCACCATGTGGTAGACCTGCGAGTCCGACACGTTCAGCTCGGCGGCCACGTCGGACAGGAGCAGGAACCTGGGCTCCACGAGAACTCCCCGGGTTGGTGTCGTTTGCTTTAGTTTGCCATCGAGGGCTGACTTCGAGGCGACCTCTGAGCATGCCATCGGCGATGCCGACTCCGACACACCGGGCCCCGCCGAGCTTCCACCGGGCGGGCGGGGGGTGTATGACGTTCAGGGCGTACGGGTGATCGTGCGCCCTTCGCGGCGGAGTCGCCGAAAACCGGAGCAGAGCGGGAGATCAACGGTGACCGACGAGCTTGTCCGGGTGTACCTGCCGGCAACCGTACCGATGCTGACCATGCTTGCCGAGCACGGTCTCGCCGTGTCGCAGGGGCACGCCGTGACCCCGATGCTGCGCGAGTGGTACGCCGAGGGCGACGAGGAGGAGTTGGAGTACGTGGCCTTCACCCGCGCCGCCCAGGACGCCCTGCAACTGCTCCGCCACGATCCCGCGGCCCCGCGTCGGCGGGTGGTGGTCTCGGCGGACCTGCCTGCCTCGGCGATCAGCCGTGGCGAGGGGGAGCTGGGCTCCAGCGTGGTGGAACTGCACGGGGCGGTACCGGTCAAGGCCGTGGCGGCCCTGCATGTCGACGGCGCCGCCGCCGTACCGGATGTCGCCGCCGCCGTGCAGGTGGTGGAGGAGGCGTTGGCCGGCGATCCGGACGCCCAGTTCACGGTCGACGGTGCCGAGGACCACGAGCTTGAGTGGTACGACCCCAGCGAGTTGGATCTCCTGCTGCGCGACGCCGCCGGCCAGGGGTGACCCGGGGCCCTCAGCGCACCGCGTCGGCCTGGCTGGGGTCGGCCTCGGTGGGGTCGGTCTCCGGGGCCGGGGTCAGGGTGCGACCGAAGACGATCATGGCGGTGAGGGCGCCCACGAACAGCACCCAGATCCCGTTGTCGACCCGGGAGGTGCCCATGGAGGTCTGGGCCACCGCGTCCGCCTCGCTCAGGGCGGCGGCCAGGTCGATCAGGGAACGCCCACCGACCCGGATGATCACCTCGGCGACCAGCAGCAGCAGGCCGGGGCCGGCCCCGGCGATCAGGTACGCCGGCCAGCGCACGGCGGTGACAGGGGTGTCGCGGCGGGCGGCACGCCGTCGGGCCCAGGTGAGATAGCCGAAGGCCAGGAACCCGGCGAGGAGACCGGCGAGCAGCGACTCCGTACGCGAGACCCAGGTGGCGGCGGTGATCATCGACTGCTGGCTGTCTCCCGCGCCGAACAGGTCGAACAGCGGACCCCGGGCGACACTGAACCCCACGACGAAGACCAGGGTGCCCAGGGCGGCGGAGGCGACGGCACCGACGACGGCACCGTTGCGGGCGCCGGCCAACGCGCCGCCGATGACCGCCGCCGCTGCGGTCGTACCGGCGATCGTGCGGGTGGTGGTGTTGTCGGCGTAGCTGAGGCTGATGGCCAGGGCGGCGGCCAGCCCGACCAGCAGGCCGGCGCCGACCGCCACCGCGAAGCGCAGGGTGGCCCGATCGCCCCGGCGGGTGACCGGCTCGGCGGCTGCCAGGCCCACCGCGGTACCGGCCACCAGGGCGGCCGAGATCACCCCGGGCAGGGCGAAGGCGGACAGGCTGATCGCGGTGACCCCGGCGGTGGCCGAGTTGATCGCCTCCCGGGTGGACCAGAGCATCGCGGCCAACCAGCCGGCCGCCAACAGGGCCAGCACCAGGGCGCCCGGTGCGGAGGGCGGCGATCCGGCGGAGCCGTCGGCGGGAAGCGCCGACCCCGGCTGCTCAGCCGTCGTCGGGCCGGTGGCCTGCGGCCGTTCGGGCTGCGCGGCGGTCGGCCCACCGGGCTGGTTGCTCATGGTCTCCCCTTCGCCGCCGGACCCGGCGACCTGGCCCGGGCACCTCACCGGCAATCCAGCGTACGCGGCCGGATGGGGGAGGGGACCGACCCCTGCTAACCGCAGAGATGATCTAGTTTCCTTCGGTCTGTCCGGTCCTGTGGGTACGAATCACTGCCAAATCGTCTCAGCAGCCTCCAGATCTATGGTGAGGCGCTGCCCGGGGGAGGATCCGGGACAGCCGCGCGTGAAAAGATGGAATGCAGGTCCCGCCAACCCTGGGACCGGCTTCGCCACCGTCGTCGAGATCGCCAGGAGCCCTGATGGACGCCGTGTTCTCCGTACCCGAGCCGCACAACGAGCCGGTGCGCACCTACGAGCCGGGCAGTGCCGACACCGAACGGCTCCGCCGGCGACTCACCGAGTTGGCCGCCGAGCAGATCGACATGCCGATGACCGTCGCGGGCGAGCAGCGGATGGCCGGCGGCGAGTCGATCCGGGTGGTGCAGCCGCACCGGCACTCCCACGTGCTCGGGGTCACCGGGCACGCCACCCACGACGACGCCCAGGCCGCGGTCAAGGCGGCCAAGGACGCGGCACCGGGATGGCGGGCGCTGCCCTTCGAGGAGCGGGCCGCGGTCTTCCTGCGCGCCGCCGAACTGCTCGCCGGCCCGTGGCGCGACACACTCAACGCGGCCACCATGCTCGGCCAGTCGAAGACCGTTCAGCAGGCGGAGATCGACGCGGCCTGTGAGTTCATCGACTTCCTGCGGTTCAACGTGTACTTCGCCCGCAAGCTGCTCGCCGAGCAGCCGATCTCCTCGCCCGGGGTGTGGAACCGGTTCGACCACCGCCCCCTGGAGGGCTTCGTCTACGCGATCACCCCGTTCAACTTCACCGCCATCGCAGGCAACCTGCCCTCGGCCCCGGCCCTGCTGGGCAACACGGTGGTCTGGAAGCCGGGCCCGACCCAGCAGTTCGCGGCGCACTTCACCATGCGGCTGTTCGAGGCGGCCGGACTACCCCCGGGGGTGATCAACATGGTCACCGGTCGGGGCGAGGAGGTCTCCGAGGTGGTGTTGGCCGACCCCGACCTGGCCGGCATCCACTTCACCGGCTCCACCCGGGTCTTCCAGCACCTGTGGCGCACGGTGGGCGAGAACATCGCCCGTTACCGGGGCTACCCGCGCCTGGTCGGGGAGACCGGCGGCAAGGACTTCGTGGTAGCGCACGTCAGCGCCGACGTCGACGCCCTGCACACCGCCTTGATCCGGGGGGCCTTCGAATACCAGGGGCAGAAGTGCTCCGCGGCCTCCCGGGCGTACGTCCCCCGGTCGATCTGGGAGGGTGGCCTGCGTGACCGGCTGGCTGCCACCGCGGACAGCCTGACCTACGGCGACGTGACCGACTTCGGCAACTTCGGCGGCGCGGTCATCGACGACAAGGCCTTCGCCCGGCACACCGCCGCGCTGGAACTGGTCTCGAACGACGACAGTTGCCGGGTCATCGCCGGTGGCACCGCGGACGACTCGGTCGGCTGGTTCGTCCGTCCGACGATCTTCGAATGCGACGACCCGGCCCACGAGACCTTCACCACGGAGTACTTCGGGCCGATCCTCGGGGTCCACGTCTTCGACGACAGCCGCTTCGACGAGGTGATCACCCAGGCCGAGTCGATCGCGCCGTACGCCCTGACCGGGTCGATCTTCGCCACCGACCGCCGGGTGGTCGACGCGGTGGCCGAGAAGATGCGGTACGCGGCCGGCAACTTCTACATCAACGACAAGCCGACCGGCGCGGTGGTCGGGCAGCAGCCCTTCGGTGGTTCCCGGGCCAGCGGCACCAACGACAAGGCCGGTTCCTGGCACAACCTGGTCCGCTGGACCTCCCCCCGCACGATCAAGGAGACCTTCGTACCCCCCACCGACCACACCTACCCGCACATGCGCTGAGGCGTAAGGAAGGGCCCCTTCTTAACGCCTAGTGCATAGGAAGGGGCCCTTTTTAACACCGCCGCTGCCGGAATGGGGCTCATGGTGGGGTGTGTGCCCCGCCGGTGGACCGTCGCGCACCGACAGTGCACATAGGAAACCCCATTGGGTGGCGAAACGGTGAAATCCTGGACGGCGGCCCGGCAAAGTGGCAGCGTGAACGGCATGGCGGATTCCGGAGTCAACCCCACGGCGGCGGCCCTGCTCGGGCTGCTCCACGAGGGCCCCATGACAGGTGGCCAGTTGATGGCCGCCGCCGAGCGCAGGCTGGCGCCGTACTGGTCGATGACCCGCAGTCAGGTCTACCGCGAGTTGCCGGCGCTGGCCGAGAAGGGCCTGGTCCGGCTGGGTAAACCCGGGCCGCGGATGAGTCAACCGTACGCGATCACGGCAGCGGGAAAACGGACCTTCTCCCGATGGTTGGCCGAGGACCCGGGGCGGGACACCATCCGCAACCCGATCGCCCTGCGGATCGCCTTCGGGCAGCTGCACTCCGCAACTCAGCTGAAAAGCCTCCAGGCCGCTGCCAACGAGTACCACACCGAGGCCCTGGCCCGGGTACGCGAGCAGGTCAAGAACGCGCGCAAGGAAGGCGACACGTACGACGCGAGCGCGCTGGAGTTCGCCGTGGCGTACCACAAGGCCGCCCTGTCCTGGCTCAAGAGCGCACCGGTCGGCAGCTGATCAGTTCTCGTTTTGGCTCGGAGTGCGGGGCTCGCAAGCTCACTCCTGTCCCGAGCAGTGCTGTTTTGGCTCGGAGTGCGGGGCTCGCAAGCTCACTCCTCCTCCGAGCAGTACCCTTGTCTGTCGTGACAGCTGCCGATTACGCCGACCAGCTCAAGGATCTCGACGCCACCCTGCGCAACATCGAGGCGGTGCTCGACCTGGACCGCCTGCGGGCGGACAAGGCTCGCCTGGAAGAGCAGGCCTCCGCCCCGGATCTGTGGGACGACCAGGCCCGGGCCCAACAGGTGACCTCGCAGCTGTCGTACGTCAACGGCGAGATCGACAAGCTGGGTAGCCTGCGCGCCCGGCTCGACGACGCCAGCGTGCTGCTGGAGCTGGCCGAGGCGGAGGCCGACTCGGGGGTGCTCTCCGAGGTCGAGTCCGAGGTCGCCGGGCTGACCAAGGCCATCCAGGAGATGGAGGTCCGCACCCTGCTCTCCGGCGAGTACGACTCCCGGGAGGCCCTGGTGGCCATCCGCGCGGGTGCCGGTGGGGTGGACGCGGCGGACTTCGCGGAGATGCTGCTGCGGATGTACCTGCGCTGGGCGGAGCGGCACGGCTACCCGACCGAGGTCTACGAGACCTCGTACGCCGAGGAGGCGGGCCTCAAGTCGGCCACCTTCACGGTGAAGGTTCCCTACGCCTACGGCACCCTGAGCGTGGAGTCCGGCACCCACCGGCTGGTCCGGATCAGCCCCTTCGACAACCAGGGCCGTCGGCAGACCAGCTTCGCCGGTGTCGAGGTGCTGCCGGTGGTGGAGCAGACCGACAGCATCGAGATCCCCGAGAACGAGATGCGGATCGACGTCTACCGCTCGTCCGGGCCGGGCGGGCAGAGCGTCAACACCACCGACTCGGCGGTGCGGATCACCCACATCCCGACCGGCATCGTGGTGACCTGCCAGAACGAGAAGTCCCAGCTTCAGAACAAGGCCTCCGCGCTGCGGGTGTTGCAGGCCCGGCTGTTGGAGCGCAAGCGCCAGGAGGAGCAGGCCAAGATGGCGGGCCTGAAGACCGACGCGGCGGGCTCGTGGGGCGACCAGATGCGGTCGTACGTGCTGCACCCGTATCAGATGGTGAAGGATCTGCGTACCGAGCAGGAGACCGGCAACCCCAGTGCGGTCTTCGACGGTGAACTCGATTCCTTCATCGAGGCCGGTATCCGCTGGCGCAAGCAGCAGCAACTCGCCGGCGACACTGCGTGACCGATCGTGGGCGGAGTGCGTCATCGATCTCCACATGACGTGCGGGATCAATGACTCACCCCGCAATCGCGGGGCGTAGGACTTGGCACGACAGTTACACGGCGTAGACTCACCACCCGTGATTCAGCTTGAGCAAGTGACGAAGACGTACCCGAAGGCGTCGCGGCCTTCGCTCGACAACGTGTCCGTGTCGATCGACAAGGGCGAGTTCGTCTTCTTCATCGGCCCATCCGGCTCCGGCAAGTCCACGATCATCAAAATGCTGCTGCACGAGGTGACCCCCAACAAGGGTCGCGTCGTCGTCAACGGCAAGGACGTCACCTCGATGCGGTCCTGGAAGCGCCCACACTTCCGCCGCTCGATCGGCTGCGTCTTCCAGGACTTCCGGCTGCTGCCCAACCGCACCGCGTACGAGAATGTGGCTTTCGCGCTCGAGGTGATCGGCAAGACCAAGGCGGTGGCCCGCCGGGTCGTGCCGGAGGTGTTGGAGTTGGTGGGTCTCGGTGGCAAGGAGCACCGCTACCCGCACGAGCTCTCCGGTGGTGAGCAGCAGCGTGTGGCGGTGGCCCGGGCGTTCGTGAACCGTCCGCTGATCCTGTTGGCCGACGAGCCGACCGGAAACCTGGACCCGGACACCTCCATCGAGATCATGCGCCTGCTGGACCGGATCAACCGCACCGGCACGACCGTCGTGATGGTCACGCACGACTCCAACATCGTGAACCAGATGCGCCGCCGGGTCATCGAGATCGAGAGCGGCCGTATCGTCCGCGACCAGGCCCGCGGCGTCTACGGGTGACCTGGCGAACCCAGCGCACCCTGATCTGACGACGAACACCTCACGCCGGAGAGCCGGAGGAATATTCCGATGCGGATGAAATACGTCCTGTCCGAGGTCCTGGTCGGACTGTGGCGCAACGTGACGATGACCATCGCAATGATCATCACGTTGGGCGTCTCGCTGACCATGCTCGGCGCCAGCGGCCTGATCTACAGCAAGGTCGCGGACATGAAGGACCTGTACTTCGAGAACATCCAGGTTTCGATCTTCCTCAAGACCGAGATCTCCGAGGAGGAGCGCACCTCGCTGGGTTCCCGGCTGGAGGCCGATCCGCTGATCTCACAGGTCACCTACGTCAACAAGGACGAGGCGTACCAGCGTTTCCAGGAGATGTTCCGGGACTCGCCGGACCTGCTCAGCGCGGTCAAGGCGGACCAGCTGCCCGAGTCGTACCGGCTGAACCTGGTTGACCCGGAGCAGTACAAGTCCATCTCGGAGCAGTACTCCTCGGCCGCCGGGGTCGATCAGGTGGTCGACCAGAGTCAGGTCCTCGACAAGATCTTCAACCTGTTCACCGCCGGACAGAACGTCGCACTGGCCGCCGCGATAGCGATGGCGGTGGCAGCGCTGCTGCTGGTGGCCAACACCATCCAGGTCGCCGCCTACAGCAAGCGACGGGAGGTAGCCGTCATGAAGCTGGTCGGCGCCTCGAACTGGTTCATCCAGGCACCCTTCGTCCTGGAAGCCGTGGTCGCCGGCCTGATCGGCTCGCTGCTGGGCCTGGGGGCCCTGGTGGCGTTGAAGAAGTTCCTCTTCGACGACGCCCTGAGCGCCCTGCAAGGGCTGTTCGCCCCGGTCAGTTGGAGCGAGGTGCTGCTGACCTTCCCGGTGATGGCCGGCGTCGGTGGCCTGATCAGCGCGATCACCGCCTGGGTCACCCTCCGCTTCTACCTGCGGGTCTAGTTTTCGGTACGACCCTCGCAAGGGCCCTTCGGCGCGGGAACAAACCGCGCGGAAGGGCCCTTGTCATTCGGGTAGCATGATCTCCGCTCTCCGGCCGCCAGGCCGCCGAGGGCAGTGGGCTAGGGGAAAGGAGGTGGCGCGGCGATGCCACGGGAGAAGGGGCGCAAGGTCGTCGCCTCCAACAAGAAGGCCCGCCATGACTACGCCATCCTCGACACGTACGAGGCGGGCATGGCGTTGACCGGCACCGAGGTGAAGTCACTGCGGGCCGGGCGGGCCTCGTTGGTCGACGCCTTCGCTCAGGAGCGCGACGGCGAGCTGTATCTGCACGGCATGCACATCCCGGAGTACACCCAGGGCACCTGGACCAACCATGAGCCCCGGCGTACCCGCAAGCTGCTGCTCAAGCGGTTGGAGATCGACCGTCTGATCGGCAAGGCCCGGGAGGGCGGGCTGACCCTGGTGCCGTTGCAGGTCTACTTCTCCGACGGCTGGGCCAAGGTGGAGATCGGCCTGGCCAAGGGCAAGAAGGCGTACGACAAGCGCCAGGACCTGGCCAAGCGGGACGCGGACCGGGAGATCCAACGGGCGGTCGGTCGGCGCGGCAAAGGGATGAGTGAGTAGTTTGTCCGGTTCATTCGTCCCTGGTGTCGGCGACCTGACCTCGGGATGAATCCGGTTGCGGCAGGCGTTACGCTTGTCAGAGCCGCCGGAAGACGGCGGCCTGTCGAGGGGGTGACTGGTTTCGACTTCGTACGTTGCGGCAGGGGAAGCGAGCCGAGGAAGCCGACGTCGTCTCGAGAATCGTTCGTCGGAAAACAATAAGCGCCAAGAACGAACGCGCTGACTTCGCTCTCGCCGCCTGAGGCGAGTAGTGAGTCTGTCGGCCTGGGAGTGCCTTCGACCCAGTTAGCCGGCATCAGCTAGAAGGCTGGCCAACCGGACCCGGTCGCGGGGTCCGTGCGGCGAGATTAATCAGCGACTGGGCCCGTCACACCGACTCGCTCGCGTGATCGGAGGGGCCGAGTAGAGGCACAGCGAGCTGCGCTCGGAGAAGTCCTGACAAGGCGGCGAAGGACCCGGGTTCGATTCCCGGCACCTCCACCACCTGTACTGCGCGCCCCGGCCATCCGGCCGGGGCGCGCAGTCGTCTCCTCGGAAGGGGTCGAACGATCTTGGCAGGGAACCTTGCGCCGGGTACCTCCGTCAGAGCAGGTATGCGTCGTCTCGCCGCCCTGTTGGGCCTGCCCCTGATGATCGTCGTAGCCGGTTGTGCACCGGCCGGCACCGGACCGACCGCTCCCCTCCCCTCCGCGGAAGAGGACCAGGACCCGTTCGACCGGCGGGCCGCCGCGGTGGCCGAGGGGTGGAGCCCCGGGCCCGGCTGGAGCAGCGGCTACATCCCCCTGCAGGATCCCACCCGGCTGATCGGCGAGGCGAACTTCACCCCCGCCACCCAGACGGCGTTCCAGGCCGGCTGGTACCGCAAGCCGGCCGATCTGCCGGCCCGGCAGCCCGACCAGGGCACCATCCGATTCCTGGACGGGGAGCTGCGGGTGCCGCTTGTCGACGCCGACGAAGCCTTCCGGACCCTCACCCACGGCAGTGAGCCGCCCTCCTGCCCCACCCTGCCGAAGGAACCCGCCACCCCACCGCCGCCCGCGCCCGGAGCGGACGACACGGTCAGCAGCCGCCCACAGGGGGAGTGTGTAGCGCTCACCATCAGCAAGGTTGAACTGGGCACCGCGCCGCTGCACACCAGCCGTGGCGAGGCCCAGGTGCCGGCCTGGCTGTTCACCGTCGAGGAGATCGGTGCCGTGGTGGCCGCCACCGCGGTCGCGCCGCAGGCGGTCGGTACGGTGCCCGACCCGGTCGTCCCCTCCGACTCCGCTCCGGAGGGGCTGGTAGCCGCGCAGAACATCATCGAGGTCGACGGAACTAGGCTCGCCTTCCGGCTGGGGGTCGGTAGCTGCGACTCCGAGATCACCCCGTTGGTGCAGGAGCGCGAGGACCTCGTGGTGGTGGGCGGCTCGGTGGTGCGCTCCACGGACGTCTGCGACGCCATGCTGAAGCTGGAGGAGGTCGAGGTGACCCTGAAGGAGCCGCTGGGCACCCGACCCGTCCTGGACGCCCTCACCGGCGCGCCGCTACGGGTCGGCGGCAACTGAAAGGCGCTTGGCGCCGCACGAGGCGATACCCGGCTGCCGACCGATCGTCGGCCACAGTGCACTCAATTGTCGATGACGCGGTTGATGGCGCTGGCTGTTGTGGATGGAGTTTCTCGCCTTCCACCACAGTGGACCTCGCTAGCCTCTAGTACGGCAGCCGCCGTTTGAGATTTCGCTGATGGGAGCGGGTAGAGGTGGCGCGGCCACCGCGTGATCGTCTGT